>DATKEK010000228.1:0-7183 GCA_035512195.1 Burkholderiales bacterium
AAGCTATAATCCTAGCGGATCGCACATTGCACCGCAAAAGAGTCGCGTTTGAAACTGCATATTTCCACAGCCGAAGGCCGCAACACCGTAACCGGTTATGGCACAGGCTACGTCACGGTGAACCGCGTGCGATACGAACGCAGCCTGGTGGTGCTGCCGGACCGTCTGCTCGACACATGGAACGTGCCGGGATTCGACGCGCTGGACGAGGCCGCGGTAGCGGCGCTTGCCGCGCTGGATGTGGAGATCGTCCTGCTCGGAACCGGCGCCAGGCTGCGCTTTCCGCATCCGCGCCTGCTGCAGCCCCTGTACGCGGCAGGCATCGGCGTCGAGGTGATGGACACCACCGCCGCGTGCCGGACCTACAACATCCTCGCGGCCGAGGACCGCAAGGTCGCCGCCGCGCTGCTGCTATGACGCTGTGCCGTCCGCAGCCGGCAACCGGCCTTCGGAAAGGATCTTGCTGATTTCTCCAGCCGGCATCGGCCTGGCAAACAAGTACCCCTGCCCCGCATCGCACCCGTGTTCGACCAGGTAGGCAAGTTGATCCGCCGTCTCCACGCCCTCGGCGACCACCTTCAGGCCCAGCCCATGCGCCAGTGCGATAACAGACTTCGTGATGACCGAATCGTCGTCGCCGGAGCCCGGACCGCGTTACTGCCGCCCGAGGTCAATCCTCGACTCTGCGCGGAACCGGCCTGTTCCCGGACGGGAACTCCATGGACGCGCACGCGTTCTCAGAAACCCCTTCCGTAACTCTGGTTCCATGCGTTCGGATATCTTCGCCGCTCCCGGCTCCCCGGAAACATAGCGGAGCTCTAGAGATCACCCACTGCCGAGAACTTTTCCAACACCGGTCCTATTTCATCCGTGAAGTCCGTCTTTGACACGAACGCGTCGCAGCCGCGCAGAAGGCTTGCTTTCCGGTATTCGTTTTCGCTGTTGAACGACACCATGATCACGATCGGAGGGTATCGCAGCGCCTTCAGACGACTCACCACCTCAAGGCCGCCGATGCCGGGCAAATTGAAATCCACCAGCGCGATATCTGGCCGTATCGCTTCGGCCAGTCGAACGCCTTCCTCGCCCGACTGCGCCGTGCCCACCACCGCTACGTTGCAGAAATCCGCCAGAAATTTGGACGCGGCTGCCAGAAAGGCGGTGCTGTCATCCACCAAAAGGACCGTCTGTGTGCGCATGGCTGTCCGTTCTCGTTCGTTGCTCGAAATCCTTCATCCTGGCAACGCGGGAACGAACGCCTGAACGGAAGTCGACCTGAAACCTGATGTGAACGATAGCCCTGCTTTTGGCCACGCAAAATCGGGATTTTCCCTATATCCGGACCGGGAATATCCTTAAGGTCGAGGGTATGCCTCCTTTCTGAGGGCAGAGTCGGACCGCTATCTGCCCTGCAGCCCGGCGAGCGCGCGAATGTGCGCCGCGACGCTGCGCGCCAGCGCTTCCAGGTGGTAACCGCCCTCGAGGGTGGAAACGATGCGGCCGCGCGCATGGGTTTCTGCGATGCGATACAGATGCCGCGTGACCCAGTCGTAATCGCTCTCGGTCAGCGCCAGCATTGCCATGTCGTCCTCCCGGTGCGCATCGAAGCCGGCGGAAACGAACAGCATCTCCGGGCGGAAGCGTTCCAGTGCCGGCAACCAGACATGCCCGACCGCTTCGCGGAACTCGCGGCTGCCGGCGTACGCCGCGAGCGGCACGTTCACCATCCGCTCGGAGCGGCCCTCGGTTCCGCTGTATGGATAGAACGGATGCTGGAAGGTGGACACCATCATCACCCGCTCATCGTCCGCGAAAATGTCCTCAGTGCCGTTGCCGTGGTGCACGTCGAAGTCGATGATCGCCACCCGCGCCAGTCCGTGCGCTTCCAGCGCATGTGCGGCAGCGACCGCGACGTTGTTGAAGAAACAGAAGCCCATCGCGCGCCGGCGTTCGGCATGATGACCGGGCGGGCGCACGTTGCAGAAAGCGTTCTCTGCCTCGCCGCCGATCACCATGTCGGTCGCCGCCACCGCGGCGCCGGCAGCCCGCAGCGCCGCCTGGTGGGAATGCGGGCACATGGCGGTATCCGGATCCAGATGCATGATGCCGTGCGCGGGGACTGTCGCCTCGAGCAGGTCCAGGTAATCCGGATCGTGAACCCGAATCAGGGCTTCGCGCGACGCCAGCGGCGCTTCCCTTTCCAGCAGGTGCGGCAGCACACCGGTTGCCAGCAGGTGGTCTTCGATTCCGGTGAGACGCGCGGGACTTTCCGGATGGTGCTCGCCCATGTCGTGCAGGCGACAATCGTTGTGGTGAAAGAAGGCGGTCGGCATGCTGTAATGAGTAGCGGAACGGATGATCTTGTGCTTACGGTCGCGGCCGCGATTATTCACGGTTTGGCTCGGCAGCGCACTTCCGATAACCTAACTTAGATTCCCGCGTTCGTGCCAGTGCCGTGAATAATCATCCCCTCGCTCCGCTGCTCATACCGGCTTCCGTCGCGGTGGTCGGCGCCAGCGAGGACCCTGCAAGCGTGGGCGCGGCGTTGATGCGGCACCTGCTGGACGGCTTCACCGGGCCGCTGTATGCGGTCAATCCGCGCCGTGCCGCCGCGTTTGGCGCGCCGGTGCATGCGACGGTGCGCGACCTGCCCGAGGCAGTCGATCTCGCGGTGATCGCCACCCGGGCGGAGTCCATTCCGCAGATCATCGAGGATTGTGGCACGCGCGGCGTGCGGGCGGCGGCGATCGTGTCATCCGGGCTCACGGATGCCACCCCGGCGGGCGCCGATCTGCTAAAGGTGGTGGCGGCTTCCGCCAGGCGGCACCGGATACGGTTGCTCGGCCCGAACTCGCTCGGCATCATGCGCCCGTCGACCGGCTTGAACGCCACCTTTGCGTCGAGCCGGGCGAGCGCGGGGTCGGTGGCGCTGGTGGCGCAATCCGGCGCGCTGGTGTCTGCGGTGCTCGACTGGGCGCACAGCGATGAGGTCGGCTTCTCCAGCGTGGTCTCGCTCGGCAACAAGCTCGACGTCGATTTCGCCGACGTGCTGGACTTTCTCACGCTCGATCCCGCCACCGAAAGCATCGTGCTATACGTGGAGGGAATCCGCAATGCCAGGAAGTTCATGAGTGCGTTGCGCGCGGCGGCCCGCGCCAAGCCGGTGATCGTGCTGAAGTCCGGCCGCGAGGCCGCCGGTCTGCGCGCCGCGGTTACCCATACGCGCTCGCTCGCCGGGCGCGACGAGGTCTCGGATGCCGCACTGAGGCGTGCAGGCGCGGTGCGCGTTCGCACGTTCATCCAGTTGTTCTCCGCCGCAAAATGTCTGTCGTCACGCTACCGGCCGGTAGGCAATCAGTTGGCAATCATCACCAACGGCGGCGGCCCTGGCGTGATGGCGGCCGACTGGGCGAACGAGATCGGCGTCGAGGTGCCGGTGCTGTCGGAACAGACGATCGCCCGGCTCGATCGCGTGTTGCCTGCGGACTGGTCGCGCGACAATCCGGTGGACCTGCTCGAGGATGCCGACACCGGCCGTTACCGCGAAGCGGTGCATGCCTGTCTGCAAGACCCCCGCGCAGACGGACTGCTGGTAATCCTCACGCCGCAATCGATGACTAGACCGGTCGAGGTGGCGAAAACCGTGATCGACCTCGCCCGCGACAACAGTAAGCACCTGTTCGCCTGCTGGATGGGCGACCGCCGCGTGGAACAGGCGCGCGCCCTGCTGACCGACGCCCGCATCCCGGTGTTTCGCACCCCGGAGCCCGCGGTGGAGGCGTTCGCCAACGTGGCCTCGTTCTACCGCAACCAGCGTCTGCTGATGCAGGTGCCGGGACCGCTCGCGCACCAGGAATCGCCCGATGTCGCGGGTGCGCGGGCGTTGATCGAGTCGGTGCTTGCGCAGGGCCGCACCGTGCTTACGGAAACCGAATCCAAGGCGCTACTCGCCGCCTTCCGTATTCCCGTTGCGGCGGCGCAGGTCGCGCGCACAGCCGAAGATGCGGCGGCGCTCGCGCAACGGATCGGGTATCCGGTAGCGATGAAAGTCAGCTCAGCAGCGGTTCCGCACAAGCGTGCGGCCGGTGGCGTGCGGCTGAACGTGCGGACCGGCGGCGAAGCGCGCGCCGCCTTCGACGGGATTCTCGCTGCGGTCGCTGCCGCGGCGCCCGGCGTACACATCGAAGGCGTCGCGGTGGAGCCGATGGTGGACAAGCCCGACGGCATCGAGCTGCTGGTCGGCATGTTCAGCGATCCGCTGTTCGGCCCGGTGATCGCCTTCGGCGCCGGCGGCACGCAGGTCGAGCTGATCGGAGACCGCGCGGTGTCGCTGCCGCCGCTGAACGCGTTTCTCGCGCATGACCTGATGTCGCGCACGCGTGTCGCCTCGCTGCTGGAGAAGGCCGGGGCCGGCGCGGCGTCGGCGGCCGAAAGCGTTCTCCTGCGGGTATCGGAGATGGCCTGTGAACTGCCCTGGCTGCAGGAGCTGGATATCAATCCGATGACCGTGGACAGCGCTGGCGCGGTCGCAGCGGATGCACGTATCGTAGTGACCGCCGTGGCAGCACGCGAATCGGCGCAACGCTACGCGCACATGGCGATTCACCCCTACCCGACCCATCTTGTCCAGCGCTGGACGTTTGCCGACGGCGTGTCAGTCACTGTGCGGCCGATCCGACCGGAAGACGCCGAAATGGAGAAGGCCTTCGTCGAAGGCCTGTCGGAGGAATCGAAGTATTTCCGCTTCATCAGCGCGCTGCGCGAGCTGTCGGATCGCATGCTGGTGCGTTTCACGCAGATCGATTACGACCGCGAGATGGCGCTGATCGCCATTGCCGCGGATAACGGCAGCGCCGCGCAGATCGGCGTCGCGCGCTATGCGACCAACCCGGACGGCGAAAGCTGCGAGTTCGCCATCGTGATCGCGGACGACTGGCAGGGCCGCGGCATCGGCTCTCGGCTGATGCGTGCACTGTTCGATGCAGCGCGCGAAAAGGGCCTGAAGACCATGGAAGGTTTCGTCCTGCACAATAATGAGAAAATGCTGCGCCTGATGGCAGCGCTCGGATTCGAGGCACGCACGTGCGCCGACGATCCCTCGCTCAAGCATGTCGTCAAGTCTCTGTCGCCGCCCTGAGCCGGCAGGGCTTTGCGCCGGGTTGGGTTACACTTCCGGGCGTCATGCAACTTACCGGCCGAGACGCTGCCTGATTTCGCGTAGGCCGAACGGCGCCGGAATCTGTCCGCTATGTCCACTTCAATATGTCCCATCCGCTCGATCCCGTAATCGCCCAGATCAGCCACATCATTCTCGGCAAGGAGCACCAGATCCGGCTGACCCTGGCATGCGTGCTTGCGCGCGGCCATTTGCTGATCGAGGATCTGCCCGGCGTGGGGAAAACCACACTGGCCCACGCGCTCGCCAAGTCGCTTGGACTGGATTTTCAGCGCATCCAGTTCACCAGCGACCTGCTGCCGGCGGATATTCTTGGCATATCGGTGTTCGACCGGGACAGTTCGGCCTTCAAGTTTCATCCTGGGCCGGTGTTCTCGCAGGTGATCCTGGCCGATGAGGTGAATCGTGCCACGCCAAAGGCGCAAAGCGCGTTGCTGGAAGCGATGGAAGAGCACCAGGTGACCGCCGAAGGCGAAACCAGACCCTTGCCGGAGCCGTTCTTCGTCATCGCCACACAGAATCCGTCGTACCAGGTGGGCACCTTCCCGCTGCCGGAGTCGCAACTCGACCGCTTTCT
Organism: Burkholderiales bacterium; assembly: GCA_035512195.1. Classification (GTDB taxonomy): domain Bacteria; phylum Pseudomonadota; class Gammaproteobacteria; order Burkholderiales; family Eutrophovitaceae; genus DATKEK01. Next base: position 5,754 of record DATKEK010000228.1, read on the forward strand.
GATGCGCATCCATCTCGGCTACCCGGACGGCAAGGCGGAGCGCGCGCTGCTCGAGGGGCGCGAGCGCCGCGACATGATCTCCGATCTCGAGCCGGTGCTGTCGACGCCCGACCTGATATCGCTGCAGAAACGGGTTCGCGAACTGCATACCGCGCCGGCGCTGATCGATTACCTGCAGGCCCTGCTGGCATATACCCGGCAGTCGCCCGACTTCGTGAACGGCCTGAGCCCGCGCGCGGGCCTGTACCTGCTGAACGCCGGGCGCGCCTGGGCGTTCATGGACAGACGTCGCGAAGTGATCCCCGAGGATCTGCAAGCGGTACTACCGAGCGTTGCGGGCCATCGGCTGCATTCGGTAAACGGCTACGCGTCGCTGAACGGAATGGAACTCGCGCAACGCCTCATAGAAGAAGTCGCGATTCCCTGACCGGGATGCCTGCCCGTCGCGAGGTCCGCGCGTGAAATTCACCGGCATTACGGCTTACGCATCGCGCGCGCTGCCGCGAGTTTCGTCCCTGACCTTGCGCGATCGCATCGGCGACTGGATTTTTCCGCTGAAAGGCCCGGAACCCGGCCCGGTGCAGCTCACCCAGCGGCGCGTTTACATTCTGCCCACCAGCGCCGGACTGATGTTCGCGGTGACCCTGATGCTGATGCTGATCGGGTCGATCAACTACAACCTCGCGCTCGGCTACGGCCTTGCCTTCCTGCTGGCGGGCACCGGCATCGTGTCGATCCTCCACACCTGGCGCAATCTCGCACACGTGCGGCTGCGCGCCGGAAAGTCCGAACCGGCTTTTCTGGGCGACGTCGCGCGATTCAGAATCCTGGTTGACAATCCCGGGCAGGTACCGCGCATCAGCCTGTCGATCGCCTTCCGCGATCGGCCGCAGGTTTGCTTCGACGTGCCTGCGGCGGCAACTGCCGAGGTCGAAGTGGCGGTGACTGCCGCGCGCAGGGGCCTGTTCCGTCCCGGACGGTTCCGTATCTACACCACCTACCCGTTGGGTCTGTTCTATGCGTGGGCGAATGTCGAACTCGACCTTGCCTGCATCGTCTACCCGCGCCCTGAGGCGGGAATCGTACCGCTGCCGCAACCGGTCGCGGCGTCAGGCGACGGCTCGGCGAGCGGAACCGGGGACGAGGATTTCTCAGGCTTGCGCAACTACCACGCGGGCGATCCTCCCAAGCGGATCGCGTGGAAAGCCACCGCGAGAGGCCAAGGCTTTTTCACCAAGCAGTTCTCTGGCTCTTCCGGCGCCGAGACCTGGCTGGACTACGCGGCCACGCCGGAAGCGCTCGGCGTGGAAGGTCGCCTGTCGCGCCTGGCACGCTGGGTAATCGACGCGCATGTGGCGGGATATCGCTACGGACTGCGACTGCCGGGGACCGAACTGACGCTTGGCACAGGCGAGACGCAACGCACGCGC
>DATKEK010000229.1:0-4161 GCA_035512195.1 Burkholderiales bacterium
AATGGATTTGCGCGTCGGCTCGTGGCGTATCTCCCCGTCGCTGACCAGAACGGAGGAGGCAAACACCTCGTCCTCCCAGTCGATGGCGAGTTCGCCGTCCTTGATCGCCGGGCTCAGGAAGTTGAACACGTTGCGCGCGTACATCTCGCTGGCGTGCCTGCCCAGTTTCGCCGGCAGGTTGACCGGGCCGACGATCTTTACCTTGTTCTCGACCACGGTCTCGCCTGCGCGCGTCAGCTCGCAGTTGCCGCCGGTCTCCGCGGCGAGATCCACGATCACCGCCCCCGGCTTCATTGTCCATACGGCCGCTGCCGAGATGATCCTGGGCGCCGGGCGCCCGGGTATCGCTGCGGTGCTGATCACCACGTCGGAAGCGGCGATCTCCTTCTCCAGCGCCGCCTGCTGCTTCTGCTTTTCCTCGTCGGTCAGCTCACGCGCGTAACCGCCTTCACCCTCCGCACTGACGCCGGTTTCGACGAATTTCGCCCCCAGCGACTGCACCTGTTCCCGCGTCGCCCCACGCACGTCATACCCCTTGACCACCGCGCCGAGGCGCCTGGCGGTGGCAATGGCCTGCAATCCGGCGACACCCGCGCCGATGACCAGCACCTGTGCCGGCCGGATGGTGCCGGCGGCCGTGGTCAGCATCGGGACGAATTTGTCCAGGGTGCTCGCCCCGATCAGCGCCGCCTGGTAGCCGGCAGCCGCCGCCTGCGACGACAACACGTCCATGCTCTGCGCGCGGGAAATCCGCGGCACCAGTTCCATGGCGAATGCGGTATGGCGCTGCTGTTTGAGCGAAGCTACCAGTTCGCGGTTGATATGGCCGTACACCAGACCCGCGGTCACCGATCCGGGGCCCAGCCGCTCGACCACGCCCGCCGCCGGCGGCTGCACCGTCAGCAGCACCTTGCAGCGCCCGAGCACGCCGTCGGCGTCGGTGAAATCGACACCCTCGTAGGCATCGTCCAGCAGCTGCGACGCTGCGCCCGCATCTTTCTCCATCACCACCGAGACGCCGAGCTTCCGGAGCTTCGCGGTGATCTCCGGTGTCAGTGCAACGCGAGTTTCACCCTCAAGGGTTTCCTTCAGCACGCCAACGGTCAGCGGCATTATCAGTCTCCGGCTGTTCTTGAACTACAGAGTGATTATTATCGGGACAGGGCGTCCGTCATTCGAATGATTGTCTACGGGTCCAGCGAGAGCCGCATGATGACATAGCTGCCGTTCTCGTAGAAGTTTCCCGTAGGAGCCCGTCATGCGGGCGACTGCGAAGTTGGTTCGGCCCGCATGGCGGGCTGCTACAGGTGCCACTCGAGCGACGCGGGCGACCCCATCCATCCCGGCTTCTGCGTCTCGGGAATACGCTCCGCGCTATCGTGCCGACAGAAGTGTTGCAGTTTTGCGTCACTGTTGCTTTTTACCGGCCTTTCTGCAAACTACAGTACCGGAGACGAACTCATATGCGCTTTGGTGCTGCTTCAGATATTTCGCAACAGGTGTTGAGAACCGACGTGGCAGGTATGCCGCTCGAGTGGATCGACTACCGCGAAGCCGTCCGGCTCTATCACACGGAGCAGGTCGCGTACGCCTGCGGGACCCTCCTTTACACTATCTTCGGCGGCTACAGTGCTTTCAGTGGCCGGCGCAGCTCCATCGACGTCAGCTCGATCGTGGCAACGTACGGGACCAGCCAGGGCCTGGCGTACGTGCGAGACCAATACGTGCCGCCGCTCAATAACCGTACGCTTTTCAAGCGGGACGCCAATCTCTGCCTGTATTGCGCCACGCGTTTCCAGACGCGCGACCTGACCCGCGATCACATCACGCCGCTGTCGCAGGGCGGGCGCGATGCCTGGAACAACGTCGCGACGGCTTGCAAGCGGTGCAACAACCACAAAGGGGGGCGCACCCCCGAACAGGCCGTGATGCAGCTGGTGGCAGTGCCCTTCACGCCGACCTATGCGGAATACATTTACCTGAAGGGACGCAAGGTGCTGGCCGACCAGATGCAGTACCTGCTGGCCCACATCCCGCGATCCAGTCCATTGCACGCGCGCTTGAGCGATCACCTCTCGGATGGCTCCTTCCTGCTCGATTCGTAGCGGTTTGCGATTTCACGGAAGGAAAGAGCGCTTCAGGAACTGCTATGATTCCAAAGACTCCCGGACGGACACCAGAGGCCGCGGATGCAGTACCTGATCGACGCCAGCGTGTACGTCTTTCGTGCCTGGTATTCTCTTCCCGATGACATGGTCGATGAGGACGGTAACCCCGTCAACGCGCTGTACGGCTTTTGCCGCTTCATCGGCGACTTCGTGGAGCAGGTCCGGCCGGAATACCTGGCGGTCCTGTTCGACGAAAGCCTGACGAGGTCCTTTCGCAGCGAACTCTACCCGTCGTACAAGGCGAATCGCGAACCGGCGCCGGTGGAACTGAAGCGGCAGTTTCACCAGTGCAGGGAATTCACCAGAGCCCTCGGCATCATGGAGTGCGCGCACCCGGTGTACGAGGCGGACGACCTGATCGGCACGCTGGTCAGCGAGGGCAGGCGCGCCGGTTGCCCGTCCACGATCGTGAGCCGGGACAAGGATCTCGCCCAGCTTGTGTCGAAAGCGGACATTTTCTGGGACTTCGCCGGCAAGGGAAAGCTCGGCTACGAGGACATCCCGGGCGTGTTCGGCGTGTGGCCGGAACAGATCGCGGATTTCCTCGCACTGGCCGGAGATGCCGTGGACAACATCCGCGGCGTGCCGGGCATCGGCAAGAAAACCGCGGCGGCGCTGTTGCAGCACTTCGGCTCGCTGGATGCCCTGTATGCGAATCTCGACAGGGTGCACGAAGTCGCGTGTCGCGGTGCGAAGACCCTGGCGCTGAAGCTCGAGCTGCACCGGGATGCGGCAATGCTGGCGAGAAAGCTCACCGGCATCGCCTGCGACATTCCGCTCGAGAAATCGCTGACCTGCCTGAAGCCGTTGGCGCCGGACCTCGGCGCCGTGAATGCGCTGTTCGACCGCGCCGCGATCGGGTCGGCGCTGCGCCGGCAGGCGGAGCGGGTGTCGGATCTCGTCGCTGCGCCCGATTTGCCGCCGCTGCGCCTGCAGCCGGCGTTCTGACGCGGAAGAGGCCACCAGGGGCGCGTTACCGAGGTTCAATCGCTGGCATGTCGGACTGGCTGCAGATAGGCGAAGCACTCGAAGTCCACGGTTTCCGCCTTGCGGATGGTCCCGCCCCGCGCAGCGTCAGCGGCGGCGACATCAGCGCCGCCTGGCGGCTCGAAACCGACCAGGGGCCGCTGTTTCTCAAGACCGGTCCGCTGGAGTTTCTCGACCTGTTCGAGGCCGAGGCGGCCGGGCTGCAGGAACTGGCGGCCGCGGATGCCGTGCGCGTCCCCGGTGTCGCCGCGCAGGGCAGCAGCGGGAACGGCGCGTGGCTTGCGCTTGAGTGGCTCGACCTCGAGCGCGCCGCGAACCAGCCCCGGACCCAACGGTTGCTGGGCCGGCAGCTCGCACTCCTGCACCGTCGCGCGAGGGAGAGCTTCGGCTGGCACCGCGACAACACCATCGGCACGACGCCGCAGCAAAACGACCCGGACCTCGACTGGGTGCGGTTTTTCCGCCAGCGGCGCCTGCTGGTCCAGCTGCAGCTCGCGGAAAGCAACGGGTTCGGTGGTGAACTGCTCGAGGAAGGAGCGAAGCTCGCCAGGAGCCTCGCGCGCCTGTTCGATGACTACGAGCCGTCGCCGTCGCTGCTGCATGGCGATCTCTGGGGAGGCAACGTCGGCTCGGTTGACGGGCAGCCGGTGATGTTCGATCCCGCGGTGTATTACGGCGACCGGGAGTCGGACCTCGCGATGACGCGCCTGTTCGGCGGGTTCGGTGGCGAGTTTTACAGAGCGTATGAGCGCGAGTGGCCATTGCACAGAGGGAGTAGCCGGCGCGTCGCCTTGTACCAGCTGTATCACGTGCTCAACCACCTCAATATGTTCGGGCGGTCGTACCTGGGCCGGGCGCTCGGCCTGATGCGTGAGCTGAACCGCGGCTTGCAATAGCGGCGCGGTGGGGTCCGTGCCCTACAACGCCTCGTACGTTCCGGATTCCTCGACGACGTACGGCTCCCCGAGAAAATCCTCCTCGAACAGGTAGAGCCTGCTGCCCTCCG
>DATKEK010000230.1:0-5087 GCA_035512195.1 Burkholderiales bacterium
CGGGACGGGATATCGAACTATTTCCTTAACGGTACCCGCTGCCGTCGCAAGGACATCACGGGGGTGTTCCTGGGAACCGGATTGGGACCCCGCAGCTATTCGATCATCGAGCAAGGCATGATTTCACGCTTGATCGAAGCGAAGCCTGAGGAAATGCGCGTATTTCTCGAGGAAGCAGCCGGCATATCGAAGTACAAGGAGCGGCGTCGCGAGACCTCCAATCGCATCAGGCACACCAAGGAAAACCTCGATCGCCTGAAGGATGTGCTGGATGAAGTCGAGAAGCAGATCAAGCATTTGGACAGGCAGGCGAAAACGGCCGAGCGATACGGCCGCCTGAAGGAAAGCGAACGCCTCACGGCGGCCGAATTGCTGGCGCTGCGTCTGCGCCAACTCGACGCCCGTGCAGGAGAAGCAACTGCGGCACTCTCCGAACGGGAAACGGTGCTCCAATCGATCATCGCCGAGCAACGCAGTGTTGAAGCGGAGATGGAACGCACGCGCGTCATACAGACGGAGCGAGCGGACGAGTGCAACGCGGTTCAGGCACGCTTTTACAAGGCCGGCTCGGAAATCGCGCGCCTGGAACAGGCAATCGACCATGCCCACGAACTGCGCGAGCGGCAGCAGCGGGACCTCGAACAGGCAATCGAAGGCGCGCAGGAGATCGCTTCGCACATCAACAAGGACCAGAGCGAGATCGAGCAGCTCGAGTTGTCCCTGAACGAGCTGGTGCCGGGGCTCGAGCGCGCCCGGGCAAGCGAGCGTCAGTCGCAGAAGTCGCTCGAGCGGGCGGAGAAGGCGCTGGCGGACTGGCAGGAGCGCTGGGATCGCTACTCGTTGCAGACAAACGAGGCCGAGCAGGTTCGTAGCGTCGAGCACACCCGCACTGAACAGATCGAATCCCGGCTGCAGAGTCTGAGCGAGCGGCGCAAGAAACTCGAGGCGTCGCAGCTTTCCGCCAGTCCGGACGAACTGAAGCAGAAGTTCGAGAGGCTCGCCGAGCAGGAACTGCGCAAAAGACAGGCGCGCGATGAGTTCGAGCGGGCGCTCACCGACATCAGCGACAAGATTCGCAAGCTCCGCGAGCAGGACCAGAAGCTGACGCGGCTGGTTGACGAGCGGCATGCTTCGTTGCAGGCGGCCGAGTCGCGGTATGCCTCGCTCGAGGCAGTGCAAAAGGCGGCGCTTGGCGAGAGTAACGAGACTGTGCAGAACTGGCTGCAATCGGCGGGCCTCGAGGAGAACGCCCGTGTAGTCAAACTGCTCGATGTGGACGACGGCTGGGACCGCGCCGTCGAGACGGTTCTTGGCCTGTACCTGCAGGCTGTCTGCGTGTCGGACGTCGCCGACGCGGCGGCGAGTCTGGCGCGGCTGAAAAGCGGCAGTGTCACCTTGTTGCAGAGCCAGGGTGGGGACGGTGCGGCGGCTGCCGGAACGCTTGCGGAAAAGGTACGAAATGCGCCTGCGGCGGTTGTCGGGATGCTCCGGACCGTGCGTATTGCGGGGTCACTGCACGCTGCCCTGGCGATTCGTTCGCAGCTCGCGGACAACGAATCCGTCATTACCGGCGAGGGGCTCTGGCTGAGCCGGTCCTGGCTTCGCGTCTCACGCGATTCGGACCCGAAGAGCGGGATTCTCGGTCGTGAGCACGAAATGCGGCGCCTGAAAAACGAGGTGCGGGAACTCCAGGCGCGTTGCGATAGTGCCAGGAAGCTGGTGCAAGACGGCCGCTCGCGCCTGAATCAGCTCGAGGAACGGCGGGAAGCGCTGCAGCGCGATGCGGCAGCGCTCCTCACGGAATACTCGGAGGTCAAGGCGAACCTCGACTCCGCGCGATTCCAGCTCGATCAGGCGAACGCCCGCAAAACGGCGATTGCTGAAGAGAGCAGCGCCATCGACCGTGAGGTGTTTGCCGCCGAGGAGCAGCTCAAGGCGTCACGAGGCCACTTTGTTCGCGCCTCCGATACGCTCGTGGAACTGGATAGCGAGCGTGCGAACCTCGAATCGCACAGGGACGAACTGCGTAAAGAACTGAAAAGGGTACGCGCGCAGGCGGACCAGGATCGGCGGACTGCGCATGAAGTCGCGATCCAGTTCGAAAGCCGGCGCACCAGCAAGGCCTCGGCAGCGCAGAGCCTCGAGAGAATGCAGTCTCAACTGCAGCATTTCGGCACGCGAGAGCGCGAAATTCGCCAGCAACTGGCGGACAGCGAGGCGCCGCTCACTGCGAACAAGGAGAAACTGGAAAAGCAGCTGGCAGTTCGGGTCGAGGTGGAGGCGGAACTGTCCGCGGCGCGGCGCCTGGTCGAGGAGGCGGAAGACGCTATCCGGCAGCTTGACCAGCGTCGGATGCAAGCTGATCGCGCAGCCGAGGAGGCGCGGAGTGGTGTCGGCGAGGCGCGCATGGCCATGCAGGAAATCCGCGTGCGTCGTGAGGGTCTGGCCGAGCAACTCGGCCAGACGACTTTCACGTTGGCAAACCTGCTGCAGGAGATCGAACCTGAAGCAGACATCGCCGTATGGGAAGAGAAGCTCGAAAGAGTTCGCCTGCGGATCGAGCGTCTCGGACCGATCAATCTGGCTGCCATCGACGAGTTCAAGGAGCAGTCCGAGCGAAAGGAGTATCTCGACTCGCAGCTGGCCGACCTGAATAGCGCGCTCAGCACGCTCGAGGGTGCGATCCGAAAGATCGACCGCGAAACCCGCACCCGTTTTAGGGAGACGTTCAACAATGTCGATGCCGGCTTTAAGCGTCTTTTCCCGAAATTGTTCGGTGGCGGTCACGCCTACCTCGAGATGACGGGTGACGACCTTCTTGATGCCGGCGTAACCGTAATGGCCCGGCCACCCGGAAAACGCAATAGCACGATCCACCTGCTTTCAGGTGGCGAAAAAGCGCTTACGGCGGTTGCGCTTGTCTTTGCGATCTTCGAGCTGAATCCGGCGCCGTTCTGCCTGATGGACGAGGTCGATGCCCCACTTGATGACGCGAACATCGCGAGGTTCTGCGATATCGTGAAGGACATGTCCGAGAAGGTGCAGTTCGTCTTCATCACACACAACAAGGTGACGATGGAACTGGCCAGGCAATTGACGGGCGTGACGATGCAGGAGCCGGGAGTGTCACGTTTGGTTTCCGTGGATCTTGACGAGGCAGTCAAGATGGCGGCAAGCTGAAATGTACACATTAGAGAAAGCTTATGGATGGTCTGCGTTGGTTGCTGTTGTTGTTCGGCCTCCTGGTGGTCGTTGGCGTTTATCTGTATAGCCGCCGGGAGCGAGATAAACAGCGCGAGCCATTGCGCCCCGAACGCCCCTCGCGGGTGGAACCATCGCTAAACGGCGCCAGCGCGACGAGCGACGTCGAGCTGCAGGAAGAGCAGTATTCGGTAATCGACGATGCCGACCTCGATGCGGAATCCGTGCCGGTCACCGAGCCGGCTGATCCGCTTACTTCACCGAAGCAGAAGATCGTTACCATGCGGCTGGTGGCCAAGAAGCACGGCGCTTTCGCCGGTGACGACCTGGTCCTCAACCTTCGCGGTGTCGGCATGCGGCACGGTAAGTTCGGCATCTTTCATCGATACCATGGCGACGATGAAAGGAAGGTCATCTTCAGCGCGGCGAGCCTCATCGAACCGGGCAGCTTCGACCTCGAGAACATCAAGAACCAGAAGATTCCGGGAATCAGCCTGTTTATGGTGTTGCCGGGCCCACTGGACGGCTGCAAGGCCTTCGACCTGATGATGGAGGCGGGCCGCTCCGTGGCAAAAGCTCTGCACGCGGAATTGCTGGACGAGTCGGGCAGCACCCTCAGTATCCAGAGAGAGCGCTACCTGCGCGAAGAGATCATCCAGTACCAGCACGGTATCAAGGTAGCCTGACAGGGGCGCCAGCCATGAACGCCTCCGCTGCGATCCAGAAAAAAGTGGAGTCGCTGCGCAGCGCGTTGCAGCGGCACAACTACCTGTACCACGTTCTTGATTCCCCCGAGATTCCGGATGCGGAGTACGACCGTCTTCTGAGCGAGCTGCAGGCGCTCGAGGAAGAGCACCCCGAGCTGATCACGGATGATTCGCCTACGCAGCGGGTGGGAGCGGAACCCATCGCCGCTTTCGGCACCGTTCGGCACCGGCTCCCCATGCTCTCGCTGGACAACGTCTTCACAGAGGAAGCTCTACGAAACTTTCACCGGCGTCTGACGGAGCGCCTGGAGCTCGACGTCGATGCCGCCGTGGCCTATTCGGCCGAGCCGAAGCTGGACGGTGCAGCGGTCAGCCTGTTGTATGAAAAGGGCAGGTTCGTCCGTGGTGCGACGCGCGGCGACGGGACGACGGGCGAAGACATTACCCACAACCTCAGGACCATCGATGCTGTTCCTCTCAAGCTGCGCGGCAAGAAGTTGCCGGATGTACTCGAGGTCCGGGGCGAAGTCTTTATGCCGAGAGCGCTGTTCCTCCAGTTCAACGAACGGGCGCGTCACAGCGGCGACAAGACGTTCGTGAATCCTCGAAACGCCGCTGCGGGTAGTCTCAGGCAACTCGATCCGCGCCTGACGGCAACGCGGCCGCTGGACATTTACATGTATGCGGTGGGGACAATCGAGAATGGATCCTTGCCCGACCGACACAGTGAAGTGCTGGACCGGTTGATGGAGTGGGGCTTCAAGGTCTGTCCAGAGCGAAATCTGGTGAAGGGTATCGAGGGCTGCCTGGCCTATTACGGCAAGATGGGGAGTCTGCGCGATTCTTTGAGTTACGACATCGACGGTGTCGTTTATAAGGTGGATCGGCTGGACTACCAGAGGGAGCTCGGTTTCGTGTCACGCGCGCCGCGTTGGGCAGTCGCCCACAAGTTTCCAGCTCAGGAGGAGCTGACGGTTGTGCGTGACGTAGAGTTCCAGGTTGGGCGAACCGGCGCGGTCACGCCGGTCGCGAGACTGGAACCAATCTTCGTCGGTGGCGTAACCGTGAGCAACGCCACGCTGCACAATATGGGTGAGCTGCACCGCAAGGATGTGCGCGTGGGCGATACGGTTGTGGTTCGACGTGCCGGCGACGTCATTCCGGAGATCGTTCAGGTTG
>DATKEK010000231.1:0-7479 GCA_035512195.1 Burkholderiales bacterium
CGGCACGCCACCGGCTGAAGGCGGTGGCACTCCAGTTGCGCATGGATCTGGCAGCGCGCGACCTGCTCGGTCGCGGCAAGGTCCGCGACCGCCTCATGGCGGTGGTCACGCTCGGCCATCTGGGCGATCACGAGTCCTGGCCCGTGCTCGAGCGCCTTGCGCGCGGCCAGCACGCCCTGCTTTCCCTCGCAGCCGCGCGGGCGCTGCTGCTGATCGACCCGGTGCGTGCGCTGAACGCCTTGCTGCCCGATTTCACCGAACGCCCCGACTGGCCCCTTGCCAGGCTGGACGCCATGCTCACTGAAGCCGGCGCCGCGAACGTTTCGGCCCCGCTGGCCGCGGCGGTGGATTCCGCGACACCATCGCAACTGCCGAGATTGATCGCGCTGCTCGACAGCGCGCACGGGCGTGCCGCCAGGCCGAAGATCCGCGAGCTTGTCAGAACCTCTCTCGACCCTGAGGCGCTTATCGCATGTCTGAAGTCGCGTCATCTGCCGCTGGATCGCGCCCTGCTCATGCCGTGCACGCGTCACGCAAGCTGGCAGGTGCGAACCCAGGCGGCAAGCGCCATGGCGCGGGCTGCGCAGCCAGGCGATGAGAAAGTGCTGACAGAAATGCTAGCCGACCCGGTCTGGTGGGTGCGATACCGCGCCGCGCAGTCGCTCGCCGCGCTGCCTTTCCTGACGCGCGACGATCTGTGGCGGTTGCGCTTCGTGGTTACCGACAAGTTCGCGCAGAACATGCTCGACCAGGTGGTAGCGGAGCGGGGAACGTCATGAGCGCAGGCGATCCGGGCGCGACCGCAGCCGCGATTCAGTGGTTGTTTCTCGCCTATTTCATCAGCGTAAACGGCGGCTATCTGGTCCTGAACCTGATGTCGCTCGGCGGCATCCGCCACTATCTGGAGGCACGCGCGCTCGACGCTCTGCCGCATCCGGCATCGCGGCACGAACCGCCGGTCTCGATCGTCGTGCCGGCGAGCAATCGGCAGATGCATATCGTGGCCGCGGTGCGTTCGCTGTTGCAGCTCGGCTACCCGCAGCTCGAAGTGATCGTGGTGAACGACGGATCGACGGACGACACACTCGCCGTGCTCAGGCAGGAGTTTTCCCTCGGCCTGTTCCCCGAGGCGTACTGGAGACGTCTTCCGGTCGCACACGTGCGTGGCATCTACCGCTCGACGACGTTCCCGAACCTGCGGGTGATCGACAAGGAAAAAGGCGGCAGGGCCGACGCGTTGAACGCGGGCATTAACGCGGCGCGCTATCCGCTGGTGTGCACGGCGGACCCGGGCTGCGTCCTGAGGAAGGACAGCCTGCGTCGCCTGGTGCAACCGCTGCTGGAGGATCCGGACAGCGTTGCCGCGGGCAGCACCATCCGGATCGCTAATGGCTGCACGACGAGCGGCCATACCCTTACCGCGGTCGGCCTTCCCGGCAGCCTGCTCGCACTGATGCAGATCGTCGAGTACCTGCGCGCGTTCCAGTTCAGCCGCCTGGGATGGGCGGCAATCAACGCGGCCCTCACGGTCTCGGGCGCGTTCGACGTATACCGTAAGGAAACCGTAGTCGAGGCGGGCGGATTTCGCTCCGGCACGCGCGATGAACACATGGAGCTCGTTGCGCGTCTGCAGCGTACGCACCGTCCCGCAGGTAAGCCCTGCCGAGTGGTCGCCGTGCCCGACCCGGTTTGCTGGATGCCGGCCCCCGAATCTCTGGGCGCGCTGAGAAATCAGCGGATACGCTGGCAGCGCGGGCTCTGCGAGTCGCTGTGGATGAACCGGCGCCTGCTGTTTCACAGGCGTGGCGGCGCGCCGGGATGGGCCTCGTTCCCGTTCCTGCTGGCGTTCGAAGTACTCGGTCCGCTGCTCGAAGTGCTGGCCTACGTGCTGCTGATCGCGGCATTCGCCCTCGGCCTTGTCTCCTGGCAGACGTTCGTCGTGCTCATCGCGGTGGCGATCGGTTTCGGCATCCTGCTGTCGGTGAGCGCACTGTTTCTCGAGGAAATGTCGTTCCAGCTCTACCGGCGGCCCTCGCATGTGCTGCGGTTGCTGGTTGCGGCAGTGATCGAGAACTTCGGTTACCGCCAGCTCGTGGCGCTATGGCGGACTGCAGGGTTGATTCGCTGGCTGCGCGGTGGCACGGACGGCGGGCGCCGGAGCTCCGGTGGCGAAACCCGTACCAGCCATCGCGCGAAACAGTAAAAGCCCGGCTGAATTGCTTCGCCGTTCAGGGAAGTGCCGACCGCAAGGCTATTGCGATTCCCGAAAAAAGGCGGCATCTGCGCCGCCCTTCGGATGAAACCGGATCGGCCCGCACTCGCGGGCCGCATCGCTACACCGCGCCTCAGAACTTCACTTTCAGGCCGGCCATGAACGTGCGCGGCATGCCGGGGCGCGCGCCTGCGGGGCGGAACCCGACGTTGTAGACCTCGTCCGTCAGATTGTGCACGCTCGCGAACAGGCTGGCGTCGCGCGTCATGTCCACTTCTCCAGACACGTCGAAGATCGTGCGGCTGTCGATACGCTGGTTTTCGGGGATCGCCCCGGTGCCGGCGCGGGCGCGCGCTTCGCCCACGTAGTTCATGGTCAAGAAGGTGCGCCACGTGTAGCCCTCGAGCCCCGCGTTCAGCGTCAGCTGGTGTTCCGGCAGCAAGGGCAGTTCGTCACCCGCCGCCACGTTGCCCCACTCTTCAAAGCTGCTGACGAAGCTCGTGCGAAACTCCCCCTGCGTGTAGGTGTACACCGCGGAAAGCGGCACCGACCACTCCAGCCCGAGCCGCTCGCCCGCATCGTAGCCCGCCACCAGCTCGAGCCCGTATACCCGCCCCTTGCCGCCGTCGAACTGGTCGCCGATATTGCAGCCACCGCCGGTCGACGCGGTGCAGGTGCCAACCAGATTCTGGTAGTCGACCAGAAAACCGATCGCCTCGAACCGCGAATATCCGCGGTTGAACCGGACGCCCGCTTCGTAGTTCCAGGAGTCCTCCGCATCGGCGTCGGATCCCGGCGAAGGATTGACGAAGCCGCGGTGCACGCCGCCGACCAGTTTCCATTCCTCGGTCAGGTCATACGTGGTGCCGAATCCCGGCAGGAACACATCGACCGTGTTTTCTCGAACGGTAGTTGGGCCCGTGCGCGACGGATCGGCGGATCCATAGTCGGTCCGCTTGAGGGAAATATTCTCGTAGCGCACACCCGGGACGAAGGTCCAGCGGTTCCACTCGATCGTATCGCGCACGTATGCCGCCCACGCCTTCGCCTCGCCGATGCGGTTCGCCTGGCTGCCCGGCGCGCCGGCCGTACTCAAAACCATCGTGCCATTGGTCATGGTGTACCGGTCATCCTGTTGGAACCGGTCTTCCTCGTCCTGGTGGTAACGCAGCGACATTTCGAGCTGATGCCTGGTTTGCCCCATGTCGAAACCGACACCGAGCACCGACTGGATGCCGGCGCCGTAGTACTCGCGGTTGTTGTTGCGCACACGCAATGCGCCGGCGGCACTGGTGGCCCCAGGCGCCCCGACCAGCGCGGCGTACTCGGTGGAGAACGTGGCGGGATCGGCAAGTATGTTGCTGAGGCTGACGAACGCCGTGTTCGCGGCATTGCGCACATCGTTCAACTTGTACCAGGCACGCTTGGTCTTGGTGTAGTACGCGGTGGTCGTCAGGTCCAGCCGGTCGCTGAGATCGATCCGGTGCGTGGCCTGATAAGTCTGGTGCTGCACATTCATCTGGTCGAGCTGACTGCCACGGTAGCGGCGGTAAGGATCGGCACGGAAGTCGTCGAGCGCCAGGCCGAGGTAGGTTTCGTCCGACACTTCGTCGGAGGTCTGGAACTTGAACTCGAGCGACTGCCTCAGCGATTCGCCCTCCGCCGATCTGAACGCGAGTTTCGCAACGTAATCCTCGATGCGGTAGCCGGTGCTGCCGCCCGAGTCGAGTTTCTTGAAGCCGTCGGAGTGCTCCTGCAGCGTTTCGAAGCTCATGCCGATGTCGAAGGCCTTGCCCGTCTCGATGAAACCGCCGACCAGACCGTGGCCGCGCATGGTGCTGAAATCCCCGCCGAAGAGATTGACCCCACCGCCTAATCCACCGCCCGGCTTTTCTGGAATCGGAGTGGAGAACAGATTGACCGCGCCTGCGACGGTCTGCGGCCCGTACTTGATCGCCGCCGGCCCCTTGGTCACTTCAACCGCGTGGATTCTGGGTGTGCGTGGAAAGTAGTACGCCGCGGGCGCCGAGTACGGCGCCGGCGCGATCGGCACACCGTCTTCCATTACCGCGATCTTGCTGTTGCGGTCGGTGCCTGAACCGCGGATGCCGATGTTCGGGCGCAGTCCGAATCCTTCTTCCTCCACGATGTTCACCCCGGGCACCTGGCGCAGCACGCGGTTCACGTCGCCGTATGCCTGCTGTTCCAGCACTACTTCATCCAGAAAATGCACCGAACCGGCAACTTCCTGCGCCTGTTCCTTCGACCCGGTCACCACGATACGGTCGATGGTCAGACCGCGCATCGCGGCATCGCCGGACCGCTCGCTGCCGCTCGTCTGCGCCAATCCGCCGCCGGCCGCGCCGAACAGAACCGCCGCTATGCCCAACGCCGGCAGGCCAACACCTCGAGTCTTCATGCGCTTTTCCCCTTTTTATACAACCGTTTAATTTATTAGAACGATCGAGATCAGGAACGATTCCGCCATTTATTGCGATTAAAGATCGCTATGAGAAGCATTCGCAATAAGGACGAATTCTTCCGCCAAGCGTTTTGATTGTCAACACCGGATTGGGTAACGGGATGTGCGTGGCACCGGGAAATGAAGTACCGATCAGAAAGGCGCACGGCCGCACAGACAGCAGGCGCATGCAGCCAGGCATCCTGTCTGCCGGCGCCCGCAGACAGGACGCCCCAGGCGTTGCAAATCCTGCCTTTTCAGGCTCCTGCCGTCCGCCATCCGCATCCGGTCCGGTGGTCTGCGGACGCCGCTTTCTGCTACGCTCGATACATCATTCAAACTACAAAATACGGGCGGGATCATGGCGGACAGCATCAAATATCTGCTTCTGGAGGAGCAGATTCCAAAGACCTGGTACAACCTCGTGGCGGACCTGCCCTCGCCGCCGCCTCCGCCCCTGCATCCGGGAACGCTGCAGCCGCTTGGCCCGGACGACCTGGCGCCGCTGTTTCCGATGTCGCTCATCGAGCAGGAAGTGTCGGCCGAGCGCGAGATCGAGATCCCCGGACCGGTGCGCGAGATCTACAAGCAGTGGCGACCGAGCCCGCTGTACCGGGCCCGGCGGCTGGAAAAAGTACTGAACACGCCGGCGAAGATCTACTACAAGTACGAGGGCGTCAGCCCTGCCGGGTCACACAAACCGAATACCGCGGTGGCGCAGGCCTTTTACAACGCCGAGGCCGGGATCAGGAAGATCAGCACCGAAACCGGAGCCGGGCAGTGGGGATCCTCGCTGGCCTTCGCCGGAGCGCTGTTCGGCATCGAAATCCAGGTCTTCATGGTGAAAGTTTCCTACGACCAGAAGCCCTACCGGCGCGCGTTGATGGAAACCTACGGCGCACGATGCATTGCCAGCCCATCGAATGAGACCGAGGTCGGGCGCGCGATTCTGTCGCGCACCCCGGACAGCACCGGCTCGCTCGGCATCGCGATATCCGAGGCGGTAGAAGTCGCTGCAAACCGCGACGACACCAAGTACGCGCTCGGCTCGGTGCTGAACCACGTGCTGCTGCACCAGACCGTGGTTGGCAAGGAAGCGATGCTGCAGATGGAAATGGCCGGCGATTACCCTGACGTGATCGTGGCCTGCACCGGCGGCGGCTCAAATTTCGCCGGTATCGTGTTCCCGTTTCTCGGCGCACAGCTGCGCGGCGGCAGGAAAGCCCGCATCGTCGCGATCGAGCCGGCCGCGTGCCCCAGTCTCACCAAGGGCCAATACGCTTACGACTTCGGCGACACCGGCCACCTGACGCCGCTGGTCAAGATGCACACGCTGGGCTCCACTTTCATTCCGCCGGCGGTACATGCGGGCGGGCTTCGCTATCACGGCATGGCGCCACTGGTGTCGCACATCAGGCAGCTCGGGCTGATCGAGGCTCGCGCTTACAAACAGACCGAGGTATTCGATGCCGGCGTGATGTTCGCCCGAGCGGAGGGCATCGTGCCCGCGCCCGAGGCGAATCACGCGGTCAAGGGTGCGATCGACGAGGCGATCCGCTGCCGCGAGGAAGGCAACTCGCGCACTATCCTGTTCAACCTCTGCGGCCACGGCCACTTCGACATGCAGGCTTACATGGACTATTTCTCCGGCAAGCTGACCGATGAGCAGTACGAGGAGGCGGAACTGGCGATGGCACTCTCCGGATTGCCGTCCGTGAAAGCAGCCTGAGCGCGCAACGGGGGACCCGCCGAGCTATCACGTGCGATGTCCGGCCGAAGAGCCCTAGCCTGCCACCCGTTTGCGTCGTGTAGCGGCACTTCATGCCCGGCGGAATCGCGCCCGGTGCGCCCGCGCGCCAGATGCCGGCGTATTGTGGACGCCCCCGATTCCTCGACACCATTCTGACACTATCCGATTAATAACAGGGCCTTATCCAGGTTTTCCGGGCCGCCTTATGCTGCCTGCCGGTGATGAAGGCATGGCGCCGCATCACTGGCACACCGCTTGCCGTAATCAAAGCCAAGCGCTGCGCACCCGAGAAGAAAATCGCAGTAGCGCAGGACCAGACAGGAGTTCCCATGAAGAATCTGCAACGCGGTTTTACCCTGATCGAACTGATGATCGTCGTCGCGATCATCGGCATTCTTGCAGCCGTCGCACTCCCCGCCTACCAGGATTACGCGGCACGGGCGAAAGTCTCGGAGGCGCTGTTGGCGGGCAGCGGCTGCAAGACCAGCATCACCGAGCTCACGCTCTCCGCCTCAATTCTCCCGGGCGCCGGCCAATGGGGCTGCGAGTCCATAGCGGGCGCCCCCAACGTCTCTCGTTACGTGGCCACGGTGGAAACCAGTGCGGAAGGCGCGGTGCGCGTCGAACTCACCGGCATCAGCACCCGGACCGAAGGACAAGGGATCGTAATCCGACCGTGGTCCTCTACGACCCGGGATCCGCTCTTTCCGGGGGACAAGATCGGCATGTGGGATTGCGGGCCGGATCCCGCCAACACGATAGACATTTCGGCCATGGTGCCGGCATCGTGTCGGGCCAGCGGGGCGCAGATCGGCGCGCTTACCGCGTTTGAGGCAAGCGCCAGCTAGCCGACCGTTCCGACGGAATCGCGGCCCGCGCACCAGGGTTTTCTTCGAGCGCGCGACGCGAACCACTCTGCAATTTCATGCATCATGTCGGGCGGCCGAATGGCCGCCCGTTTTTTTGCCGATCTTCTCTTCACCATGCTGATCGAAAAATCTAACATCGAAGCCGCCGCCCGGCGCATCGGCGCCTGGCTATCGCACACCCCGCTTA
>DATKEK010000232.1:0-13732 GCA_035512195.1 Burkholderiales bacterium
ACGACCGGCAGTGGATGGAGCGGCGCGCGCAATGGGACTGGCAGCACTCGCCGCTGAACATCTACGAACTGCACGCGGGTTCATGGCGGCGGCATCCGGACGGGCGTTTCTATACCTGGGCCGAGCTCGCGGAGGCGGTGGTGCCCTATGTGGTCGACATGGGTTTTACCCATGTCGAACTGCTGCCTGTCTCCGAGCATCCGCTGGACGAATCCTGGGGCTATCAGACCACCGGCTATTTCGCGCCCACCAGCCGCCACGGCGATCCCGACGGGCTGCGGGCTTTCATCGACGCCTGTCACCGCGC
The DNA here is from genome assembly GCA_035512195.1 of Burkholderiales bacterium. Classification (GTDB taxonomy): domain Bacteria; phylum Pseudomonadota; class Gammaproteobacteria; order Burkholderiales; family Eutrophovitaceae; genus DATKEK01. The sequence continues at coordinate 308 of DATKEK010000232.1, forward strand.
CGGTATCGGCGTGCTGCTCGACTGGGTGCCGGCGCATTTCCCGACCGATGCGTTCGCGCTCGCGCAGTTCGATGGCACCGCGCTGTACGAGCACGAGGATCCGCGCCTGGGCTTTCATCAGGACTGGGGTACGCACATCTTCAACTTCGGGCGCAACGAAGTGCGCGCCTTCCTGCTGTCGAGCGCGCATTACTGGCTGTCGGAGTTTCACATCGACGGACTGCGGGTGGACGCGGTCGCGTCGATGCTCTACCTGGACTATTCGCGCAAACCGGGCGAGTGGCTGCCGAACCGGCACGGCGGCCGCGAAAACCTGGAGGCGATCGAGTTGCTGCGCGAGATGAACATCATGGCGCACCGCGAATTTCCGGGCACGCTCACCGCCGCGGAGGAGTCCACGTCGTGGCCGATGGTTTCGCGGCCGACCTATCTCGGCGGGCTGGGATTCTCGCTGAAATGGAACATGGGGTGGATGAACGACACCCTGCGCTACTTTTCCCGCGAATCGGTGCATCGCCGGTTTCACCACCATGAACTGACTTTCGGCCAGCTCTACGCATACACCGAGAATTTCCTGCTACCGCTGTCGCACGATGAAGTCGTGCACGGCAAGCGTTCGCTGCTGGACAAGATGCCGGGAGATGCCTGGCAGAAGTTCGCCAACCTGCGCCTGCTGCTCGCCTACCAGTTCACCCAGCCGGGCAAGAAGCTGAACTTCATGGGCAACGAATTCGGCCAGGGACGCGAGTGGCGGGTCGACTGGGAGCTCGACTGGCATCTGCTGGAAGTGGATCTGCATCGCGGCGTGCAGCAATGCGTGCGGGATCTTTCCAGGCTGTACCGCGAGGTGCCCGCGTTGCACGACCTCGACTTTGAACAGGGGGGATTCAACTGGATCGATTGCCATGATGCCGACCAGTCCATTCTGGTCTATCAGCGACGCGCGCGTGACGGCGGCTTCGTAATCGTCGGTCTGAATTTCACCCCGGTGCCGCGGCACGGCTATCGGGTCGGCGTGCCCGAGGGCGGGCGCTACTGCGAACTGTTCAACAGCGACTCGACGTACTACTGCGGCGGCAATGTCGGCAGCGGAAAGGTCGCGGCACAGGCTGCGCCATGGATGGGACACCCGTTCGCGATCGACATCACGCTGCCGCCGATGGCGGCGGTGATTCTGCAGCGCGAAGCATGAGGCGCGCCGCATTTCCTCGCATCAACCGATAGGCCGACATGGCACAGACGGCAAAACTGAAGGTACTTTTCGCGACCTCCGAGATCACGCCGCTGGTTAAAACCGGCGGGTTGGCGGATGTGTCCGGCGCACTCCCGCCCGCAGTCGCAAGCCTGGGTGTGGATGTACGCGTGCTGGTGCCGGGTTACCCGCAGGTGATGCAGGCACTGAAAACCAAAGGCCGCGTGGCCGCACTCCCCGGGCTGCCCGGCGTGCCGCCGGCGCAGCTGCTCGCCTCCAAGCTGCCGAGCGGACTGCCGCTGCTGGTGATCGACTGCGCTATCTACGACCGGGTGGGCGGCCCGTATCAGGATGCCGCCGGGCGGGACTGGCCGGACAACGACCTGCGTTTCGGACTGCTGTCCTACACTGCGGCGCTGCTGTCCACGCCGGCCTCGCCGTATCCGTGGGTGCCGGATCTGCTTCACTGCAACGACTGGCAGACCGGGCTCGCCCCAGCCTATCTGCACTACGTCTCCGGGCCGAAGGCAAAGACGCTGATCACCGTTCACAACCTCGGCTACCAGGGCGTGTTCCCGGTCGAGTCGGCGACACGCCTCGGTTTGCCGCCGCAGGCGCTGTCGATTGACGGCGTCGAGTACTACGGCAGCCTGTCTTTCCTCAAGGGCGGCCTGCATTTCGCGGACCGCATCACCACCGTCAGTCCATCGTATGCGGAGGAAATTCAGAGTGAACCGCTGGGGATGGGATTGCAGGGCCTGCTCACTCGCCGTCGCGACGTGCTGGTCGGCATCCTGAACGGCATCGACACCGACGCCTGGGACCCGGAGAGCGACCCGTACATCGAGCGTTACTACAATGCCGGGCGCCTGGCTGCGAAGGAAGACAATCGCAAGGCATTGCGCGCACGCATGGGTCTTGCGGATCAGGCAGATGTTCCGCTGTTCGGCACGGTCGGCCGCCTGACCGAACAGAAGGGTCTGGACGTGCTCCTGCAGATCGCACCGGAACTGATCGAGTTGCCTGCCCAGCTCGTGGTGCTGGGCGCCGGCGACGCCGAATTGCAGGCGGGCTTTGCTGAGCTTGCGAGTGCCTACCCGGGGCAGATCGCCGTGCAGATCGGATTCGACGAAGGCCTGTCGCACCAGATCGAGGCCGGTGCGGACCTGTTCGTGATGCCTTCGCGTTACGAGCCGTGCGGGCTGAACCAGTTGTACAGCCAGCGTTACGGAACCCCGCCGGTGATCCATGCCACCGGCGGCCTCAAGGACTCGGTGGTCGACTGCAATGCGGAAACGCTTGCGGCGAAGACCGCCACCGGCTTCGTGTTCTCGCCGCTGTCGCCGGAAACCCTGCTCGCGGCCTGCCGCCGCGGCGCCGAGACCTGGCGCAACAAGCGGGTTTGGCGGCAGCTTCAGAAGAATGGCATGGCGCGCGATTTCACCTGGGAGGCCAGCGCCTCCAAGTACCTCGAGTTGTACCGGGGACTGCTGGGCTAATGCCCGGCCGCCCGGTACAATTTCCGCCTTGGACGCGTCGCGCCTGCCCGGTGCCAAACGCGCGAGAACAAACCCGGATGGAGGTCAGGCAATGATCGGAGATCGGATCGAAGTCAACATCGCCGGCGGACTGGATATTCCGCTGCCGCGCATGATCCATGTGCGCCAGAAGTTCAAGACACCCAAGCTCGACAGCGTGACCGCGGCAGTGGTCGAGCAGTTCAAGAAACCCGAGATCCGCGCCAAAGTGAAACCCGGGATGAGCATTGCGGTGGGCTGCGGTTCGCGCGGCATCAACAACATCGCGGAATGCGCCAAGGCGGTGGTCGGCGAACTGAAGGCGCTCGGCGCCAAACCCTTCATCTTTCCCGCCATGGGCAGCCACGGCGGCGCCACCGCGGAAGGTCAGCGGGAAGTGCTCGAAGGCTACGGCATTACCGAGGCGTTCGTGGGCTGCCCGATCCGCTCGAGCATGGACGTGGTGGAACTGGGCAAGCTCGACGACGACATGCCGGTGTACATGGACAAGAACGCCGCCGAAGCGGATGCGGTGGTGATCATTCCGCGGGTAAAACCGCACACCAATTTCCGTGCGCCGATCGAGTCCGGCATCGTGAAGATGCTCGCCATCGGCATGGGCAAGATCATCGGCGCCACCACGCTGCATACCTACGGCATGGACATGTTCGGCGAGTTGCTGCCGAAGACCGCAAAACTGATCATGGCGAAGAAGAACTTTCTGTTCGGCGTAGCCATGGTCGAGAATGCCGCCGACGAGACCGCGATCGTCGAGATCGTTCCAGCCGAACAGACCTTCGAGCGCGAGCCGCAGTTGCTGGCGAAGGCAAAAGAACTGATGCCGCGCCTGCAGTTCGACGAGATCGACGTGCTGGTGGTCGAGCGCATCGGCAAAAACATCTCCGGTTCCGGCATGGACCCGAACATCACCGGGCGCAACTGTCGCTTCGTCGAATGGGAGCTCAAGCCGCTGGTCAAGAAGATTGCCGTACTCGGCCTGACGCCAGAGACCCACGGCAACGCCACCGGACTGGGCGCGGCGGATGTTATTACCATGCGGCTTTACCGCGAGGTCGATATCGCCAAGACCTACGCCAACATCATCGCCTCGACTTATCTCGATGGTGCGGCCATTCCCATGATCATGAATACCGACGAGGACGCGATACACCTCGCGGTCAAGACCGTGGTGCGTACCAAACCGCAGGACACGAAGATCGTGCGCATCGCCAACACACTGGAGATCGTCGACATTCACGTCTCCGAGCCGCTGCTGTCGCTGGTCAAGGCGAACCCCTCTCTGTTTGAGATCGTCGGCGAGCCGGCGCCGTTTAAGTTCGATGCGAAGGGCACGCTCTATCCGATGCTGGCGCGACACCACGAACACGCTGCGGCCTGATTCTCCGGGCAATCGTCGGTGATGCAGATTCATCTGGACGCGGTCGGCGGCGTTGCCGGCGACATGTTCATCGCCGCGGTTCTGGACGCGTTTCCGGATCTGCGCGAAGACGTGCTTTCCGCGATCCGGGCGGCCGGGCTGCCCGGTGACGTGCGGCTTTCCTTTGCGGAACATCGCGACCATGCGTTGACTGGCCTGCGATTCGCGGTCGACGAGGGCCCGCATCGCGGCGCCGCGCATCACCATCACACGCCGTTCCGGGAAATCCGCGAGCTGCTGTCGCGCGCACCGCTGGAGGCCGGAGTCCGCGATCACGCGATCGGCATCTTCAGCCTGCTTGCGCAGGCCGAAGGCAAAGTGCACGGCATGCCGCCCGAGGACGTCAGTTTCCACGAGCTCGGCGAGTGGGATTCGATCGCCGACATCGTCGGCGCCGCCTGCCTGATTTCCCGCCTGGATGCGCGCTGGTCGGTGGGCGCGCTGCCGCTTGGCTCAGGACGCGTGAAGACCGCGCATGGAATGCTGCCGGTGCCGACCCCGGCCACCGTGCTGCTGCTGGAAGGTTTCGACTTCTTCGATGACGGCATCGCCGGAGAGCGGATCACGCCGACCGGCGCGGCGATATTGAAACACCTGGGCTGCGCCCAGTCGGCGGATCGCGGATCGCGCCGCCTGCTGCACAGCGGGACCGGTTTCGGCACCATGAGTTTTCCGGGAATCAGCAACGTGCTGCGGGTGCTGGCGTTCGAGGAGACGCAGACGCGAACCGGGACCGACCGGGTGGCGCAGATCCTGTTCGAAATCGACGACCAGACCCCCGAGGACCTGTCGATCGCGCTGGACAAGCTGCGCGCGCACCCCTCGGTGCTGGATGTGCTGCAGATGCCGGCGTTCGGCAAGAAGGGCCGGCTGACCGCGCATGTACGCATGCTTGCAGAGGCCGACGATCTCGAATGCGTATGCCGCGCCTGCTTCTCGGAGACCACCACGCTGGGCGTGCGCTATCAGATCGTGGAGCGGCGCAAGCTGGCGCGCGAAATGGTCTCGGTCGAGGCCGGCGGGCGCAGTGTGCGGGTAAAGGTGGCGGAACGCGCCGAGCTGCGCACCGCAAAGGCAGAAGCCGACGATCTGCTCTCGTTTACCGGCGGGCGCGTCGAACGCGAACAGGTGCGACAGAGCGCCGAGGCTCTCGGACTCAAGAAGGACGGTTGATGCGATCAGTCGAGGAACACCTGGAACGGCTGGCCGGCCTCATCGACGGTCTCGATGAGGCCGCGGTCGCAGTCAGCGGCGGTGTCGACAGTCTTACGCTTGCGGTGTTCGCGCACCGTGTCGCGCCGGCGCGGGTAACGATGTTTCACGCCGTGTCGCCGGCAGTGCCGGCCGAAGCCACCGAGCGTGTGCAGTCGCTTGCGCGTCGCGAAGGCTGGGCTTTGCACGTAATCGACGCGGATGAGTTCTCGGATTCGAATTACCGCGCCAATCCCGTCAATCGGTGCTTCTATTGCAAGACCAATCTGTACGCCGCGATTGCGCCGCATACCCGTGCGCAGATCGTTTCCGGAACCAATACCGACGATCTTGGCGAATACCGTCCCGGCCTGGATGCCGCGCAGAACCACGGCGTGCGCCACCCGTTTGTCGAGGCAGGCATCGACAAGGCAACGGTCCGGGCGATCGCGCGTCAGCTGGGTCTGGGAGGGGTTGCCGAACTGCCGTCCGCACCCTGCCTGTCCAGCCGCATCGAGACCGGAATCGCGATCGATGCCGGAATGCTGCGCCTGGTACACGCCGCGGAGAAACTGGTCGCCGCGGCGCTGGCGCCAGGAACCGTGCGCTGCCGCGTGCGCGCCGGCGGCGTGGTGATCGAACTCGACAAAGCCAGTCTCGGCGCGCTGAACGGCGCCGGACGCGAACTGCTCGCCCGCGAACTCGCGGCACTGTTCCGCGCGGACGGTCTGGACTATCCGATATCCTTTGCCGCCTACCGCACCGGCAGCGCTTTTCTGGTGCAACTGCAACCGGCGTAGATTTATGAACCACAGTGGCACAGAGACACAGAGGAAGACAGGCAAAAGGCGAACCACCAGGATCACCGGAACGAACGGGTTCGTTCGCTGCTTCGCCTGTTGATTCTGTTGTGCGCCGGTTCCTGGTTTCCTCTGCGTTTCTGTGGTTCAAAAAGTAAGTCAGATAATGACCCTGCATAAAGACGTAATGCTGGATTTCGCGCGCGAGGCCCGCACGGGGCTGGACGAAGCGGTGTTCTGCGCGGGCAAGTCCGTTCACCATCTTGTCGAGATTCTGAATCAGGTCGAGGCGCGGGCGGGCCGCATTCTGCTGACGCGCCTCGCTGCGGAGCAATTCGAAGCGTTGCCGGAAGTCCAGCGCGCGGCGATCGATTACGAACCGCTGTCGCGAACCGGATTCTTCGGTGGAACGCACCCACGCATCGAACAGAAGCGTATCGCCGTGGTCGCCGCCGGAACTTCAGATGTCAGCGTCGCGCGCGAAGCGGCGCGCACGCTGGCTTACTACGGCGAGCAGCCAGCAGAAATAAACGACGTCGGCGTCGCCGGCCTGTGGCGTCTGCTCGAGCGCGTAGAGGAAATTCGCGCGATGCGAGTGGTGATTGCGGTGGCGGGTATGGATGCCGCGCTGCCGACCGTGATCGGCGGCCTTGTCGCAGCGCCGGTCATCGGCGTTCCGACCTCGGTCGGCTACGGCGTCGCGCACGGCGGCGAGACTGCGCTGCGCGCGATGCTGGCGAGTTGCTCTCCCGGTCTCACCGTCACCAACATCGACAACGGCTACGGCGCCGCCTGCGCCGCTCTGCGCATCCTTCGAGCGGGATTCTGAGAAGCTCTTCAGGCTATCAGCCGGATATCGGCAGGCGCAAGGCGGGACGAAAAAAAGCCCGGGAAGTCCCGGGCTTTCTGGTGTCTGCTGCTCAGTTCGACTTACTTGAGATGATCTCTCACAGCGTCAATTGCGGCCTGGGCGCAAACCCCATCCTGCGCCGCAGTCGCGCCCGACACGCCGATAGAACCGATATGGTGCCCCGCCGCCGTGACGATCGGCAGTCCACCCTCGAAAGCCGCCACGCCGGGCACGAAGGCGAGACCCGGAACGCGATCCTTGATGATGGCTTCGACCTGCGCGGTCGAAAACGGGAACCCGGCTGAGGTTTCCGCCTTCATCAGCGCAATCTGGATGCTTTTCTGAAAGGAATCGTCCATGCGTGTGAAGTGCTTCAGGTTGCCGCCGTTGTCCATGATGGCAATGTTCATCCGCCAGCCCTCCTGCTTGGCTCTCGCCTCGCAGGCGGCCGACATCTTCTTGGCCACCTCCAGCGTGAGCACGGGCCGCATTTCGACCGCCCCGGCGGCACCGGCAGCGAACAGTGTTGCCAGGGAAAGAGAAATAAGAGTCTTCTTCATGGTGTGTGTCCTTTCTGGCTTGATGGAATTGATGAGAATCGGGGCCGGCGTGAACGCGGCTTTCCCCAAAGCCGCCCACCCTGTACGAACCGCATGAGCCTTTGATGACAGCAAGCAGGCCCGGCCGGTCTCGACAATCGGTTTGGTCCCGCGAATACGGCTAAAGTTCGCGGGAGCATCAGCTCAATGACAATGATCTGCCAGTCAGAACACGTCGATCCAGTTGCCTGCATGACGGTACACCGTTTCCACGCGGTCGCCGACCGGGCCGTCATCGATGCCGTCGTGATCGAACGGCGGCAATGATTCGGTCGCCCGATCCCGGATTGCACGGCGCTTGAGCACGAAAGGCGTGACCGTGTGAATCATCCGGTATGCATTTGCCGGAAACCTGCGCAACGCCTCCGCCTCGCCTGCCGTCCCGCCCCAGTAGATCACGATGCTCATTTCGTCGCCGGCAAGGCACAGCACCGCCACGTCTTCACGCGTGGCATCGGCGAATCGACCGCGAATGACGTTGTGCTGCGCGTGCCACCGGGTGAACTTCGGAACCCTGCATCCGCGTTTCTCAAGGTCCGCGCGCAGCGCCGGAGGCAGTTCCGCAAGCTCGCCCGGACGCATGATGCGCAGGTCCGGCCAGTCGCTTTCGGCCTGGCTAAGATTGTGCTGGGCCATCGCCGGAAGTATGCATGCGCATGCCGGCAGAACCGCGATGAATGCGCGCATCGCAGACCCGATTCAGCCGTCGGCGAGCCGGAAACCCTTGAACTGCCAACGGTCGTGCGGATAGAAGAAATTGCGGTAAGTCGGCCGGATGTGCGAGGCCGGTGTGGCGCAGGATCCGCCGCGCAAAACCATCTGATTGATCATGAATTTACCGTTGTATTCGCCCAACGCGCCGGCGCTTGGCCGATAACCGGGATACGCGGAATACGGGCTCTGCGTCCACTCCCAGACGTCGCCGAAGAAGCGCGGTTCCCCGCCGCAAGGTGCCGGATGCAGACGGCCGCTGTCGAGAAAATTGCCGTGCGGTTCGTAAAGCGAAGCCGCAACTTCCCATTCGAACTCGCTTGGCAGGCGTTTGCCGGCCCAGCGCGCATAGGCATCCGCCTCATAGTAGCTGACATGGCACACCGGCTCTGCCGGGTCCACCGGCCGCATGCCTGCGAGCGTCATCTGCCACCAGGCGCCATCGCGATGCTCCCAGTACAGGGGCGCCTGCCAGGCGTTGGTCTTCACCGCCTGCCAGCCGTCCGACAGCCAGAGCGCCGGCTTGCCGTAGCCGCCGTCGTCGATGAACCCGATGTATTCGGCATTCAGCACCGGGCGCGAGGCGATGCGAAAACTTTCCAGGTAGCGCCGGTGCCGCGGCGCCTCGTGGTCGAACGCGAAACCGTCGCCCGCATGTCCCGCCTCATACAGCCCGGATGGAAACGACAGCCACACGAGCGCCGGCACGTCCGCGCCGCCGGCCTCCAGCGCGGGCCGGTAGGCCGGGCGCAAGGGGCTGGTGGAGAACAGATGCTTGATGTCGGTCAGAATCAGTTCCTGGTGTTGCTGCTCGTGATGGATGCCCAGCGTGATTCGCTGCCCGATGTCGCGCGTGTGCGGCGTACGCGGAGCGGCGAGCAGATCGGCGAGGCGTTCGTCGACGTGCACCCGGTAGGCGTGGACTTCTTCCAGGGCCGGCCGGGTAAGCAGGCCGCGGTCCCGGCGCGGATGGAACGTACCGACGGTTTCATAATACGAGTTGAACAGGTAGCCAAACTGCGGGTGGAAGCCACGGTAGCCTGCAGCAAAAGGCTCGAGCACGAAGTTCTCGAAGAACCAGGTGGTGTGCGCCAGATGCCATTTTGCCGGGCTGGCCTCGGGCGCGCTCTGCACCACACAGTCCTCGGCCGACAGCGGCCGGCACAGCGAAACCGTGCATTCGCGGACCCGGCGCAACGTTTCGTACAGACTTGCGTCGGCCCCGGTTACGTGCAGCGCCAATGTGTCCTGCATTGAAGACCTCCTCGTCCGGGTCCCGCGCCCGTCATTGCAAAGTGTAAGTCGGGTGTGCGGTCCACGACAAACGGGCAGGCGTCGTGTTTTTGCGACAGCGGAAAAAATGCTTTCGCGATCGCATGTTCCGCGGTAGGGTACGCTGGGGAGCGAGACAGGAGAAGAATATGAAAACCGTTGCGCAACCCGGCACCGCGGGCGGGCCGTCGAACTTTCGCTTCGTGCGTATCGGCGCCACAGCCGGCATCGATGCCGAAGAAGTGACAGGAGGGCTGTCGCGCGCGCAGAAGTCCCTGCCGGCCAAGCTTCTGTACGACGCGCGCGGCAGCGAACTGTTCAACGTCATCTGCGAAACAGAGGCGTACTACCCCACGCGCACCGAACATGCGATCTTCCGCGAACACGCCGGCGCAATAGCCGGCGCGATCGGTGCGGATTGTACGATCGTCGAGCCGGGTTCCGGCGAGATGGTGAAAGTGCGCATGCTGTTGCCGGCTCTCGCGCCGTCGGCCTACGTGGGAATCGATGTGTCGGAGAAACAGTTGATATCGGCGGGCACCCGGCTCGCCGCTGATTTCCCGCAATTGCAGGTACTCGCTGCGTGCGGAGACTTCAGCCGGCTGGAAGCTGTTTCGCCTTATGTGCCCAACGATCGCAGGCGGGTGGCTTTCTTTCCGGGCTCGACCATCGGCAATTTCGAACCCGACGATGCGCGCGCGTTCCTGTCGGTGCTGCGCGCACTGGTCGGCGACGACGGCGCAGCCGTGATCGGTGTGGACTTGCGCAAGCCGAAGGCGATCCTGGATCTTGCCTACAACGATCCCGAGGGCGTTACCCGCGCGTTCAATCTCAATCTGCTGTCCCGCCTCAACCGCGACTTTGGTGCGGACTTCGACCCACGCCGGTTCCAGCATCACGCCTTTTACGACGAGACGCGCGGCAGGATCGAGATGCACCTTGTCAGCATGGTTTCGCAGACAGTGCGTATCGCGGATCGCGTGATCGCGTTCCAGCCCGGCGAATCGATTCACACGGAAAGCTCCTATAAATACGACCCGCAGGCCTTCGCCGCGCTCGCGCGCAAAGCCGGATTCGGTGCGCAGCGCATGTGGACCGATGCACGGAAGTACTTCGGGGTCTTCCTGCTCGCGGGCGGCTGATTTCTGGCGGTCTGATCTACGCCATGCAGGCAAGTCCCGGCGCGAAGAGTTAAACGGCATGTCCCTGGCGCCCAGCAGACGGTTCTCCCGGCGCGCGGATCATTACGCCAGATTTCGTCCCGGATACCCGGACGCAGTGTTGGCTTACCTGGCCGCGGAGTGCGGCCTCGAGAGATCGTCGCGGGTTGCCGACGTGGGATCCGGCACCGGATTGCTTGCGCGCATGTTTCTCGAATTCGGCTGCACCGTCTACGGCATCGAACCCAACCGGGAAATGCGCGACGCGGGTGAAACTGCGCTTGCCGGCATGAAAAACTTCATCAGCGTGGACGGATTCGCGGAGCGCAGCACGCTACCGGATGCATCGGTCGACCTGGTGATTGCCGGGCAGGCGTTTCACTGGTTCGACCATGCGCTTGCGCGCACCGAGTTCCGTCGTATCCTGCGCGGCCGTGCCCGGATCGCCCTGCTTTGGAACTACCGGCGCCCTGACGCCAGCGCGTTCATGCGCGGATACGAAGCCCTGTTGCGCCGCTATTGTCCCGAGTATCCGCAGCTGCTGGACCCGGAGCGTCATCGCGGCGAGGTCATTGCGTTTTTCTCCGGCGGCAAAGTGTCGGAGTTCAGCCTCGACAACCGGCAGACGCTCGACTTCGAGGCGCTCGAAGGCCGGCATCTTTCGCAGTCATACGTGCCGCTCGAGGGCGAATCGTTCGAGCCGATGATGCGTGAACTGCGCGCGATCTACGATGCCCACCAGCGCAATGGCTCGATCGCCGTGGACTACGAAACGCGGATGTACTGCGGCAGTCTTTCCGGGTAAGTGTCGATCGCCGCCGGGCCGGGCGGCGCCTCAGAGCCAGCGCATCATGCCCATCTCATAGGCATGGGTCAGCAGCGAATGATAGGGAAATACCCGGATGCGGTAATCCAGCTTGCCGCAGATTTCCGGCGTGACTTCGAGCGCATAGCGCTGTTCGTCCTGCTCGGTGCGCACGCCTTCGGACTCGAAGCGATAGCTGGTTGCCTCGGCATCGCCTTCCTTGTCGGTCTGCTTCATCAGCAGCAGTTCAACCGCGACATCCTCGGGCTTCAGCCCGCAGAGGTTCACGGCGATCTCGAAGCGGACCGTTTCGCCGAACTGGATCTGCTTTTTCGGCAGATCGATCCGGCGCAGGGAGATCTTGCCCCAGGCCTTGCGCACGTGCGATTTCCACTCGGCAATGCGCCGCGCGACCTCGAAGCCGGAGTCGCGATAGCGCCGGCCCTGCCGCGTGGCCGGCAGGTAGAACTTGGCTACGTACTCGCTCACCATCCGCGCTGAACTGAAACGCGGCAGCAGGCTTGCGATCGCGCGCTTGGCCATGCGCACCCATTCGACCGAGTATCCCGTGTCTCCGCGACGGTAGTACATGGGAATGACCTGGTCCTGCAGCAGTTCGTAGAGCGTGCGGCTTTCCTCGATATTGCGGCGCTCCTCGTCGAGATGCTCGGATACCGGTTTTATCGCCCAGCCGTTGCCGCCGTCGTAGCCCTCGTCCCACCAGCCGTCGAGCACAGAAAGGTTCAGCACGCCATTCATCCCGGCCTTCATGCCGGAAGTGCCGCTTGCCTCCTGCGGGTAGAGAGGGTTGTTCAGCCACACGTCCACGCCGGACACCAGCCGCCGGCCGAGCCGCAAGTCGTAATCCTCGACCAGCAGGATCTTGCCCTCGAGTTCTGGCAGCCGTGAAATCTGCGTCACGCGGCGGATCAGGTCCTGCCCGGGTGTATCGGCCGGATGCGCCTTACCGGCAAAAATAAACAGCACCGGACGCTTCTCGTCGCTGACGATCTGCTTCAGCCAGTCGAGGTCCTCGAACAGCAGGGCGGCACGCTTGTAGGTCGCGAACCGGCGGGCGAAACCGATGGTGAGCACGTTCGGATTGTCGGGATCGGCCAGCTTGAGCAGGCGGTCGAGATGGGCCTCGGAGCCTCGATTGCGGAAATGCTGGCGCGTGACGCGATAGCGGACGAGGTGCAGCATCTGCGCCTTGAGCGACTGGCGCACGCTCCAGAACAGGTGATCGGGCATCTCGTCGATGCTGCGCCAGTACTTCTGATCCAGCATGTGATGCGGCCAGTCGAATCCGAGGAACTTCTCGAACTGGTCCGCCCACTCGGGCGCGAGAAAGGTCGGGACGTGCACGCCGTTGGTGATGGAATCGATCGGGTTTTCTTCCGACTCGAGCTCGGGCCACAGGCTGCCGCAGATCCTCGACGACACGTCGCCGTGTATGCGGCTCACGCCGTTCTGGAAACGCGACCCGCGAATGCCCAGTGCGGTCATGTTGAACTCGTGCGACTCGTCCACGCGCCCGAGCCCGAGGAACTGGTCTTCGGTGATGCCGAGATCCCTCTGCATGCGCGAGAAATAGGTGCGGATCATGTCCTCGCTAAAGTGGTCGTGCCCCGCGGGGACCGGCGTATGCGTGGTGAAAACGGTGTTCGACGCGACCGCTTCCAGCGCGGCATCGAACGGCAATCCGCCCTGCACCTTGGCGCGCACCCGCTCCAGGATGAGGAATGCCGGATGCCCCTCGTTCACGTGCCACGCGGTCGGCTTGAGTCCGATCGCATGCAGCACGCGCACACCGCCGACGCCGAGAATGATCTCCTGCTCGATACGGGTGCTCTTGTCTCCGCCGTAAAGGCGGTGGGTGATGTTGCGGTC
>DATKEK010000233.1:0-7444 GCA_035512195.1 Burkholderiales bacterium
TCGTCGGCCACCTGCGCGGTGGCCTGCCGATCACGGTGGCATTGAGTTGCACGCTGTTCGGCGCGGTGTCGGGTTCCACGCAGGCCACGGTGGTAGCAATGGGCAAACCGCTGCGCCCGAAGATGCTGGAAGCCGGCTACAAGGACAGCTTCACCATGGCGCTGATCATCAACGCCAGCGACATTGCGCTGATGATCCCGCCGTCGATTGCCATGATCCTGTTCGGCGTGGTGTCGGGCACCTCGGTGGGCGAGCTGTTCATTGCCGGCATCGGCCCGGGGCTGATGATCCTGATCATGTTCTCCGTGTACTGCTGGATTTACTCCGGCGGCAAGCGTGGCGGATCGCTGCCGCGGGTCGGCTGGCGCGAGCGCGGCGCGGCGGTGAAGCGCGCGCTGCTGCCGATGGGCTTCCCGGTGATCATCATCGGCGGCATCTACAGCGGCATCTTCAGCCCGACCGAAGCGGCTGCGGCATCGGTGGCGTACGCGCTGGTGCTGGAACTGCTGGTGTACCGCGAACTCAAGCTATCCGATCTGCCCGCGGTGGCGTTGTCGACCGCGGTGGTGACGGCGGTGGTGTTCATCCTGGTGGCAGCGGGCGGCGCGTTCTCGTGGGCGATCGCGTTCGCCCAGCTTCCGCAGATGTTGCTCGGCGACCTGGTGGCGAATGCCGTCGGCAATCCGCACCTCGTGCTCGGCGTGATCTTCGTTTCCTTCCTTGTCGCATGCATGTTCGTGGACCCGATCGTGGTGATCCTGGTGCTGACGCCGATCTTCATGCCGGCGGTGAATGCGGCGGGGCTGGATCCGGTGCTGGTGGGCACGCTGATAACGCTGCAGGTGGCGATCGGTTCGGCGACACCGCCGTTCGGCTGCGACATCTTCACCGCCATTGCAATCTTCCGCCGGCCCTACCTCGAAGTTATCCGTGGCACGCCGCCGTTTATCCTCATGCTGCTGGCGGCAACCGTGCTGCTGATCGCTTTCCCGCAGATCGCGCTGTTCCTGCGCGATCTCGCCTATGGCTACTGAACCGCAGGGAGAGAATCCGATGTACACGCCCACGCGCAACTGGACGGTTCTCGCGCTGGCGTCGTACTTCGACGCCGGACGCTTTCTGCGAGAGACGCCGCCGGGCGAGGATGTGACCTACATCACTGCCTGGGTCACCTATCGCTTCTGACGGGCGCGGCCGCTTTCAGGGTGATTTCAGTTTGGTCATGCATGCTATGCACGATCGAAGTGGGCGATACGATCCTCGCATGCGCACAGTCGCGACATTGTGCGCATGTGACCGTTCGCGTACAGTCGGCATATGAGACGGGCATTAGCCCGCAACGACAGGCAATTTTCCGGGGAAGATCAGAGTGACGGATAACTTGGTGAGGGCGGCGCGCGTGCGCCGGTTCGCTGCAGCCGCGTGCATGCTGGTGCTTGCCGCGCCGGCGCGGGGCGAGGACGCGGCGAGCGGCGATACGGTTGCCGCCGCCGGCGCGCAGCCGTTCCAATTCGAGAGCGCGGACGGCAGATACGGCCTGAGTTTCGGCGCGCGCCTGCAGTACGATATTTCGGACTACCGCGACGACGACGGCATCAACATGGGCAGCGGCCCCAACGTGCGCCGCGCGCGCATTACCGCCGATGCGACCTTGCCGCACGATTGGGCAGCGAAGCTGGCGTACGACTTTTCGCGCGACGGCACCGAGGGGTTTCGCGACGTGTATCTGCGTTACGGGGGGCTGGATTCCACGCGCATCACCGGTGGCCACTTCAAGGAGCCGTTCGGCATGGAGCGGCTGACCAGCGTGCGCGATCTCGCGTTCCTGGAACGTTCTCTGGTGAGCCTGCTCACGCCGCCGCGCATGGCCGGCGTGGAGGTGCATCACCGCGGAGACACCTGGACCGCGGCGGCCGGCGCATTCGGCAAGGGACTCGAGGGCGGCGGCACCAACGTCGGCCGCGGTTTGTCCGGCCGCGCGACCTTTGCGCCGATGCAGGACCCGGGGCGCATCCTGCACGTTGGCGCTGGCATTGCGCATCGCTGGACCGGCAGCAACGACGAAGTGCGCTTCCGCCAGCGCCCGGAATCGCGTACCACCGATGTACGTCTGGTCGATACGCGCACCGTCCGCGCCGACGCCTTTACCTATTACGGTGCGGAGCTGGCCGGCGCGCGCGGACCGCTGTCGTTCCAGGCCGAGTACATCCTTGCGCAGGTGGATCGCGGCGCGTACGGCGAAGACCTCCGGTTCCATGGCTGGTACGTGCAGGGCAGCTGGTTCATCACCGGGGAGCCGCAGGTGTACGACGGCGAGAAGGCGACCTTCGGCCGCATGCGGCCGGCGCGCAGCATCGGCGGCGGGCCCGGCGCGTGGCAGCTCGGCGTGCGCTTCAGCCGCCTGGACCTGACCGACCGCGACATCGACGGCGGCCGCGAAAGCAACCAGACCTATGCGGTGAGCTGGTATCTGAATCCGGTGTGGCGGCTGATCGTGGAATATATCCGCACCGACATCGACGGCGGCCGTTTCGATGGCGCACAGCCCAAGATCCTGCAGGGCCGGATTCAGCTGGCGTATTGAGACCGCGCCAGGTGTGCGCTGAGGCGCGCACGCGCGAGGGGCAAGGTGCCCGCGGTACAGTTCCACGGTTTCGCGCAGGCGTTCGGGCGAGGACGCGGCCGCCGCAAACTGCTGGAATGCTTGCGCATCGACCTCACAAACGACACCAAGAAAAGCAATACAAGAGTTTTGTTTGGTCCTCTTGGTGCTCGCTGCTGTCTTCCCACAGCAGCGCTGCGAGCTTGTCGCGCGCCTGCGGACGGGACTCGCACAGTGCGAGATAGGCGAGCAGCGCACGCGCTTTTTTCGGCGGAAGCTGGATCGGCGCGCCGCTGTGGGACCACATCTCGAAGCCGCCAAGCACGCTTAGACGCATGGGAATCACGCTGTTGAGTGTTGTGGGGCAGGCACCATGCCGGAGCACCCGGTTCTATTGCAGTGCGGTATCGCAGGAAACCGCAAGTTACATGCGCCGCCCGCGGCAGAGAGAATACGCCGTCATCCGGACAGGCGGGGGTTCCGGTGATCGCCGATAACAGGTGACAATAAGGGCTGCCGGCTGGCGCCGGCGGGAACCGAAATACAACGAGGGAGGGAACCATGGCGGAGAATTCGGGTAGCGGCATCATCAGCATCGAGCACTGGTCATCCCGTATGGCCTTCGTGCTCGCCGCGTCGGGTTCCGCGGTCGGGCTGGGGAACATATGGAAGTTTCCCTATATCACCGGACAGTATGGTGGCGGCGCGTTCGTGCTGGTGTATCTGCTGTGTGTATTGCTGGTCGGCTTGCCGATCCTGATGGCGGAAGTGTTGATCGGACGTCACGGAGGACTCAATCCGATCGGTACCATGCGGCGCCTCGCGATACAGTCGGGCGCCTCGCCCGCCTGGCAGTTGGCCGGCTGGGGCGGAGTCCTGGCGGCATTCCTGATCCTGTCGTTCTATAGCGTGGTCGGCGGCTGGGCGCTCGCCTACGTGTTCTACGCCATCGGCGGATCGTTCCGCGGCGCCGACGCTGTACAGATCGAAACCATCTTCACCGGGCTGCTGGCCAATCCCGGCATGCTGCTGACCTGGCACACGCTGTTCATCGCGGCCACCATTTTCATCGTCTCGGCCGGCGTCAAGCGCGGGCTGGAGCGCGCGGTATCGTGGCTGATGCCGTTGCTGTTCCTGCTGATCGTTTTCCTGGTGCTGTATGCGGCGATGTTCTCCGGCGCTTTCATGCAGGCGGTCGAGTTCATGTTCCGCCCGGACTGGTCGCAGTTGACCTGGGCGGCGGTGCTGGTGGCGCTGGGGCACGCGTTCTTCACGCTGAGCCTCGGTATGGGCGCGATGATGGTGTACGGGCATTACCTGCAGAAGGACGTGTCGGTGCCGCAGACGGTGTACACGGTGGCCGCGCTGGATACGGTGATCGCGCTGCTCGCCGGGCTGGCGATCTTCCCGCTGGTATTCGCGCACGGCATCGAGCCGGGCGGCGGCCCGGGGCTGGTGTTCGTGTCGCTGCCGATCGCGTTCGGCGCATTGCCGCTCGGCGTGCTGATTGGAACCGCCTTCTTCCTGCTGTTGACGGTGGCGGCACTGACATCGGCGATCTCGATACTGGAGCCCGCCGTGTCGTATCTCACCGAACGGTTTTCGATTGCCCGCCGCACCGCGGCGATCGCTACGGGGCTCGGTGCATGGTTCCTCGGCATCGGCTGTGCGCTTTCGTTCAACCTGTGGGCGGATTACAAGTTGGCGGGACGAACGATGTTCGACACGCTGGATTTCGTCACGGCGAACATCCTGCTGCCGCTGGGCGGACTGGCAATCGCGCTGTTCGCCGGCTGGGTGATGATGAAGTCGGCCACGCGCGACGAATTCGGCGATGCCGAGAAGCAGTACAAATGGTGGCGGGTGGCGGTGCGCTATGTCGCGCCGGCGGCGATCATCATCGTGTTCCTGCACTCGCTGGGGATCTTCTAGCGAGACGGGGGACCGGGTTGCCGCGGCTTACTGCGGCTCGTCGATTAGCGGCATGACAAAATCGCGAAAGTACAGCGGCGTCTTGCCGCCGGTTTCGCGTGAACGCACGATGCCCTTGCGGTCGATCAGAAAACTGGTCGTCGCGCGAAGGCCGATGCCGAAGTCGTTTTCTTCCAGTTCGGCCGCCATCGCGCCCTTGATGTTATAGATGCCGAGCATACGTTCGACGCGCTCCCGGTCCTGCGGCCGGTCGACGCCGAGCGCGATGATCTCGAACCCCCGGTCCTGCAATGCCTCGAGCAGGGCTTCGAGGTTGCCGATCTCCATGGCGTTGTGCTTGGTGTAACTGGAGTAATAATTGATCAGCACGACCTTGCCGCGCATCTGCGCGAGATCGAAATCTTCCCCGGTAAACAGCTTGCCCTTGAGCGCGGGCGCCGGCTCGCCGATCTCCGGCGCCGCCGCGGCCGCGCCGGCACACAGGAAGCAGGCGGTGAGAATCGCACAAAGCGTGATATTGCCGCGAAAGAGGTTCATGATTTCTCCTGTCCGGAGTGATGTTGACGCAGGTCAAGCGAGCTAACCGCCGCTTACGGTTCCATTACGCAAAGGATGCATGCGGGTGAAGTATCCCCCGCCGAAAGGAGACACGGCAATGTTATCGCTGCAGGACTGTATCGACCTGTCCGAGCTGACGGAAGACGAGATCGACGCCATTTCGGAACACGAGCACATTCCGGAGATCGCGGCGGCGGAGATGGGCAATTACCTGATTCAATCCGCGCAGGGCGAGATGCGGCTGCGGGCAATCATCGTGGACGACATCCGGACGGCGAAGGCAGCCGGCGACCGGCAGCGCGTGCTGGCGCTGAAGCTGGTGTGCCGCAATTACCTGGAGCAGCATCCGGTCGCGGAGCGGCGGCTGAAATCGCGCGACAACTGACGCGCCGGCGGCCGGGCCAGCCAGGCGTGCGGGCTTTCACCCGATGTCTTCCGCCTTCAGCAGGCCTTTTTCGAGCAGCGAACCGAACATGCCGAAGGTGCTGGCGATGCCTTCCTCCAGCGGAATCTGCCCGTAGTCCCCGAGGTAGGCTCGCAGCGGCTGGTCGGAGAGGTTCATCGGAAACGGCAGCGCACTGCCGGCGGCATCCACCCTGGATTCGGGGGCGATTTTCGTCAGCACCTCCAGGGAGTGTTCGACGCTCGAACCAACACCATTGATGTCGAACACGTTCGCTTCCTTGCGCTCCCTGGATACCGCGCGGATGAACGCGCTGGCAGCTTCGCCCGCATGCAGCCAGGACACCGGCCCGGTGAAGGGAATGGTGTACGGCCTGCCGGCGGCAGCGGCGAGAATCGCAACGGTGGTCTTCGATGTCATGCCCTGGTCGCGCCCGACGCCGTACACCACGCCGGGCCGCATGCCCACGCTCGGCACGCCCCAGTCCTGCATGTACACGCGCGCCGTCTGCTCGTTGCAGAACTTGTAGGCGCCGTAGAGCGTGGCCTGGGTGTGCGCGTCGAACACGCCATGCGCGGCGATCGAACTCGCGTAGGCGAGCCGCCTGATGCCCAGCTTGCGCGCAGCCTCGAACACGTTGACCGTGCCGACCACGTTTACGCGCGCGCCCGCAATCGGATCCGCCTTGCAGAAAGGCACCTGCAGCGCGGCGAGATGAATGATCGCGCGGGCGCCGCTTTTCTCGACCGCGCTCATGACGGCCGCGGGTTCGCCGATATCGCCGGTTAGCCAGTTGACCAGTCCGAGCTCGGACTCCGCCATGAGCAGCCGCGGGCGGCGTTTGTCTTCGGTTAGATCGAAGGCAACTACCGGGACTTCGCTGTCGACCAGCAGCGAGAGCACCCAGCTGCCGATGCAGCCGCCTGCTCCGGTGACCAGTACCGGCCCACCGAAATCCTGGGCATTGACCTTGGGAAACTTGAGCATGTTCTGCGCTTTCTGTTTGCTTTCGCTCCGGGAATCGTGGAGGGATCAGGCGCGGGTCATCGGCAGATGCGGGTCCGCGGCCCACTCGGTGAGCGACGCGTCGTAGACGCGCACGTTCCGATGGCCGAACATCTCCAGTACTAGCGCGACGCTGGTGGCGGCGATGCCGCCCCCGCAATAGGTGATGACGTTCGGGCTCTGCAGCGCAGGCTCGAACAGTTCGCGCAGTTCCTCCGGCGACTTGAAGGTGTTGTCGGCACGCAAGTGCTCGACGGACGGGATGTTGATGCTGCCGGCAATATGTCCGCGGCGCCCGTAGTGCACGCCGCCGCGGCCCTCGTGCTGTTCCGCGCGCAGGGCATTGACGGTGCAGACGTCCTTCGCGCCGATTGCCTGCAGTACGTCGTCCCGGGTGGCCACGAGTTCGCGCTTCGGTGAACGCGCGGTAAAGGTTCCGGGCGCACGCGGCCTGGCCTTGCCGGTTTCCACCGGGCGGCCTTCCTGCTGCCACTTCTGGAAACCGCCGTTCAGCACCGCGGCATTGTCGTGGCCGAACACACGCAGCATCCACCACAGGCGCGTGGCCCACCAGTGAAAGCCGGTGGAGTAGGTCACCACCAGGCGGTCGTCGGATACGCCGAGGCGCGACATTGCCCGCGCGAACATATCCGCGGGGGGCAGCATGAAATGCAGCCGGGGATGCGGCTCCGAGACGTCGTGTTCTATATCGATGAAGGCCGCGCCGGGGATGTGCCCCTTCTCGAAGTCTTCGATTCCGGGCACGACGTCGTAGAGCGAGAAATCCGGTTTCGGCGGCAGGTGGGTGGTGCAGTCGAGCACGACCACTTTCGGGTCGTTCAGGTGTTCGGCAAGCCAGTCGGTCTCGACCAGAAATTCAGGATGAACGATTTTCGTCTGCATACTTTCCTGTGAAGGGTAACGTTCGGCCGGGCGGCAAGCCC
>DATKEK010000234.1:0-10752 GCA_035512195.1 Burkholderiales bacterium
CCTTGAGCCTCTCCGGAACGTCGACGATGCGGACAAATGCGCGCCGCTCCTCTCCAAACTCCCCTATCAGCTCGCCTTCAGCGCTAAATATTTGTAGTGGGATTTTCGGCTGGTAAGAGGCCAGCAGTTCCACAGAGGGTAATCTGGGGTAAGCCACCAGGGCCGCATATGCAGCGAGCAGGGCGGCGGCCACGCCGACGGCGGCTAAAAAAAACAGTGCGTACAGCCAATTGCGGGATTTCATGGTTTCGGGAGCAGCGGGCGCGGTAGGGCCGGAAGAGTTCGCCGGCATTATATAAGAGCCGCTGCCCCAGAAAGGCCGGACGCATCAGAAATATGCTTTACTTGCAATAATGTTGTTGCTAACATTTAATGTAGATTATTCATATTGTGCCTAAGCGGCCTATGCTCAAAGGAAAATTTGAGTTCGATTCCGAGGTATTCAGCAAACTGCTGAAGCCAAAGTCCCCGCCGCTGATCGGCGTGGACATCAGTTCGTCCTCCGTCAAGATGGTGGAGCTTGGCGGCAGCAGGAATGCCTGCCGTCTGGACCGCTACACGATCGAGCCGCTACCCAAGGACGCGGTAGTCGACGGCAACATCATGAACTTGGAACAGGTAGGTGATGCGGTTCGCCGCGGGTGGAAACGCATGGGCACCCGGGTAAAGAACCTCGCGCTCGCCCTGCCCTCGGCCGCGGTGATCACGAAAAAAATCGTCGTGCCGGCTGGCCAGACCGAGGATGAGCTTGAGACGCAGGTCGAGACGGAAGCCAACCAGTACATCCCTTTTGCCCTGGAGGAAGTCAATCTGGATTTTCAGACACTGGGACCCGCGCCGAACAGCCCTGATGATGTTGAGGTTCTGATTGCCGCGTCGCGCAAGGAGAAAGTGGAGGACCGCGTCGCCGTAGCCGAGTCGGTGGGTCTGAAGGCGATCGTCATGGATATCGATGCGTTTGCGGCGCAGAACGCGTTCGAACTGATGGCGACGCAATTGCCCGAAGGCGGGGTAGACCAGACCATCGCGCTCGTCGATATCGGGGCGTCGTTGATGAATATCAACGTGCTGCGCAACAACCAGTCAGTCTACGTGCGCGAGCAGCCTTTCGGAGGTATGCAGCTCACGCAGGAGATCATGCGGGCCTACAACCTTTCCGCGGAGGAAGCCGAGGCCGCCAAGAGAAACGGCGGCCTGCCGGACTCATACGAGTCAGACGTGCTTGCGCCCTTCATGGATACCCTGGCGCTGGAAGTGGTTCGCGCCCTGCAGTTTTTCTTCACTTCCACCCAGTTCAACCAGGTCCATCATGTGTTTCTGTCCGGTGGGTGCGCGAGCATTCCCGGCCTGGCGCTGGTGGTGGCCGAGCGGACGCAGGTGAACACGCTGGTGGCGAACCCGTTTGTCGGAATGGATATAGGGTCGAAGATTCGTCAGCAGCAACTCGCGGTTGATGCGTCTGCGCTGGTGGTGGCATGCGGACTGGCGCTCAGGAGATTCGACGAATGATCCCGATCAACCTACTGCCGCACCGCGCGGAGCGCAGAAAGGCCCTGCAAAGGCAGTTCATCGTCCTTGCGGTGATGACATCGCTGCTGGGAGGGCTGATCGTATTCGCGGTACACGGTTTCTTCGAAGGGCGCATCGAGAACCAGAATCGCCGCAACCAGTTTCTCGAGCGCCAGATCGCGGAAGTGGACAAGCAGATTGACGAGATCAGACGTCTGCGAGAGCAGACGCAGGCGCTTCTTGGCCGCAAGCGGGTAGTCGAATCCCTGCAGACCAACAGGACGGAGACCGTTCGATTGCTGGATCAACTGGTGCGTCAGCTGCCGGAAGGAATCCATCTCAAGGCAGTCAAGCAGACGGGTACACGTGTGAATGTTGTCGGTTACGCGACGTCCAATGCGCGGGTTTCGAATCTCATGCGCAACTTCGAAGCCTCGCCTTGGCTTGAGAATCCGCAGCTCATTGAGATTAAAGCCACCAAGGTCGGAACCGTAACGCTGAACGAATTCAATCTGAACGTGGATGTGAGCCGGCCCAGGGAAGCGGCCGCCGCACCGGGCGCCGCTCCCGCAAGGCCCGCCGCAGCGCCGAGGACCTGACGCCCATGACACTAGACGATATCCGAAAGCTCGACCCAAAGGAGATCGGCACCTGGCCGGTCGTTCCGAAGCTCGTCGCCCTGCTCATGCTTCTGGTGATGATAGTCGTGGCCGGCTGGTGGTTCGACTGGCGCAACCAGATGACCCAGCTGGAATCCGCCCGCCAGAAAGAGCAGCAGCTGAGGACGACCTTTCTCGATAAACAGAGACAGGCGGTCAATCTGGATGCTTATCGGCAGCAGCTTGCCGCAATCGAACAGGAGTTCGGCGAGATGCTCAAGCAGTTGCCGAACAAGTCGGAAATGGAGGCTTTGCTCACCGATATCAACCAGGCCGGACTCGGTCGCGGCCTGCGGTTCGAATTGTTCCGCCCGGCGCAGCGCGAAACCGCGTCCGAGTTCTACGCTGAGCTCCCCATTACCATCAAGCTGACGGGCAACTATCACGACATGGGCGCGTTCGCCAGTGATGTCTCCCAGTTGCCCCGTATCGTGACGCTCAACGATGTCGCGCTGTCAGTCGACCGGGAGGGAACGCTGACGATGGATGCCACGGCGCGCACCTATCGCTACCTGGATGAAGAGGAGATAGCAGCCCAGCGACGGGCGGCGCGCGCAGCCCAGCAACCGCAAAGGGGGAGGCGCTAGGTGAAGGCGACCCGTTGGTTATTGTGCGCCGCGGCGGCAATGCTGGTGGGCGGCTGTGGCGGCGGTGAGTTCGAGGACCTGAACCGCTTTGTGGAAGAGTCCAAGCAAGGCCTTCGCGGTCGCGTCGACCCGCTGCCGGAAGTCAGGCAGTTCGAGCCAGTGGTATACAACGCCTTCGACCTGTCCGACCCGTTCAAGCCGCGCACGGCTGATGCGGTGGAGCTTGCGGGCGGCGGTCCGGCGCCAGACGTGAACCGGCGCAAGGAAGCACTTGAGTCGTTTCCGCTGGAAACGTTGAAGATGGTCGGCACCATCGAACAGCGGCAGGCCCGATTTGCACTGATCAAAACGCCTGACAACAATCTGTACCGCGTGCGGATTGGCAATTACATGGGTCAGAACTTTGGCGTCGTCACCGCGATCAGTGAAGCGGGCGTGACTCTGCGGGAAGTCGTGCAGGACCCAACAAGCGGCGGCTGGAGCGAACGTACCAGCAGCCTTCAGTTGCTGGAGCAGTGAGGAGCTAGACCAGATGACACGCAACCGAAACCTGATCACGGGCCTGGCGCTTTCGCTGGCTTTCTTGGCAGCACCGTCGGCATTTGGCGAAGACGCCAACACAGCCGCGCCAAACGTCATCGAGGCGCTCGATGTTTCAACCCAACCGGGCAAAGTGACGGTCAGGCTGTCGCTGAAACAGCCGCTGACCCACCCACCGGTTGGATTCACGCTGAACAATCCTCCCAGGATCGCGCTGGATTTTCCCGGCACCAGCAACGGACTGGGTCGCAACTCACAGGATATCAACCAGGGCGATCTGCGCCAGATTCGCCTGGGTCAGTCAGGAGGTCGCACCAGAGTCGTTCTGAATCTGACGCAAATGGCGGCCTACGACACCCAGCTCGATGGCAACTCGGTCGTCGTGACGCTGCAGGCGGCTTCGGCTCCAACAGCGACTACAACGACCGAACCAATCCACTTCGCTGCTCCCGTACCGGCCGGCTCCACGCACAGCATCCGTGACATCGACTTCCGCAGAGGGCGGGCCGGCGAGGCGCAGGTCATAGTCGAGCTGTCCGACAGCGCCACCGGGATCGATCTGCGTCAGCAGGGCAGGAACATCATTGTCGACTTTCTGCGTACGGCGTTGCCGCCGGCACTCGAACGCCGTTACGACGTGACCGACTTTGGCACCCCGGTGGAGGTGTTCGACCTTCAGGCTGTAGGCGGGAACGTACGCCTGACGGTCGCCCCGCGAGGCCGCTGGGAGCAGGCGGCCTATCAGGCCGACAACCGATTCATCATCGAAGTGAAGCCGGTAGTCGAGGACGCTCGGCGCGACCCGGCCGCGGGCGCCTATCAGGGCGAGAAACTGTCGTTGAATTTCCAGAACATCGAGGTCAGGTCGGTGTTGCAGGTGCTCGCCGATTTCACCGGCCTGAACATCATTACCAGCGATACCGTTCGCGGGGACCTGACGTTGCGGCTAAAAGACGTCCCATGGGATCAGGCCCTTGACATCATTCTGCAGGCGAAGGGCCTGGACATGCGCAAGACCGGCAATGTGATCTGGATTGCGCCGCGAGACGAGATTGCCACCCGCGAAAAACTTCTCCTGGAAGCGCAACAGCAGATCGCCGATCTGGAGCCGATGCGCACCGAGGCGTTCCAGATGAACTATCAGCGCGCTGAGGATCTGCAGAAGCTGATTACCGACGCCAACCAGAAGATTCTGTCCAGGCGCGGCACTGCGGTGGTCGACTCGCGCACCAATACGATCTTCGTGCAGGACATCGAGGACAAGCTCAGCGAGGTCAGAGACTTGATCAAGCGGATCGACGTGCAGGTAAGGCAGGTGCTGATCGAAGCGCGTATCGTGGAAGCATCCGACACGTTCAGCCAGAACATCGGTGTGCGGCTCGGCATGACCGACCTCACCGCGCTGAGGGGTGGCGGTGCACCCGGGTTCAGCCCCGCCGGCGGTACCACGCGCATGCTGTTCGGCGGCAACTTATCCAGTGTCGGCGTGCAGAATACGCAAACCACGGATACCGGGAGCAGTTTCATTCCGGACTCGTTCAACGTGAATCTGGCCGCCCCCGGGCTGGCGGGGAACGCACCGGGGACGTTCTCGCTGTCCGTGTTCAACTCCAAGCTGACGCGCTTCCTGAACCTGGAGATCACCGCATTGCAGGCGGACGGCAAGGGCAAGATCGTGTCCAGCCCGCGGGTGATTACCGCGGACAACGTCGAGGCCACCATCGAACAGGGGACGGAGATACCTTATCAGCAGGCAACCAGCAGCGGCGCCACCGCGGTGTCCTTCCGCAAGGCGACGCTGAGTCTGAAGGTGAAACCGCAGATCACGCCGGACGATAACGTCATCATGCAGCTCGATGTGCACAAGGACAGTGTCGGCCAGAACACGGCAGCGGGCCCCTCTATCGACACCAAACAGGTCACCACCGAAGTGCTGGTCGAGAATGGCGGCACGGTCGGCATCGGCGGCATCTACGAACAGGAAGAAACCACCACAATCACCAAGGTGCCGTTGCTCGGCGACTTGCCCTTGCTCGGCCGCCTGTTCCGCCAGGACCTGAAACGCAACGACAAGCGCGAGCTGCTGATCTTCATCACGCCGCGCATCATGACCGACAGGGTTACCGCGCGTTGAACCAGGGTCGCTGAGCGCGCCCGCGTCTCCGCCGTAAACGGCCCGCACCGTGACTGGGTGCGGGCCGTTTTCGTTAGAATGCATGCATGGGTCACACGATCGCGGCAGCGCCTTCCCGAGCAACGAACATCCCGGGCAATGTGTTTTTGATCGGCATGATGGGCGCGGGCAAAACTTCGATCGGAAGAGTGCTGGCGAGGCGGCTCGGCAAGACATTCCATGATTCCGACCATGTTATCGAGACGCGTACCGGCGTCAGGATTCCCGTCATCTTCGAGATCGAAGGCGAGGCGGGCTTCCGTGCGCGCGAACAAGCGGTCATTGAGGAGTTCTCGGGGCTCGACGACATCGTGCTGGCAACCGGCGGCGGTACCGTCCTCGACCCGGTGAACCGACAAGTGCTGAAGAGCCGCGGCACCGTGGTGTACCTGCGGGCTGCGGTAAAGGACCTGTTGAACCGGACGCGTCGCGACAAGAATCGTCCGCTGCTGCGCACGGGGGACCCGAGAGCCCGCCTGACGGAGCTCTTCGAAGTGCGGGATCCCCTCTACATGCAAACTGCCCACGTCGTAGTCGAAACCGGCTCGCAGAGCCTGTCCTCGCTCGCAAGCCGGTTGGAACAAGCGCTGCTACGTCACGCAGAAGCGCCGAGCGCGGAGGGGAGCACACCGTGAAGCGACAGGTTGAGGTCGAGCTCGGAGATCGGTCCTACCCGATCATCATCGGTCCCGGGCTGTTGGGGCATCCGGATGAAGTGCTGGCGCGTTTGCCGCAGAAGCGGGTTGCAGTGGTAACCAACGCGACGGTTGCGGTGCTCTACCTGGAGCGCCTGTCGTCCGTGCTCGCTGGCGCTGGAGTGGAAGTCGTGAAGGTGGTGCTGCCCGACGGCGAGGAACACAAGAACTGGGGGACCCTCAACCGGATCTTCGATGCGCTGCTGCAGAATCGCTGCGAACGCAACACTGCCATCATCGCGCTGGGCGGTGGCGTTGTCGGTGACCTGGCGGGGTTTGCCGCGGCGACATACCAGCGAGGTGTGCCTTATATCCAGGTGCCGACCACGCTGCTTGCCCAGGTGGATTCATCGGTCGGCGGGAAAACCGCGATCAATCATCCGCTGGGAAAGAACATGATCGGCGCCTTCTATCAGCCGCGTCTGGTTTTGAGCGATATTTCCACTCTACAGACCTTGCCGGAGCGCGAGCTTTGCGCCGGACTGGCAGAGGTCATCAAGTACGGATTGATCATGGACAGCCGGTTCTTCGACTGGATCGACAGCAACATCGACAAGTTGCGCGCACGTGATGAGGATGCGCTGGCTTACGCAGTCCAGCGCTCCTGCGAGTGCAAGGCGGCCATCGTGGCGGCAGACGAGCGAGAGACGGGAAAGCGCGCGCTCCTCAACCTGGGCCATACCTTCGGCCATGCAATAGAGGCCGGTCTCGGGTATGGAAAATGGCTGCACGGCGAGGCAGTTGCGGCCGGCACCATGCTGGCCGCCCGTCTGTCGGAGCGCATGGGGCTGCTATCCGGTGAACAAGTCAAGCGCATTGCGACGATGTTTGCCCGCGCGGGCCTGCCCTCCGAGGCACCCGCGCTGGGCGAGCAGCGCTATCTGGAGCTCATGGGGCACGACAAGAAAGTGCAAAACGGCCGCTTGCGCCTGGTGCTGCTTGCCGGCATCGGACACGCCGAGGTCTTTTCGGACTTCGACCAGCGCGCGCTCAGGGAAGTCCTTGCATCCGCTGCCGCGCATGTATGAGCTCGCAACCTACGCGGTAAAGCCCGACCAGTCCCGCGGGCGCAGGCTCGCGGAGCCGCCTCCTGCCGGCCGCACCGAGTTTCAACGCGACCGCGATCGCATCGTCCATTCCACCGCATTCAGGCGACTGGAGTACAAGACCCAAGTCTTCGTGAATCATGAGGGAGATCTGTTTCGCACCCGGTTGACCCATAGTTTGGAGGTTGCCCAGATCGCGCGATCAGTGGCCCGCAATCTCGGGTTGAACGAAGATCTGGTCGAGGCCGTCTCGCTGGCGCACGATCTCGGGCACACGCCATTCGGCCACAGCGGGCAGGATGCGTTGAACGACTGCATGCGCGAGCACGGCGGTTTCGAACACAATCTGCAGTCTTTGCGGGTTGTCGACCTGCTCGAGCAGCGCTACGGCGGATTCGACGGGCTCAACCTGTGTTTCGAAACCAGGGAAGGCATCCTTAAACACTGTTCCGCGAAGAACGCCCGCCTGCTGGGCGATGTCGGTGAGCGATTCCTGCACGACCGGCAGCCTTCGCTTGAGGCGCAACTCGCCAATCTTGCCGATGAAATTGCCTATAACAATCATGACATAGATGATGGCCTGAGGTCGGAGCTCATCGGGCTTGAACAGCTTAACGAAGTGCGGATCTTTGCCCGACATCTTGAAGAGGTCCGGACAGCCTATCCCGCGCTGCATGATCGGCGACTGATCCACGAAACGGTACGCCGCATGATCAACACCCTGGTATCCGACCTGACCCGGGAGAGCCAGTCGCTGATACGCGGTCATGCACCTGGGAACGTGGACGAGGTTCGGGCAGCGCCCCCGCTGATCGCATTCAGCCCCGGAATACAGTCCGAGCAGCAGGAACTCAAGCGATTCCTGCGCAAGAATCTGTACCAGCACTACCAGGTCGCTCGAATGAGCAACAAAGCGCGGCGCATCGTCCGCGAGCTGTTCGATGCGTTTCTGCACGATGCCCGCCTGCTGCCGCCGGAATTTCAGACCCGGGCGGCAGATGATGCGCCTAGGGCGATTGCAGACTACGTAGCGGGTATGACCGATCGATACGCCATCAGGGAACATGCCCGGCTGTTCGCCGTTGATGCTTCCTGATGTGCCAGAACAGGCCATCCGGCCGCGCAACTGATTGATCCGGCACGTGTGATCGCGGTAATATTTACCGCTTCGATTTGAAACCCGCACAGGTCCGGCTTCGAGCCGGACTTTCCGTCTCTGGACCCGACTTTTGAGGCGGTCGGGGCAACAAGTTCGCATGAGGTTCCAACTTGGCTAACTCGACTTTTCCGGCACGGCAAGGCCTGTATCACCCCGCCAACGAGCGCGACGCGTGTGGCGTGGGATTCGTGGCCCATATCAAGGGCGCGAGAAGCCACTCGATCGTTCAGCAGGGCCTGCAGATCCTCGACAACCTGACGCATCGTGGCGCCACCGGCTATGATCCTTTGCTGGGGGACGGCGCAGGCATCCTGTTGCAGATTCCCGATGCGCTGTTTCGAAAGCAGTGCGCGTACGGCGGCATCCAGCTGCCCGAGCCGGGCGCCTACGGCGTCGGCATGGTCTTTCTTCCGCAGGATCCGACCAGCCGGGACGCTTGCGAGCGGGCGATCGCGCAGCATGTCGAAGCCGAGGGGCAGCAGCTGCTCGGCTGGCGCGATGTGCCAACCGACAACAGCGGGCTGAGCGAAGCTGCCAGGGCGGTCGAACCCTTCATCCGTCAGGTCTTTGTCGCGCGCGGGCCCAGCTCTGCGGACACCGACGCCTTCGAACGCAAGCTGTTCGTCATTCGCAAGCAGGTGGAGCATACGGTTAAGAAGATGGGGCTGCTCGGCGGCGGGCAGTTTTACCTGCCCTCCATGTCGGCGCGCACCATCGTTTACAAGGGCATGCTGCTCGCCAGACAGGTCGGGGAGTATTACGGCGATCTTGGTGATCCGGACATGACGTCTGCGCTGGCGCTGGTGCATCAGCGGTTCTCGACCAACACCTTCCCCAGCTGGGAGCTTGCGCATCCGTTCCGCATGATCGGCCACAACGGCGAGATCAATACCCTACGCGGGAACCTCAACTGGATGCATGCGCGCCACCAGGCGATTTCTTCGAGCCTGTTTGCGGCGGACCTGGAGAAAGTCTGGCCGCTGATCGACGAGGGTCAGTCTGACTCGGCGTGTTTCGATAACGCGCTTGAACTGCTCGTGCTTGGCGGCTACTCGCTGGCGCACGCGATGATGCTGCTGATTCCCGAAGCCTGGGACAACAACGCGCTCATGGATGATAAGCGGCGTGCGTTTTATGAGTTTTATGCGCCGGTTATGGAGCCTTGGGACGGCCCGGCGGCGGTGGCGTTTACCGACGGCCGGCAGATCGGCGCGACGCTTGATCGCAATGGCCTGCGGCCCGCGCGCTATGTCATTACCAAGGACGACCTGGTGGTCATGGCATCGGAGGTCGGCGTGCTCCCGGTCGCCGAGGAGAACATCGCCAGGAAGTGGCGCCTGCAGCCAGGCAAGATGCTGCTGATCGATCTCGAGCAGGGTCGCATCATCGACGACGACGAGGTCAAGGACAAGCTTTCTTCTGCCGAGGACTACGCTGGCTACATCAAGAGCTCGCGCATTCATCTGCCGCAACTTCCCGAGGGTGGAATCCGTGGTGCACGCGAGGCTGCGATTCTGGATTTACAGCAGGCCTTCGGGTACACGCAGGAGGACGTCAAGTTCATCCTCAATCCGATGGCGGCAAATGCGGAAGAAGCAGTCGGTTCCATGGGAACCGACACGCCGTTGGCGGTGCTGTCGGACCGCTGCAAACCCTTCTACTACTACTTCAAGCAGCTGTTTGCGCAGGTCACCAATCCGGCGATCGATCCGATCCGGGAAGAACTGGTGATGTCCCTGGTGTCCTTCGTCGGACCGCGCCCCAACCTGCTTGGCATCGACGAGACCGAGATCAGCACCAGGCTGGAAGTGAGCCAGCCGGTGCTCGATTACGACGACCTGCAGCGGCTGATTGCAATCGAACGGCTTTCGGGCGGCAGGTTCAAATCGAAAGTGCTGGATATTACCTACCCGGCGGCGCAGGGCGCGGCGGGGATGCAGAAGGCGATGGATGGCCTGTGCCAGGCGGCGCAGGATGCGGTCGAGCAGGGGGTCAACATCCTGATCCTGTCGGACGCGGGGGTGGGTGCGCGCGATGTCGCGATCCCCACCCTGCTGGCCACTGCTGGTGTGCACCATCACCTGGTGCGTGCGGGCTTGCGTACCAGCTCCGGGCTGGTGGTTGACACCGGCTCTGCGCGCGAGGTCCATCATTTCGCACTGCTTGCCGGATACGGCGCCGAGGCGATCCACCCCTGGCTGGCCTTCGACACGCTTGCCGAGTTGGGACCGGCCCTCAACCTGCAGCAGAAGGACGCGTACAAGAACTACATCAAGGCGATCGGCAAAGGCTTGTACAAGGTGATGTCCAAGATGGGCATCTCGACGTATCAGTCGTATTGCGGCGCGCAGATCTTCGAGGCGATCGGACTCAACTCGTCTTTC
>DATKEK010000235.1:0-5598 GCA_035512195.1 Burkholderiales bacterium
GGTCTAACGTGAGTTCGACTTCCGAATTGCCGTATATCTGGACCGACGTCCGCCACCCAGCCCCAAAGATTCTTGATTTCTCATTGATTCCCGCCTACTGTGTATAATAACAGTATCCCTCAAAGTCGCCCTATTTGCAGCCATCAACGGAAATAGGCTGCGTGGAGATAAGGAAATGCTAACGGAATCAGGGGATTCGTCAAGTAAATCCAGGGAACCCCGCCTCCTGGATAGGCTGCGTGGTCATTAACTCCGTTTCATGCAGGCGATTGGTTTGCGGATTTTTTTTCGGGGACGCCCAACGACCCCAAGCTTCAGAACGAACGCGGCATGCCGAGCACGTGCTCGGCGATGTAGGACAAGATCAGGTTGGTGGAGATCGGGGCGACCTGGTACAGACGCGTCTCGCGGAATTTGCGCTCGATGTCGTACTCCGCGGCGAAGCCGAAGCCGCCGTGCACCTGCAGGCAGGCGTTGGCGGCTTCCCACGAGGCCTTGGCGGCGAGGTATTTCGCCATGTTCGCCTCCGCGCCGCAGGGCTGGCCGGCATCGAACAACTCGCAGGCCTTCCAGCGCATCAGGTTGGCGGCCTCGACTTCGATGTAGGTTTCGGCAATCGGGAACTGCACGCCCTGGTTCTGCGCGATCGGCCGGTCGAAGACGACGCGTTCGCTTGCATATTTCGCCGCGCGCTCGACGAACCAGTAGCCATCTCCGATGCATTCCGCTGCGATCAGCGTGCGTTCCGCGTTCAGGCCGTCGAGGATGTAGCGGAAGCCCATGCCCTCCTCGCCGATCAGGTTCTCCGCCGGAATCTCCAGGTTGTCGAAGAACAGCTCGTTGGTCTCGTGGTTGACCATGTTGCGGATCGGACGCACGGTCATGCCCTTGCCGATCGCTTCGCGCAGGTCGACCATGAAGATCGACATGCCTTCGGTTTTCTTCTTCGTCTCGGTGAGCGGCGTGGTGCGCGCGAGCAGGATCATCAGGTCCGAGTGCTGGATGCGCGAGATCCACACCTTCTGCCCGTTCACCACATAGCGGTCGCCTTTCTTCACCGCGGTGGTCTTGATCTTCGTGGTATCGGTACCGCTGGTCGGTTCGGTCACGCCCATCGATTGCAGGCGTAGTTCGCCGCTGGCGATCTTCGGCAGCCAGGCGCGTTTCTGCGCTTCGGAGCCGTGGCGCAGCAGCGTGCCCATGTTGTACATTTGCCCGTGGCAGGCGCCGGCGTTGCCGCCACAGCGGTTGATCTCCTCCATGACCACCGAGGCCTCGGTCAGCCCGAGCCCGGAGCCGCCATACTCCTGCGGAATCATCGCCGCAAGCCAGCCGGCTTTCGTCAGCGCATCGACGAACTCTTCCGGATAACCGCGCGCCTCGTCGATCTTCCGGTGGTACTCGTCCGGAAACTGCGCGCACAGCGCCCGCACCGCGTCGCGGATGTCCTGGTAGCTGTCAGTTGGTATCGCGTTCATGTTCACGCCCTGAGATCATGGAGGTTGCTTGAAGAACGTTTTCACCACGGAGGACACGGAGGAAAATCAAGGAAGATAAGGACGGGCACAATTCGCAAAACTCCGACGAACGACTGGCCGGTAAGGTATCGACGAAGTTTCGATTCTTACCCGCCCTTACCTGCAGTTGCCTCTCCTCCGTGTCCTCCGTGTCCTCCGTGGTAAATCAGTTTCTTGATCCGCACATCAGGCGAGCTCGGCGGTGCCTTCCATCGCGAGACCGCCTTCGTGATTGCGTGCCCACAGCGCAATCCGGTTCCCGCTTTCCGGCAGCCCGCAGACGGTGAAGCGGTGGATGTCGAACAGCGGGCTCACCGCGCGGAAGTCGAACCGTGCAACGCGCGCATCGGGAAGATTTCTCCGCAGCACATCCAGCAGCAGGGTGCCGATCAGCGGGCCGTGCACGATCAGTCCCGGGTATCCTTCCACCTCGGTAACGTAGGTGCGGTCGTAATGGATGCGATGCCCGTTGAAAGTCAGCGCTGAATAGCGGAACAGCAACACTGGATCCGGCGCGATCTCGCGCGAGAAAGCGGCATTGTCGGGCGCCGGTTGCGGCTTAGGTGCCGGCGCGCCGGGCTGCGGATTGTCGCGATAGACGATGTCGTGTTCCTCGGCGATCGCCACGCCGTGCGTGTTGGCAATCTCGTGGCGCACCGAAACAAACACCAGCCTGCCGCTGCGCCCTTCCTTGGCGTTCACATCGAGGATGTGCGATGTGCGGGTGATCTCCTCGCCGACCCGCAGCGGCGCGCGAAACTCGAGCCGCCCGCCGGCCCACATGCGCCGCGGCAGCGGTACCGGCGGCAGGAAACCGCCGCGCTGCGCGTGTCCGTCGGGGCCGATCTCGCTCTGCCGCGCGAGTGGCAGGAAATACAGCCAGTGCCAAAGCGGCGGCAGCGCGGTGCCCGCGGCCGGCGCAGGATCGTCGCGATCGAGCGTGGCGGACATCGCCGCGACCGGCGCCGCGGTTACCACGTCCCTGCGCGTCTCGCTGCGCCCGACCCACTGGCGCAGCGCATCGATATCCAGGGCGTTCGCGGTACTCACTGATCCACCGGCTGCACGAAAGCTAGACTGCGCGGCCACCGTCCACCGGGAATTCCACTCCAGTGATGAAATCGGACATGTCGGAGGCCAGATACAGCGCGGCCTTGGCAATGTCCACCGGCGTCGCCAGGCGACCGAGCGGAATGTTGCCGACGAACTTCGCACGGTTTTCGGGCGTGTCGGGCATGCCCATGAAATCCGCGATCATGCCGGTTGGCGCCATCACCGGGCAGATCGCGTTGACGCGAATGCCGTCGGGTCCGAGTTCCGCGGCCATCGCCTTGGACATCAGGTTCGCCGCCGCCTTGGAGGCGCTGTACCAGACCAGGCCGGGGCGCGGACGGATGCCGGACACCGAGCCGACGTTGATGATCACGCCAGATTTTTTCTTGCGCAGGATCGGCACCACCGCCATCGTCATTAGGTAGATCGACTTCACATTGACGTCGAAACAGCGATCGAAGGTCTCTTCGTCCACTTCGAGCATCGGCCGGTTCTTGTGGGTGTAGCCGGCGTTGTTGACCACGATGTCCAGGGTGCCGAACTTCTTCACCGTCTCCGCGACCAGCTTGTCCACATCGGCGCGCTTCGACACGTCGCACCTGATCGCGAAGGCCTTGTCGCCGAGCTCGGCGGCGATCTTCTTCGCCCCCTCTTCGTTCAGGTCGGCCACCGCGACCTTCGCGCCTTCCCGTACGTAATGCCGCGAGATCTCGGCGCCGAATCCGCTGGCCGCGCCGGTGACGATCGCGACTTTGTTGTCCAGAAGTCCCATTGGTTTTCTCCTCTCTTGTCGTGTATTACGGCTTCCAGCGCGCCGGGCGATCCGGCGCGCAGCTTCATATCGTCCCGCCGGCCCGCAATGCGTCGATCCGGGCCTTCGAGTAGCCGAGTTCGCCCAGTATCGCATCGGTGTGCTGCCCTACCGCCGGAATCGCGTCCATGCACGGGTCGAAATCCTGCGGTACGCCCGGCGGCAGCAGCGCCTTGATCTTGCCGGCGGGCGAGTCGACCTCCCGCCAGCGATCGCGCGCGCGCAACTGCGCATGATCCCAGACTTCGTGCATTTCGTTCATGCGCGCGTTGCCGATCTGCGCGGCATCGAGCCGTTCGACGACCTGCGCCGCGGTGAGCTTCGCGAACAGCCCGGCGATGATGCCGTAGAGTTCCCTGCGCGCGGCCGAACGCTTCGGATTGGATGAGAATCGCGGGTCGGCCTTCAGCTCCGGCCGGTTCAGCACTTCGTCGCAGAACACCGCCCACTCGCGCTCGTTCTGCAGTCCGAGCATCACCATCTTGCCGTCTCCGGCCGGGAACGGCCCGTAGGGGTAGATGGTCGCATGCGAAGCACCGGCACGCACGGGCGGCTCGGCGCCGTCGTACGCGTAATACAGCGGAAAGCTCATCCACTCGGCCATGCTCTCGAGCATGGAGATGTCGATGCGGCAGCCCTTGCCGGAGCGGCCGCGTTCGATCAGCGCGGCGAGGATGTTGGTGTACGCGTACATGCCGGAGGCGATGTCGACGATCGAGCAGCCCGCCTTGGATGGTGTTTCAGGCGTGCCCGTGACCGACAGCAGTCCGGACTCGCTCTGCACCAGCAGGTCATACGCCTTCTTGTCGCGGTAAGGGCCGTCGGCTCCATAACCGGAGATGTCGCACACGATCAGTCTCGGGTAGTGATCCTTGAGGGAGTCGAAGGAAAAACCCATGCGCGCCGCAGCGCCGGGCGCAAGGTTCTGCACCAGCACGTCAGCTTTCTCCAGAAGCTTGTGCACGACCTCGCGCGCCGGCTCCTGCTTGAGATCGAGCGTGATGCTTTCCTTGGACCGGTTGGTCCAGACGAAATGCGAGGACATGCCCCGTACCCGCTCGTCGTAGGCACGCGCCGGGTCGCCCACGCCGGGACGTTCGATCTTGATCACGCGCGCGCCGAGATCGGCGAGCTGGCGGGTGCAGAACGGCCCGGCAATGACGTGCTCGAGCGCAACAACAGTGATGCCTTCCAACGGACGCATTATTCTCCTGCTCTCCTGATTCGGATATGGCGATGGTCGCTTATTTTGAGATCTGCGCAGGAACTGGCCATCGGTCGACCCAGTCAACGCGCGCAGAGAAACTGAGCCTTAAAGTTAACACACGCGCGACCCGACGCCGACGCCGGACCGCCGCGCCGGGGATACAGCAGTTAAAATGCGCTGCTGCAGCGGGACCTTACCGTCCGTTTATCACAATAAAACCCGGATTCCGACCATGAGTACATACAGAATCGCAGTCATCGCCGGCGACGGCATCGGCAAGGAAGTCATGCCCGAGGGCGTGCGCGTGCTGGACGCCGCCGCGCGCAAGTTCGGCATCGAACTGAAATTCGACCACTTCGACTGGAGCTGCGGCAACTACGCGAAGCAGGGCTGGTGGATGCCGCCGGACTGGCGCGAAAAAATCGGCGGGCACGACAGCATCTTCTTCGGCGCCACCGGCTGGCCGGCGATCGTGCCCGACCACAAGTCGTTGTGGGATTCGCTGATCAACTTCCGCCGCGACTTCGACCAGTACGTGAACCTGCGGCCGGTGCGGCTGATGCCCGGCATCCCCTGCCCGCTCGCCGGGCGCAAGGTCGGCGACATCGATTACTACGTGGTGCGCGAGAACACCGAGGGCGAGTACTCGGCGACCGGCGGACGCATGTTCGCCGGCACCGAGCGCGAGATCGCGATCCAGGAATCGATCTTTACCCGCAAGGGCGTGGACCGGATCATGAAGTACGCCTTCGAACTGGCGATGAAGCGCCCGAAGAAGCACCTCACCTCGGCCACCAAGTCGAACGGCATATCGATCACCATGCCGTTCTGGGACGAGCGCTTCGCCGCCGCCACGAAGCAGTTTCCGGACGTGAAGACCGACCAGTACCACATCGACGGGCTCACCATTCAACTGGTGCTGAATCCGCAGCGCTTCGACGTGATCGTTGCCTCCAACCTGTTCGGCGACATCATCTCCGACATCGGGCCCGCCACCGCGGGCACCATCG
>DATKEK010000236.1:0-8029 GCA_035512195.1 Burkholderiales bacterium
GCACTCGCGTGCGCATGGTGTTCTCCGACGTAACCCCGGGCCTCTCGCTCCCGCAGTGGACCATCGACGAGAGCGCCACGCAGCCCGACAAGCCGTGGCGGTATCCGCAGGAGTGAGGTAGTACGTCATTCCCGCGCCAGGCGGGAATCCAGGACGACTGTCATCGCAAGGTGCCGCGATGTGAGCCGCAGCCCCGGACCAGCGAAGCGCGATCCGGGGGCGACGTGGCGATCCCGGGAATCCCCGCGCAGTCGCGCCGTGTCGGCTGCGTCCTTGGAGCCCTGTTCCGGCGCCGCTGCGCTTGGTTGTCATCGCGAGGAGCACCAATGTGCGACGTGGCGATCCCGGAGCATCCGTTCTATCCACTTGGCGCAGCGGTATCCCCTGCGATTCTCGCCAACGGCGGCGGGCTGCGGAACTCGCCGCACCGCCTCTACGACATCTGACGTGGACTACAAGCCACCGCTCTGCCGATAGAAGCGACAGCGCGGCTCGACAGTCCTCTCCCGAAACCCCGCCGTTGGCGAGCCTCGCAGGGCGCCTTCAAAGGGCTCCAATGCCGCAACCGACACGGCGCGGTGGTGTGGCGCCCGGGCGACTAAGAAAGCAGTGTCTTGCGATGTGTGGCGTAACCACCGAATGTCAGCTTGCGGCAGAAGCGGAACTTCGCATGCGCTACAAGCGCAAGCGGAAACGGCAAGAAAACAAAGATTCGAAGACACGTTCTTTGCGCTGCTGCAGCAGCACAATTCTGCTCTTGCAACGTTGACGGGAAAGGCAGGTCTTCTTCAACCCCGTTCCAACATGGATAGGGGGCAATGTGGGGTAGCGCACAGTCGGCGTCTGCGATCCAACATATGCTCTTTGGGTACATAGGTTGCACCTGTCATAACGCACCTGTCATAACGCACCGTTGCAGAGCGCTGACTCGCTCTGCAAGTCTTGAACGACACGACCTGGAAACCGTTGCCGATCAAGAAGGTGCCTTCCGGAATGCCGCGCCCAGTGCCCGCCCGGCAGTCAGCCGATCCCGATCCTCGTCCCCGATCTCATAGCCGTTTAGGTTGGAGGGCACGCCGTGAATCTCAGAACCAGTCTGCAGAGCAAGCTGTTGGTGGCGACCGTTGGCGCGCTGGGCGTGGTGATCATTGCCGCGCTGGCCGGGATCGCGGGGTTGTGGAGCAGCGTCAAGACCCTCAACGAGACCAGCCATGTCAGCGTCGGCCAGGAACGCTCGGTGCGGGACATGACGGTGAATTTCAAGGAGCAAGTCCAGGAATGGAAGAACGTGCTCCTGCGCGGCAAAGACCCGCAAGTTCGCGACAAGTACTGGGCGGCCTTCGTCGAGAAGGAAGCCGCCATCGACAAAAGCGGGAAGCGGCTGGTAACCGAAATGACCGACTCGAAAGCGAGAGACCTCGTGGGACAGTTTCTCAGGGCCCACAGGAAAATGGGGGAAGCCTATCGTCGCGGCCTGCAAGCCTACAAGGACGGCGGTTTCGACAGCGCCGCCGGTGATGCCGCAGTCAAAGGCATAGACCGTGCGCCCACGGAGCTCCTAGAGAGTGCGGCCCACCAAATCCAGAACAATACCGAGCTCACGCTGCAGAACGGCTTCGCCAACGCCCGCGCGGCAATGGTCATCAGCATCGCAGCGATGCTGATTGCGCTCATGGTCTCCATCGGCGCAGTGGTCTGGCTGGTTCGCACCATCACGCTACCCCTCAAGCAGTTGGTCGGCCTTTTCGAGGCGACGAGCACCGGCGACTTTTCGCAGCGGTTGCAGACGAAGCGCGGCGACGAGCTGGGCATTCTCGTGAAAGGGTACAACCGCATGGCCGAGGAGCTGGTCGCGATCGTCGGGCAGGTACAGAAGTCTGCGGTCCAGGTCGGTTCCGCGGTCACCGAGATCGCCGCCGGGGCCAAAGAACAGGAGGCAACGGCCGTCGAGGTGACGGCGACCGCGACTGAAATCAGTGCGACTTCCAAGCAGATTGCGAGCACCTCCAAGGAGCTGCTCAAAACCATGAACGAGGTCTCGGAGATGGCCGAGAAATCGTCGCTTCTTACAAGCGAGGGCCAGACGGGACTCAACAGGATGGAGGGGACGATGGGCCGCGTGATGGAGGCGACGGACTCCATCAACGCCAAGCTCGCAGTGCTCAACGAAAAGGCCGGCAATATCAGCAAGGTCACCACGACGATCACCAAGGTGGCCGACCAGACGAACCTTCTTTCGCTCAATGCGGCGATCGAAGCGGAAAAGGCCGGGGAATACGGGCGCGGGTTTGCCGTCGTCGCAACGGAAATTCGCCGGCTGGCCGATCAGACCGCGGTCGCGAGCTATGACATCGAAGTGATCGTGAAGGAAATTCAGTCCGCCGTTTCGGCCAGCGTGATGGGAATGAACAAATTCTCGGAAGAAACGCGTCGGGGCATAGGCGAAATCCAGCAAGTGGGCGGCCAGTTGTCGCAAGTCATCGAACAAGTGCAGACGTTGATACCCCGTTTCGAGGTCGTCAACGAGGGCATGCGTTCGCAGACCACGGGGGCGGAGCAGATCACCGGCGCCTTCTCTCAACTGACCGAGGCGATGCGACAGGCGGCCGATGCGATTCGCCAGTCCAATGTGGCCATCGCGCATGTCAGCCAGGTCGCCGATGGTTTGAGCAGCGGCGTGTCCAGGTTCAAGCTGGCGTAGCTGCCAGGCGCGGCCGGGGCGCCACCGTCCTGGCCGCAAGCGACAGGACAGCCAAATGCTTTTCCTCTACTTCCAACTCGGCGAAGACCGCTACGCCCTCGATTGCAGTCAGGTGATCGAGGTCGTGCCGCTGCTCGCCATCAAGCAGATCCCGCAGGCGCCTGCCGCTGTGGCCGGGGCATTCAACCACCGGGGCAAGCCGGTGCCGGTGATCGACCTGAGTGTACTGGCGCTGGGACGCCCCGCACGCCGCCACATGAGCACGCGCATCGTCATCGTGACCTATCCCGATGGGGATGGCACGCAGCATCTGCTGGGACTGATCGCAGAAAAAGCGACGAAAACCGTGCGCCGCGACGCCACCGACTTCACGCCCTCCGGCGTTATCAGCGACGGCGCGCCTTATCTTGGCCCGGTGGCCAGCGATCCCGATGGACTGCTTCAATGGATCGAAGTGAAAAAATTGCTGCCGGCATCGGTGCGCGACGTCCTGTTCAAACAGCCCGTGGAACTGCAATGACGACCCTCGCACAGTTTGCAAGCCTGCTCCAGGAGCGCATGGGGTTGAGTGCCCATTCAGTCGGCCTGCCGGTCATCGAATCCGCATTGAAGACACGCCTCTCGGCGGGCGGGTGCAAGGACCTGCGCGAATATTGGGAGCACCTGCATGCGTCCGGGACCGAGCTGCAGGAGCTGATCGACGCCGTCATTATTCCGGAAACCTGGTTTTTTCGAGACCGGGAGGCTTTTGCCGCCCTGGCTCAGGACGCTTCCAACAAGTGGCTGCGATTGAATCCCAGCGGCGAAATGCGACTGCTGAGCCTGCCGTGTGCGAGCGGTGAAGAACCGTATTCCATGGCGATGGCATTGCTGGGAGCGGGGTTCCCCGCCAGTCAGTTTCGAATCGACGGCGTCGACATCAGCGTGCGTGGGTTGGAGCGTGCGCGGAACGCCGTGTACGGGAGGAACTCGTTTCGCGGAAAAGAGCTCGCGTTCCGCGACCGGTTCTTCGAGCCCGTGGGAGGCGAATTCCGTCTCGCGGAGTCGGTGCGCGCACAGGCGCATTTCCACCACGGGAATCTGCTCGATCCGGGCCTCATGGCGAACGCGCCGGCGTACGACTTCATTTTCTGCCGCAACCTGCTGATTTATTTCGATGCCGCCACACAGGATCGCGCCGTCGAAGTGCTGAAGCGGTTGCTGAAGCCAGACGCCACTCTGTTCGTCGGTCCGTCCGAGAGCGCGTTGTTTTTGAATCATGATTTCGTGTCCGCAAAGATATCGCTCGCGTTTGCTTTCCGCAGGAAACCGCGTGCTGCGGTCGAATCGGACGCAAAGGTCGTCCGGTTGCGAGAGCCCAGGCGCTCATGGGCACCGAAAGCAGCTCCACCTGCCGCAAAACCCGTCATCAGGCAGGTAACGGCCCCCCGGCCTGCGGCTGCGGTTACACCGTCAGCGGCGTCCGGGACTGCGCTCGACGAGATTGCGAGCCTTGCCAATCAGGGCTCTTTGACCGAAGCCATACAGCGCGGCGAAGCGTTCCTGAGGGATCACGGTCCGTCGGCGCAGGTCTATCACCTCATGGGCCTCGCGCATGACGCGAGCGGCATGCCCGAGCAAGCCGAACACTACTACCGCAAGGCGCTCTATCTCGACCCGGCGCATCACGAGGCCCTTATCCATCTCGCTTTCCTGCTGGAAAAACACGGTGACTCGGCCGGTGCGCAGCGCCTGCACATGCGCGCGAAGCGAGCGAATAGCGGAGGCCGCTCCTGATGGGTGCGATACGCGAGACCGGGACCACCTTCGTTCAGGCCATCGTCAATGATTGCTGGAACAAGATCGGCGTCCATGGCGACAGCTCGTGCCCGGAGCTGCAAAAACATATTCATTGCCGCAATTGCCCCGTATATGGAGCGGCAGCTTCTGGGCTGCTCGACCGCGATCTTCCGTCCGCCCATATCGAAGAGTCGACACGACACTTTTCCGTTGCGCGCAGTCTCGAAGCGCTCGACACCGCCTCGATGGTCATTTTTCGCATCGGCGGCGAATGGCTCGGGTTGCCGACGGCGGTGTTCTCGGAAGTGGTCGATGTGCGCCCCATTCATTCACTACCGCACCGGCGCGACGGCGTGGTCCTCGGCCTGACCAACGTGCGCGGCGAGCTGCTGGTCTGTGTGTCGCTTGCTCAGGTGCTGGGCATCGCACCGGAGGCGAAGGCACAAAAGCTCCGCCAGGGCGCCGTGTACAGGCGGCTGCTGGTGATGCGCGAGAAGGACAGCCATATCGCTTTCCCGGTGGATGAAGTGCACGGCATCCACAAGTTTTCCCCCGGCCAGTTGAAGGAGGTGCCTGCCACGGTGGCCAAGGCTACGGCCACGTATACCAGGGCAATGTTGCCGTGGAACGACAATGCCGTGGGTTATCTCGACGATCAGTTGTTGTTCTACACGCTGAACCGGAGTCTGGCATGACCGACTTGAGTCAGATGTCGATGTTCGACATGTTTCGCATGGAAGCGGAAACCCAGGCGCAGATTCTGACGGCCGGGTTGCTCGCGCTCGAACAGGACCCCGACGCACTCGATCAGACTGAAGCCTGCATGCGCGCTGCACATTCGCTCAAAGGCGCTGCGCGCATCATCGGTCTTGGCGCGGGCGTAGCCGTAGCGCACGCCATGGAAGATTGCTTCGTGGCCGTGCAAAAAGGCCGCATCACGTTGCGTCAGCGGCAGACCGATGTGCTTCTCCGGGGCGTGGATTTGCTGGTGCGCATCGCCAAAACGCCCGAGGCGGAAGGCGCCCGGTGGGAGCTCGAAGGAAAGGCCGAAATCGACGACTTTCTTGCGGCGCTGGCGAAGGTGTCCGAGGACGGAGGTGATTCAGCGGAGGCAGTGCCTGAGCCCGTAGTCGAACGCCGCAGAGTCGATCGGGGACCGCCGCCGCCTGCGAGCGCTTCGGAAATCGTAACTGCCGCCGTCGCCGACGCCGAAACGAGCGATCGCGTGCTGCGTGTGACGCCGGAGAATCTGAATCGTCTGCTCGGGCTGGCGGGTGAGTCGTTGGTGGAGTCGCGCTGGCTGACTCCTTTTGCAACATCGCTGTTGCGGTTGAAGCGGATGCAGAACGATGCCGGCAGGCCGCTCGACGTTTTGCGCAATGCGCTATCGGGCCAGGCGCTCAGCGAGCAGGCGCAGTCCGCGCTCGCCGAGTCCCAGAAGTGCCTGATGGACTGCCAGCAATTCCTGTTGCAGCGCCTGGCCGAGCTCGAAACGTACGATCGTCATTCCGTCGATCTCTCGCGCCGGCTGTATGAGGGCGCGCTCGCCTGCCGCATGCGGCCTTTTGCAGACGGCACCCACGCGTGGCCGCGCATGGTGCGCGATCTCGGTCCGGCCCTGGGCAAGAAAGTGCGCCTCAAGATAACCGGCGAGACAACGCAGGTGGACCGCGACATTCTGGAAAGACTCGACGCGCCGCTGGGCCATCTGTTACGCAATGCCGTCGATCACGGGATCGAGTCTCCGGAAGAGCGTCGCGCCGCAGGCAAGCCCGAGGAAGGGATCGTGCACCTGGAGGCGCGGCACAACTCCGGTGTGCTGCAAATCGCCGTCTCGGACGACGGCCGCGGCGTCGACCTCGAGAGCGTGCGCGCAGCCGTCGTCGAGCGCGGTCTGACCAACGCGGAAACGGCTGCGCAACTCAGTGAAGCCGAGCTGCTGGCGTTTCTGTTTCTTCCCGGCTTCACGATGAAGGACATCGTGACCGAAATTTCAGGTCGCGGCGTGGGGTTGGACGTCGTTCAGGAAATGGTGAAGCAGGTGCGCGGCACCGTACGCGTCTCCTCCGAGCCGGGACGCGGAACGCGCTTCCAGATGCAGCTTCCACTGACCCTTTCCGTGCTGCGCACCATGCTGGTGAATATCAACGGGGAACCCTACGCGTTTCCCCTCGCCCACCTCAATCGCACGCTCAAAATCCCCAGGGACGCGATCGAGCTTCTCGAAGGCCGGCAGTACTTCCACCTCGACGGCCGGCAAATCGGCCTCGCCAGCGCACATCAGATCCTGGAAGTCGATGAGCCCGAATTGTCGGGAGACATCTGCGTCGTCGTGGTGGGACACGGTGACAGTACATACGGCCTGGTCGTGGATCGTTTTCTGGGTGAGCGCGAGCTGGTGGTGCAGCCGCTCGACGCGCGCCTGGGCAAGATCAGGAACATCACGGCCGGCGCCTTGATGGAAAACGGCCTGCCGGTTCTGATCGTCGGCGTCGAAG
The DNA here is from genome assembly GCA_035512195.1 of Burkholderiales bacterium. GTDB lineage: Bacteria > Pseudomonadota > Gammaproteobacteria > Burkholderiales > Eutrophovitaceae > DATKEK01. Next base: position 6,979 of record DATKEK010000236.1, read on the forward strand.
ACATGATCGTCTCGCTGGAAAAGCTGGCTGCAGCCGGCAGCCTCAACAAGATGCGCAGCGAGGTTTCGGCCGGCGAAGAACGACGTCGCAAACGCGTATTGGTGGTCGATGACTCGCTCACCGTGCGCGAGCTCGAGAGAAAGCTCCTCAGTAATCGAGGCTACGAGGTCGAAAGCGCGGTGGACGGCATGGACGGATGGCACGCGGTTCGTACGAGCCCGTTCGATCTTGTCGTCACGGATGTCGATATGCCGCGCATGGACGGCATCGAGCTCGTGACGCTCATCAAGCAGCACGCCCGCCTGAAGTCACTGCCCGTGATGGTCGTTTCCTACAAGGACCGCGAAGAAGACCGCCAGCGCGGCCTTGGGGCGGGTGCGGACTACTACCTGACCAAAGGCAGCTTTCACGACGAAACGTTACTGCAGGCCGTCGTGGATTTGATAGGCGAGGCCCGCGCGTGAAAATCGCCATCGTGAACGACATGGTGATGGCCGTGGAGGCGCTGCGCCGCGCCCTCGCGCTGGATTCCCGGCATGAAGTGATCTGGGCGGCGAAAGACGGAACCGAGGCTTTGGCGCTTTCCGACAGGCAGAAGCCCGATTTGATCCTGATGGATTTGATCATGCCGAACATGGGCGGGGTGGAAGCGACCCGGCAGATCATGGCCCAGAAACCGTGCCCGATCCTGGTGGTGACGGCCAACGTGGGCGCCAATGCGAACCTCGTTTTCGAGGCCATGGCTTGCGGTGCGCTGGATGCCATCGATACGCCTTCTCTCGGCACGGGCGATTTGCGGAAAAATGCCGCGCACCTGCTCAATAAGATCGAGAGCATCCAGCAACGCATTCGGCAGGATAAAGCCGTTCGACTCGAAGACGAAGCCGCAGTCTGCGTCCCGTCCACACGCCCGCCCGGGCTCATTGCCATCGGCGCGTCTGCGGGTGGACCCGGCGCATTGGCGATAGTGCTGGCCGCATTACCGAAGAATCTCGACGCGGCGCTGGTGATCGTTCAACACATAGACGAGGTGTTCGTGAATGGCATGGCC
>DATKEK010000237.1:0-3315 GCA_035512195.1 Burkholderiales bacterium
ACCGGCGCGAATTTCGCGAGGCGCTGGATGCGGTGGCGGCCTGCCTGGGCGATCTGATTTCCGCGCTGGAGTCCCAGGCCGAGCGCTCGGAGGGCCTGCATCATTGCTGGGAGCGGGCGACCGCGCTGCTCGACCGCCTGACTCTCTGGCGCGACGACGATGACCCGGAGCGCGTGCGCTGGGTCGAGGTATTCGCGGTCGCGGTGCACCTGAATGCAACGCCGCTGTCGATCGCCAATGTTTTCCAGCGCCAGATCAAGGGCAATCCGCGCGCGTGGATCTTCACGTCGGCCACGCTTTCGGTGCGTGGCCAGTTCTCGCATTACCAGAACGAAATGGGATTGCCGCAGGCGGAAACCGCAGCTTGGGAGAGCCCCTTTGATTTTGCCAACCAGGCGTTGCTTTACGTGCCCGAGGGGCTGCCCGATCCGAATACGGGCAGTTATACGACGGCGGTGGTCGAAGCTGCATTGCCGGTGATCGAAGCCGCCGAGGGCCGCACGTTCTTCCTGTTCACCAGCTTGCGGGCAATGCGGGAAGCGCGCGAGCTGATGGAAATCGGCATGCAGCGCATGGGGTTGGACTACCCGCTGCTGATGCAGGGCGAGGGCTCGCGTTCCGAGCTTCTCGAGCGATTTCGGCGACTGGGCAACGCCGTACTGCTGGGCAGCCAGTCGTTCTGGGAAGGCGTGGACGTGCGCGGCGAGGCATTGTCGCTGGTGATCATCGATCGGCTGCCGTTCGCGCCACCGGACGACCCGGTGCTGGCGGCACGCATCGAGAAAATCAACAACGAGGGACGCAACGCTTTCATGGAGTATCAGCTGCCCGAGGCGGTCATCACGCTCAAGCAGGGCGCCGGGCGGCTGATCCGTGACGAAACCGACCGCGGCGTGCTGATGATCTGCGACCCGCGGCTGATCTCCAAGCCATATGGCAGGCGCATCTGGCAGAGTCTGCCACCGATGACACGCACCCGCGACGTGGCGGTGGTGCGGGCTTTCTTTCGTCATCAAGACGCCGACTCGGATGCCGCAGCCTGAATAACCCTTCGAACTGCCGCAATAATTATCCGTAGCACATTTTGCGGGGAATCAGCAGGTATTTTTCACTGAAATCCGATGGCCGACCCCGTTCCTCGATCACAGAATCGGAGTGAGGATGCGTTATCCGACGTGTTCGAAACGACGAGGGAAAATGCGAAGAAAACTGTTTGCCGTAGCCGGTATCCTGGGCTTCGCGGCGACCGTGTACGCATCCGCCATCGACATTCCGTATCCGGAAGGCTACCGGCACTGGTATCACCATCACTCAACGGTAAATCTGAAAGGGCATGCCCCCGAGGGCAATGTCGGCGTCCAGCACGTGTATGCAAACGAGCTTGCGGTGGAGGGACTGCGCACGGGAAAATTTTCGAAGGGTGAAAATGTGTGGTCGATCGTTTCCAGTATGCGGAGGGCGATAACCACACCATTAACCAGAGCGGTTGCAAGGTTATCGCCGTGATGCTGCGTGACGAAAAGCGTTACGTCGAGACCGGCGGCTGGGGCTTCGAGGCGGTCAAGGGTGGCGATCCGAATCAGCGCGTAGTGAAGGACCAGCAAGCCTGTTTCGTCTGTCACATTCCGCATGCGGACAACAACTATCTGTTCACGCGAGGACTGGAACACTCCGGCTACTAGTCGAGCAGGATCTTCTGCCACGCCCACCAGGCGAACCAGAGCAGCAGGATCCACAGCAACAGGACGATTGCGAGTCCCAATACGCTGCGGGGGATCTGATTCCCCGCAGCGAGCCATTCATCGGCCCGGGCGCGCGCGCTGTCCATCACCTCTGCTGGCATGAAACGCAGGATGATCCACAAAGCGATTGGCAGCAGGATAAGTTCATCCAGAAAACCGAGTACCGGTATGAAGTCCGGGATAAGATCGATCGGCGACAGGGCATAGGCAATCACCAGGACGGCGAACAGCCTGACCGCCAGCGGGGTGCGTGCATCCCGGTTGGCGAACCACAGGGCAACGACTTCGCGCTTCAGTCTGGCGGCCCACCGTTTTAGCCGCATCAGCATGTTCAATCCAGCGCGGCGTAGAGATCGTGCTCCGCGGCGCGGATGACGCGAACCTGCGCGAACTCGCCGGGTTTGAGGCGAGAGGCATTGCGGATGTTGACGATGCCGTCGATCTCCGGGGCATCCGCGCTCGATCGGCCAATCGCGTTGTTGCCCTCAATCCGGTCTATCAGCACGGTCAGCGTTCTACCGATCTTCGCCTGCAGAAGCCGTGCACTGATGGCTTCCTGCACCCGCATGAAGCACACTTGGCGTTGCTCTTTTACTTCCTCTGGAACAGGGTCAGGGAGGGCGTTTGCTGCCGCACCCTCCACCGGCGAGTAGGTGAAACAGCCGACGCGGTCGAGCTCGGCTGCTTCCAGGAATGCCAGCAGTTCCTCGAACTCCTGCTCCGTTTCACCAGGGAAGCCGACGATGAAGGTACTGCGAATCGCAATGTCCGGGCAGATGCTTCGCCAGGCGCGGATGCGTTCCAGACTGTTCTCGACATCCGCGGGACGCTTCATCAGCTTGAGAATTCTCGGGCTCGCATGCTGGAACGGCACGTCCAGATAGGGCACGAGTTTGCCTTCGGCCATCAGCGGCACCACTTCATCGACGTGCGGATAGGGATAAACATAGTGCAGGCGCACCCACACGCCCAGTTCGCCGAGCGCGCGTACGAGTTCGGTCATGCGCGTCCTCAGCGGTTTGCCGCCCCAGAAGCCGGTGCGGTAACGGATGTCAACCCCATATGCGCTGGTGTCCTGAGAGATCACCAGCAGTTCCTTGACGCCTGCATTCACCAGGCTCTCGGCTTCCTGCATCACCTCGCCGACCGGGCGGCTGACCAGGTCGCCGCGCATCGACGGAATGATGCAGAAGCTGCAGCGATGATTGCAGCCTTCGGAGATCTTCAGATACGCGTAGTGTTTGGGCGTGAGCTTGATGCCCTGTGGCGGCACCAGGTCGACGAAGGGATCGTGCGGCTTGGGCAAATGCGCGTGCACGGCTTCCAGCACTGCGTCAGTGGCGTGCGGTCCGGTGACCGCGAGCACGCGCGGATGCGTCTCCCGGACGATGTCGCCCTTGGCGCCGAGGCAGCCGGTGACGATGACCTTGCCGTTCTCGTGCAACGCTTCGCCAATCGCTTCAAGCGATTCCTCGACTGCCGAATCGATGAACCCGCAGGTATTGACGACCACCAGGTCCGACTGCGCGTAATTCGGTGAGATCAGGTAGCCCTCGGCCCGCAGGCGCGTGAG
>DATKEK010000238.1:0-2618 GCA_035512195.1 Burkholderiales bacterium
GGTGAAGAACGAGGCGAATTTCGACCGCTTCGACCGCGCTTTCGGCGAGTATTTCCGGGGACTGGAAGCGCTGCCGCCGGAAATGCTCGCGGAGATCCCGGTGGAGTGGCTGCGGCGCCAGGCGGAGCTCGGGCTTTCCGAGGAAGAAAAAAAGCTGGTCGAGTCCCTGGGCGGCTGGGACAAGCTGATGGAGACGCTGCGCAAGCGTGTCGAAGAACAGCAGGGCCGGCACCAGGGCGGCTCGAAGTGGATCGGTACCGCCGGCACCTCGCCGTTCGGCGCCTATGGCTACAACCCGGAAGGCGTGCGCATCGGCCAGGCGGGTTCGCGCAACCGGCGCGCGGTGAAGGTGTGGGACAAACGCGAGTTCCGCAACCTGGATGACTCGGTCGAACTCGGCACGCGCAACATCAAGGTGGCGCTCAAGCGGTTGCGGCGTTTTGCGCGCGAAGGGGCCGCGGAGGAACTCGATTTGGACGACACCATCCGCTCGACCGCGAAGAACGCCGGTTATCTCGATCTGAAGCTGGTGCCAGAGCGGCACAACGCGGTGAAGGTGTTGCTGTTCCTGGACGTGGGCGGCTCGATGGAAGACCACGTGCGCGTATGCGAGGAACTGTTCTCGGCGGCGCGCACGGAGTTCAAGCACCTGGAGTATTTTTACTTCCACAATTTCATCTACGAGTCGGTGTGGAAGGACAACCGGCGCCGCAACAGCGAGCGCTTTCCGACCATGGACGTGCTGCACAAGTACGGCGCCGACTACAAGCTGATCTTCGTCGGCGATGCCTCCATGAGCCCGTACGAGATCGCCTACCCGGGCGGCAGCATCGAGCACCATAACGAAGAGCCGGGCGCCATGTGGCTGCGGCGCATGCTGGACGTCTATCAGCGCGCGGCATGGCTGAATCCCGTTCCGGAGGAGCGGTGGCCGTATTACGAGTCGATCGGCATGACCCGCAAGCTGATGGAGGACCGCATGTACCCGCTGACGCTAAAGGGCCTGGAGCGGGCGACCAGGGCGCTGGTGCGCTGATCAGCGCACCAGCTTGAGCGCGGGCCCGGCCAGGAAACGTTGGGCGAATTCGTCTGCCGGTATGGGCTTCGAGAGCAGATAGCCCTGGTACTCGTCGCAGTCCAGCGCACGGAGGGCGTCGAGCTGGCCTTGCGTTTCCACGCCTTCCGCAGTGACCCGCAGCTTCAGCCCGTGCGCCATCGCGATCACGGCGCTGATGATGGCGGCGTCGTCAGGGTCGGACTCGATGTCGCGCACGAAGGTGCGGTCGACCTTTAGCGAATCGATCGGCAACTGCTTCAGATAGGCGAGGGACGAGTAGCCGGTGCCGAAATCGTCGACCGCGATATGCACGCCCAGTTTGCCGAGCCGGCGCAGCGCCGCGGCGTTTTCCTCGATGTTGTCCAGCAGCAGCGATTCGGTCATTTCCAGTTCGAGGTAGCGCGGGTCGAGACCAGACTGGTCGAGTACGTGGTTGACGTAGTGAAGGAATTCGCGCGGGTCCCGAAGCTGCCGGGCGGAAATATTCACGGCGACACGTGCCGGCAGCAGGCCCTTGTCCTGCCAGCGCCTGGTCTGGAGGCAGGCTTCCATCAGCACCCAGCGGCCGATTGGTTCGATCAGTCCCGATTCCTCGGCGACGCCGATGAACCCGCTCGGCGCGATCAGGCCGCGCTCCGGATCCTGCCAGCGGATCAGGGCTTCGGCACCGACGACCGCGCCGGTTTCGAACGCGACCTGCGGCTGATAATGCAGCACGAATTCGCCGTTTTCCAGTGCGCGGCGCAGGGAGATCTCCAGTTTGTGGCGCTCGACCGCTCGCACGTTCATGTCGGTCGAGAAGAACTGGAAGTTGTTGCGGCCTTTTTCCTTGGCGTGATACATCGCCGTGTCCGCGTTCTTCATCAGTGTGGAAGCATCGTCACCGTCCTCCGGAAAGATGCTGATACCGATCGAACAAGACGTACTGAGGCTGTTGCCCGCGACTTCGACCGGGCGTGCCAGCGAGCGAACGATCTTTTCCGCCACCTGCGCGGCATCCTCGGCTTTTCTCAGGTGCTCCAGGGCGATCACGAACTCGTCGCCGCCGAGGCGGGCGATGGTGTCTCCGCCTCGCAGGCAGGCGCTCATGCGCTGCGAGACTTCCCTTAGCAGCAGGTCGCCGACATGGTGCCCGAGCGAGTCGTTGATGTTCTTGAAACGGTCCAGGTCGATGAACAGCACGCCGACCGCCTCGCCGCTGCGGCGCGCGTTGATGGTGCCCTGTTCGAGGCGGTCGTTGAACAGCAGCCGGTTCGGCAGTTCGGTCAAGGGGTCGCGCGTGGCGAGGTAGCTGATGCGTGCTTCCGACACCTTGAGCTCAGTGATGTCGCGCGTGGTGCCGCGGTGGCCGGTGCGGTTACCGTCTGCATCCCAGGTGGCGGTGCCGTTGATCTGTAACCAGAAGACCTGGCCGGACTTCGCGATCAGTTGGTGCTCCAGTCCCTTGAAGGTGCCGTCCGGCAACATGTTCTCGCGGAACCAGGCGCGAACGCGCTCGGCTTCCCCGGGCGGCATGAACTCCGCCGCCGTATGCCCGATCAGCTCCTCCGCACGATAGCCG
>DATKEK010000239.1:0-3661 GCA_035512195.1 Burkholderiales bacterium
GTGAGGGGGATGTCCGGTTTTCGATAGCGCTGAACTTCATCGATGCTTCAGCCTCGGATTGAGCGCATCGTTCAACCCCTCGCCCACGAGATTGAGCGCCAGCACCGTCAGCAGGATCGCCACACCGGGAATCGCAGTGACGTACCACGCCGAACGCAGCACGTCGCGGCCGGCGCCGATGATCGTGCCCCAGCTCATCACGTTCGGGTCGCCCAGGCCGAGGAAGGCCAGACCCGCTTCGGTCAGGATCGCGGTGGCAACCATCAGCGACCCGGTGACAATCACCGGCGCCAGTGCATTGGGTAGGATGTGCAGAAAGATGATGCGCGCATCGTTCATGCCGATCGCCACACACGCCTGCACGAACTCCCGGCCCCGCAGAGACAGCACTTCGGCACGCACCAGGCGCGCGACCGCCGGCCAGGACACGACCGCGATGGCGAGCACGATGGTCGCGACCGACGGCTGGAAGATGACGACCAGCACGATCGCGAAGATGAACGGCGGAATGGTCTGGAACATCTCGGTGAGCCGCATCAGCGCGTTGTCCATCCAGCCGCCGTAATACCCGGCGAGCGCACCGATTGCCACGCCGACCACCACCGCGACCAGCGTGGCCACGAAACCGATCAACAGGCTTACACGCGCGCCATGGAAGATTCCCGCCCCGAGGTCACGGCCGAGCATGTCGGTGCCAAGCCAGTAGGCGCGCTCCTGCCCCGGCCAGAGGAACGGCTCCGCCACCATGTCCCACGGACTGTCGGGATAGACGAAGTACGCGAGCACCGCCATAAGGAACACGATCAACAGGATCGCCACGCCGGCCATCGCCGGCCAGTTGCGCGCGAAGCGATGCACGAACGCTTTCAGCTCGTCCTTCATCTCGTCACGCAACCTCGATGCGCGGATCGAGCCGCGCGTACAACAGGTCGACCAGGATGTTGACCAGTACCACGAGCACCGAGCACAGCAGCAAAATGCCGAGCAACAGATTGAAGTCGCGCTGGAACACCGCTTCGAACGCAAGCCGGCCGAGACCCGGCCAACCGAATACGGTTTCCACCAGTACCGAGCCGCCAAGCAGCGAGCCGACCTGCAGGCCAAGCATGGTTACCATTGGCAGCAATGCATTTCGCAGCACGTGCCGGTAGGCGACTCGGCGTTCCGGCACGCCCTTGGCGCGCGCGACAGTGATGTAATCGAGTCCGTACACCTCGAGCATCGAAGCGCGCATCAGTCGCGTGTACAGGGCCATGTAGAACAGGGCCAGCGTCACGCTTGGAAGCAACAGGTGCCGCGCGAGATCCACGACACGCGCCCAGCCGGTATAGTCCGCGCCGATCGTCTCCATGCCGCTCGACGGCAGCCAGCCGAGTCGAACCGAAAACAGCAGGATCAGCATCAGCCCGATCCAGAAAATCGGCGTCGCATAGGCGAGCAGCGCACCGACCGAAATCACGCGGTCGAGCGCGCGGTTGACGTTTCGTGCCGCGGTGACGCCGAGGAATACGCCGAGAAAGAAGGCGAGCGCAATCGCGCAGACCATCAGCACCAGCGTGGCAGGCAGGCGTTCGAGGATGATGTCCACCACCGGCATGTTGTGCCGGAACGAGAAACCCAGATCCAGCGAGGCGACGCTCCACAGGTACTTGCCGAGCTGTACCGGCAAGGGCTGGTCCAGGCCGAATTGTTCGCGCAACTGCTCGACGTATTCAGGGTTGGCGCCGCCGGCCTCTCCGGCGAGCACGTCGACCGCATCGCCGGGCGCCATGTGGACCAGCATGAAGTTGAAGATGGCGATACCCAGAACGATCGGCACGGCCTGCGCCAGGCGGCGCAAGAGATATCGGAGACTTCTCGGCATGCGTTTCTAAAGATTGGCCGGGCCACCAGGTCCCAGGGACAACCTTAGTCTCTCAACCAGATGTCGGCGAAGGAGGCATACATTCCGTCCGCCGTTGTAGTGTGGTTAACCACTCGATTGCTGGCGATGGTAAAAAATCGAATCTCGAACAAGTCCAGCACCGGCAGATCATCCTGCGCGAGATATTGCAGTCGGTGCACGAGGTCGCGTCGTTTGGCTTCGTTATGTTCGACCTGGATCTGCGCAATGACGCGATCCATTTCCGGATTGCTGTAACCGGAAGCGTTGGAGAATGGCACGCCCTGCTTTATGTTCTCCGACCAGTAGATGCGCTGCACGCCGAGCGTCGGGTCGGGCAGCGCATAGAAGAAATTGTTGGTCATGTCGAAATCGTAGTCTGTATAAACACGGCGCAGGAACGAAGCTGTGTCCTGGCTGCGAATCTGCACGTCGATGCCGACGCGCGCGAGCTGCTGGCGGACGAACTCCGCGGTGCGCTGGTAGTCGGAACCGTAAGGCAGGAAATCGTGGGTGATCCTGAAGCGCCAGCGGCCCTTTTTCTTGAAGCCGGTTTCATCCAGCAGCAGCTCTGCTTTCTCCGGATCATACGGGTACTGCGGCACCTTGTCGGTATAGAAGCGCTTCAGCACCGAAGGCACCGGCCCGGTGGCGGGCTGACCGAATCCGAACCAGACGTTGCGCACCAGCAGATCGCGATTGATCGCATGCGCGATCGCCTGACGCACGCGCCTGTCCTTCAGGTACTGGTTTCGAAGGTTGAATTCCATCAGGAAAATCGGCGCAAAGTATTCGTAGCCGCGCGTCTCCGCGACCAGGTTTCCGCTGCGCGTCAAACGCTGCACGTCGTTCAACGGGACCGGGCTGAACCCGGCGAGTTGCACCTCGCCGGTTTCCATCGCGGCCGCTCGTGCCGACGCGTCCGGGATGACGCGCAGGACGATGCGGTCCAGGTACGGCTTGCCCTTTGCCCAGTAGTTCGGGTTCTTCTCGAGGATGATGTAATTGCCCTTCTGCCACTCCCCGAACACGAAAGGGCCGGTACCGACTGGCGCGTTGTTCAGCGGGTTGGTCTGAATGTCTTTGCCTTCGTACAAGTGCTTTGGCAGAACCTGTGCTTCATAGCTGGAAAACGCGGACATCATCGCCGGCGACGGCTCGCTCATGCGGATGACCGCAGTGTGACGATCCGGTGTATCCACGCGCGTGACGTTGGCAAAAGTCGACCGGCCGCGCGGATGCAGTTCGCGCCAGACCTTCATCAGCGAGAACTGCACGTCGGCGGAGGTGAAGTCTCGGCCGTCATGCCACTTCACGCCTTTGCGCAACTTGAACGTCAGATTCTTGCCGTCACGCGACAGCGACCAGGACTCCGCCAGCGCGGGCTGCGCGTTCATGTCGAGGTCGTAGCGGACCAGTCCCTCGAGGATCTTGGTGGACACCACGCCGATCGGTGCTGCCGAGTTGAACGCGGACACCAGGATCGGCGGCTCGGGCTGCACGATCATGGTGAGCGTGCCGCCGGACCGGGGCTGCTCTGCGGCCGCCGGCGCGACGGCGAGGCCGACTCCCAGAAGTGCCGCGATCAGGCCGATGCCTCGCCAGCGAAGTGCGTTGCTGCAACCGTAAAACCGCATGCCCTCTCCCTGTGAATGTCGTCGCGCAGACCGGAAACGCGAGCACTTGCGAACAACTCAAGTGTAACCGATGCCTCCGGAGTCGCTCGACAGGCGGGTTTTCTTCGATACCCCGCGCAAGCGGAATTTTTTGTTTCAAGTC
>DATKEK010000240.1:0-12247 GCA_035512195.1 Burkholderiales bacterium
CGACGCGATCTCGTTTTTTTCGGCAATGACATCGATCTCGGCCCTGAACGGTTCACCGAGCGCCGAAAGTACGTTGAGCTGACCAAGCCCCGCAGCGTGCGATGCTGCGCTAACGCACAGCAGCACGGCGGCAAAAGTCCATGCGCGGAGAGACAAGTTGCCCAAGGCGCCCACCCTGATGATCGTTATTAGACGGGGCATTTAAAGTAACATCATGGAGTTAGATATGCAAGCTCACGTACCCTGTGAGTATCCTCGGTAAATCTGGCATTTTTTCAGCCAAATTTGCGATCTCAATTCTTGTGGCTGCGCGAACGCGCGCTTCAACGCTCGAGCAGTATGCGCAGCATCCGGCGCAGCGGCTCCGCAGCACCCCACAGCAGCTGATCTCCAACGGTGAATGCGGTCAGATAATCGCCTCCCATCGGCAACTTGCGCAAGCGCCCGATAGGAACTGCCATGGTGCCGGTGACCGCCGCCGGACTCAGTTCCCGAATGCTCGCGTCGCGTTCGTTCGGCACCACCCGCACCCAGTCGTTGGCGGAGGCGAGCAACTGCTGGATCTCGGCGATCGGTAAATCGCGGTTCAGTTTGATGGTAAGTGCCTGACTGTGGCAGCGCATCGCGCCGACACGCACGCAGATGCCGTCGATCGCAATCGGATTGTTTTCGCGCCCGAGGATCTTGTTGCCTTCGGCCGACGCCTTCCACTCCTCGCGGCTCTGGCCGTTGCCGAGATCCTTGTCGATCCACGCGATCAGGCTGCCCGCGAGCGGCACACCGAAATGCTCGTCTGGAAATCCGGCGCTGCGCAATGTCTCCGCGACCTTGCGATCAATGTCCAGAATCGACGCAGCCGGATCGTCCAGCAGCGCCTTCGTCGCCGCATGCGCAAAACCCATCTGCGCGACCAGCTCGCGCATGTTCTGCGCGCCGGCGCCGGACGCAGCCTGATACGTCATCGCCGTCATCCACTCCACCAGCCCGGCCCTGAACAGCCCATGCGTCGCCATCAGCATCAGGCTGACGGTGCAGTTGCCGCCGATATAGTCCCGCACTCCCTTGGCCAGCGCATCGCGAATCGACTGCATGTTCACCGGGTCGAGAATGATCACCGCGTCCGGCTTCATCCGCAGGGCCGACGCGGCGTCGATCCAGTAGCCGTTCCAGCCCGTCTCGCGCAGCTTCGGGTGAACCTCGTTGGTGTAGTCGCCGCCCTGGCAGGACACGATGACATCCATCGCCTTCAGTTCGGCGATTGCCGAGGCGTCCTTCAGCACGGGCGTGTTCCTGCCGATGTCCGGCGCTTTCCCGCCCGCCTGCGAGGTGCTAAAGAACACCGGCTCGATCAGATCGAAATCCTTCTCCTCGCGCATGCGCTGCATCAGCACCGAGCCCACCATCCCACGCCAGCCAACCAGTCCAACTCTCATCGTCATTCCTGAAAAAATCCCTCTACGTACGTGAACGTTCAGCGGTGCAGCGCCGCCACAACCGCGTCGCCCATTTCCTCGGTGCCGACCCTGTTCGTGCCCGCTTCGAATATATCCGCGGTGCGAAAACCAGTCTTGAGCACGGATTTCACCGCCGACTCGATGCGCCCCGCCACTTCGGCCTGGTCGAACGTATAGCGCATCATCATCCCGAGCGAAAGAATGGTTGCGAGCGGATTGGCCACGTTGCGCCCCGCGATATCCGGCGCGGACCCGTGGATCGGCTCGTACAGGCCCTTGTTGTTCGCGTCCAGCGAGGCCGACGGCAGCATGCCGATCGAGCCGGTGAGCATTGACGCCTCGTCGGAAAGTATGTCGCCGAACATGTTGCCGGTAAGCATCACGTCGAACTGCTTCGGCGCACGCACCAGCTGCATGGCGGCATTGTCCACGTACATGTGGCTCACTTCCACTTCCGGGTACTCGCGCGCCACTTCCGCCACCACTTCTCGCCACAGGATGCTGGTGTCGAGCACATTTGCCTTGTCCACCGAGCACAGCCGCTTCGCGCGTCCGCGGGCGATGCCGAAACCGACATGCGCGATGCGCCGGATCTCGGATTCCGTATAGCGCATGGTATCGAAACCCTCACGCTCGCCCGACTCGGCCTTTCGCTGCCCGCGCGGCTGGCCGAAGTAGATGTCGCCGGTGAGTTCCCGCAAGATCAGGATGTCCAGGCCCGAGACCACATCGTGCTTGAGCGTGGACGCATTGGTGAGTTCTTCGTAGACCATCGCCGGGCGCAGATTGGCAAACAACCCGAGCTCCTTGCGGATGCGCAGCAAGCCCTGCTCCGGGCGCATCGCGCGCGGCAGCGTGTCGTACTTCGGGCCGCCGACCGCGCCGAGCAATACCGCGTCGGCCGACTTTGCCAGATCGAGTGTCCCTGCAGGCAGCGGATCCTTGTGCGCGTCGTAGCCGGCGCCGCCGATGGGCGCCTGCTCGAGTTCGATTGCAAGCCCGTCGCTGCGTAAAGCATCCAGGACCTTGACCGCCTGTTTTACGATTTCCGGTCCGATTCCGTCTCCGGGCAATACGGCGATTTTCATTGTTCTCCTGTCGGATTCAAGCAAAAAAGGCCGGGGGTTGGTTCCGCCCGGCCTCGTTGCGATTCAGAATAACTTACGCAAACAACCAGGGTTGCTCCGACTGGCGTTTCGATTCGAAAGCCTTAATCTCTTCCGCGTGCGCAAGCGTGAGTCCGATCTCGTCCAGACCGTTCAGCAGGCAATGCTTGCGGAACGCGTCGATCTCGAAACCGAACGATTCACCGCCCGGGGTTGTCACCGTCTGCTTTTCGAGGTCGAGGCTCAGCCGGTAACCCTCGGTTGCCGTCACCTCGGTAAACAGTTTGTCTACGGCTGCCTCCGGCAATACCATCGCCAGCAACCCGTTCTTGAAGCAGTTGTTGAAAAAGATGTCGGCGTAGCTCGGTGCGATCACCGCGCGGAATCCGTAATCCATCAGCGCCCACGGCGCATGCTCGCGCGACGACCCGCAGCCGAAGTTCTTGCGCGCGATGAGGATCTGCGCACCCCGGTAGCGCGGCTGGTTCAGCACGAAGTCCGGGTTCAGCGGACGCTTCGAATTGTCCATTCCCGGTTCGCCGTGATCGAGATAGCGCCACGCGTCGAACAGGTTGACCCCGAATCCCGTGCGCTTGATCGACTTCAGGAACTGCTTCGGGATGATCGCATCGGTGTCGACGTTGGCGCGATCCAGCAGCGCCACCAGCCCGTCGAGTTTTACAAACTTTTCCATGGCTGCTTGTCCCTACTGGAGATCGCTGCGGACGTCGACAAAGTGTCCGGCAATCGCCGCCCCAGCCGCCATTGCCGGACTGACCAGGTGTGTGCGGCCGCCCGCGCCCTGCCGGCCCTCGAAATTGCGGTTCGAAGTGGACGCGCAGCGCTCGCCCGGCTCGAGCCGATCGTCGTTCATCGCCAGGCACATCGAGCAGCCGGGTTCGCGCCACTCGAAGCCGGCTTCGGTGAATATACGATCCAGCCCTTCGCGCTCGGCCTGTTCTTTCACCAGCCCCGACCCGGGCACCACCATCGCGAGCCTGACGCTGGATGCGACCTTGCGCCCCTTGACCACTTCCGCCGCTGCCCGCAGGTCTTCGATACGCGAATTGGTGCACGAACCGATGAACACCTTGTCGATGCGAATCTGCTTGATCGGCGTTTCCGGCTCGAGGTCCATGTACTGCAGGGCGCGTTCGACCCAGGTACGCTTCGTCGGGTCGGCGATCTTCGCCGGGTCGGGAACTTGTCCATCGATGGTGTCGACCATCTCCGGCGAAGTGCCCCAGGTGACCTGCGGCTTGATATCGGCCGCATCCATCTTCACCACCGCGTCGAACTTCGCGTCCGCATCGGACTTCAGCGTGCGCCAATGCGAGACCGCGCGGTCTCGCAGTTCGCCTTTCGGCGCGAACGGACGGTCGCGCAGATACTCGATGGTGGTGTCGTCCACCGCGACCACGCCGGCGCGGGCGCCGGCTTCGATCGCCATGTTGCAGATGGTCATGCGTCCGTCCATGCTGAGCGCACGCACCGCGCTGCCGCCGAATTCGATGGCGTAGCCAGTGCCGCCTGCCGTACCGATCTTGCCGATCACCGCGAGGATCAGGTCCTTCGCGGTCACGCCGCGGCCGAGCCTGCCGTTCACCTCGACCAGCATGCTCTTCGCCTTCTTCATGTTCAGGCACTGGGTGGCAAGCACGTGCTCGACCTCAGAGGTGCCGATACCCCAGGCGAGACAGGCAAAGGCGCCGTGCGTCGAAGTGTGCGAGTCGCCGCAGACCACGGTCATGCCCGGCAGCGTGGCTCCGTTCTCCGGGCCGATCACGTGCACGATGCCCTGGCGACGGTCGCGGAACGGAAAATACGCCTTCGCGCCGTATTCGCGCATGTTCGCATCCAGCGTGTCGACCTGCAGCTTCGATATCGGATCCTTGATGCCCTGATCCCAGTCCTGCGTCGGCGTGTTGTGGTCGGCAGTCGCCACCACCGAGTCCACCCGCCAGGGCTTGCGCCCCGCGAGCTTCAGGCCTTCGTAGGCCTGCGGACTGGTCACCTCATGCACGAGGTGGCGGTCGATGTAGATCAGCGCCGTGCCGTCGGGGTCCTGCCGGACGACATGGCTGGACCAGAGCTTGTCGTAGAGAGTTTGTGATGCCATCGCAGTGCTTCCGGGAAACGCGGATTATGACATATAGCGTCGCGAAATCCGCGGCTTGCGCCACGCCCTGGCGCTCAGCGGACCGGCGAGTACCGCCGGAACACCAGTAGCGCGGCAGCCGCCGCGAGCGCCGCGAGGCTGAAGGTCGCGGCGCCGCCGAAATGTTCCCAGGCATAGCCGGAGGCGAGCGTGCCGAGCGTGCCGCCGGCGCCGTAGCCGAGACTGGTGTAGATCGCCTGCCCGCGCGCCTGGTTCCGGCCCCTGAATATCCGGTGCATCGCCGCCACGCCGGCGGCGTGGAACGCACCGAAGGTCACCGCGTGCATGAGCTGCGCCACGACCAGCAGCGACAGCCATTGCACGCCCCACGCAATCAACAGAAAGCGCAGCGCGGCGCAGGCAAAGCTCGCCGCGAGTATCCGCTCCAGGCTGAAGCGTTTCATCAGGCGCGGCAGCCAGACGAACAAGGCGATCTCCGCCAGCACGCCGATCGCCCACAGCCAGCCGACGACTTTCTTCGAATGCCCGGCTTCCACCAGGTAGATCGAAAAGAATGTGTTGTATGGCCCGTGCGCGACCTGCATCAGAAAGAATCCCGCCAGTAAGGCAACCACTCCGGGCTGCCGCAGCACCGTGCCGATCGACACCTGCTCCGCGCGCCGCGTCATGCTGCGATCGCGCGGCAGCGCGAAGGTCGTCGCCGCGGTAATCACGAGCAGCACCAGCACCGTCGGCGCGAGAACGGCGATACCGAACGCGTCCAGCAGATAACCGCCCGCAATCACCACCACCACGAAACCGACCGAACCCCACAAGCGGATGCGCCCGTAGGTACCGATGCGCTCGCCGAGCAGCGCCATGGTGCTCGCCTCGGCCAGCGGCAGGATGCCGGACCAGAACAGGTTCAGCAGCGCGAGCAGCAGCAGCATGCTGAGGAAACCGGGCTCGAACAGCACGCCGGCGAAGATCACCGCTGTCAATACCGCGCACCAGCGGATGATGGCGCCGCGCAAGTGGTGATGGTCAGCCAGCCAGCCCCAGAGATTCGGGCCGTAGATGCGCGAGATCGGGTTGATGGCGATCAGCACCGCGATCTCCACGGCGGAATAGCCGAGGCGCTGAAGATACAAGGCGAAGTACGGCGCAAAGGCGCCGATGAACGCGAAGTACCAGAAATAGAAACCCGACAGCCGGGTGTAGAGCGAAACGCGGAACATTGATCTGGAAACCGGTGTGGCGTTACTCGCGCTCAGTCAACCAGCGCAAGGCAAGCCATGCCCACACGCCGGCGAGCAAGCCACAGCAGGTTCACCTGTCACGCCTCGTCGGGGTCCGGGTTCTCCAGCGATGCGGCAGAACGCAGCTTCGCGATCACTTCGGCGGGCGCCTGCGCCGCGATCTTCGGCGTGTCGCACACGACATCGGCGTTCTGCGCGCGATGCCGCAAGGCGTGATCCATCAGCACCAGCGCCAGCATCGCCTCAGCGATCGGCGTGGCGCGGATGCCGACGCAGGGGTCGTGGCGCCCGTGCGTGTTGACTACCACCGGCCTGCCGACCTTGTCGATCGAGCGCCGGTCTAGCCGGATACTCGAAGTGGGCTTGATCGCGATGCTGACCACGATGTCCTGCCCGGTGGAAATGCCGCCCAGAATGCCACCCGCGTTGTTGGAGGCAAAACCTTCCGGCGTCATCTCGTCGCTGTGCTCGGTGCCCTGCTGCTCGACCGCGCGAAACCCCGTGCCGATCTCCACGCCCTTGACCGCGTTGATGCTCATCATCGCGTAGGCGATTTCCGCATCCAGCTTGTCGTACACCGGTTCGCCCCAACCCACCGGCACGCCCTGCGCCACCGCAGTAATGCGCGCGCCGCAGGAATCGCCGGACTTGCGCAGCCGGTCCATGAACGCCTCGAGTTCGGGCACGATGTCCGGGTCAGGCGAGAAAAACGGGTTGGCGGCGATCGCATCCCAGCTCTTGAACGCGATACGGTTCGGGCCGAGCTGCGACATGTAGCCGCGGATCTCGACGCCATGGCGCTCGCGCAGCCACTTTTTCGCGATCGCGCCGGCCGCCACCCGCACCGCGGTTTCACGCGCCGACTGCCGCCCGCCGCCGCGGAAATCGCGGATGCCGTACTTCTGCCAGTAGGTGTAGTCGGCGTGGCCCGGGCGGAAAGTCTCGGCGATGTTGCCGTAATCCTTGCTGCGCTGGTCCTGGTTGCGGATCAGCAATGCGATCGGCGTGCCGGTAGTCCTGCCTTCGAACACACCGGAGAGAATTTCCACCGTATCCGGCTCGCGCCGCTGGGTGACATGGCGCGAGGTGCCCGGGCGGCGGCGGTCGAGTTCGTGCTGGATGTCGGACTCTGAGAGCCCGAGCCCCGGAGGACAACCGTCCACCACGCAACCGATCGCGGGCCCGTGGCTCTCGCCGAAAGAAGTAACGCAGAACAGCCTGCCGAGTGTGTTGCCGGACATTGCGCGCGCTCGTGAAAACAGGCGGCGAAGTGTAACATAGCGCCCGGTGGATTCGCGGCGCCGCAGGGCGTCATCATTGCCGCCTTAGCGACTGAACTTACAGGTATTTTCAGCGGAGCCCGATGCGCAATTACCTCGACCTGATGCAGCATGTTCTCGACCGCGGCGCGCACAAGCACGACCGCACCGGAACCGGCACACGCAGCATCTTCGGAGCGCAATTACGGTTCGACCTGCAGCAGGGATTTCCGCTGCTCACCACCAAGAAAGTCCATCTCAAGTCGATCGTGCACGAACTGCTGTGGTTCCTCAGCGGCGAAACCAACACGCGCTACCTGAAGGAGCACGGGGTCACCATCTGGGATGAATGGGCCGACGCGAGCGGCGAACTTGGCCCGGTGTACGGTTACCAGTGGCGCTCGTGGCCCGCGCCCGACGGCCGGCATATAGACCAGATATCAAGATTGCTGGACGAGATTCGCCGCAATCCGGACTCCCGCCGGCTGATCGTGTCGGCCTGGAACGTCGCGGACCTCGACCGCATGGCACTCGCGCCCTGCCACGCGTTCTTCCAGTTCTATGTCGCCGACGGCAAACTCTCCTGCCAGCTTTACCAGCGCAGTGCGGATTTCTTCCTCGGCGTGCCGTTCAACATCGCTTCCTACTCCCTGCTCACGCTGACGATCGCGCAAGTCTGCGGGCTCAAGCCCGGGGAGTTCGTGCACACCTACGGCGACTGCCACCTGTACCTGAATCACCTCGAGCAGGCAAATGAGCAGCTCGCGCGCGAACCGCGGCCGCTGCCGCGCATGATCCTGAATCCCGAGGTGAAGGACCTGTTCAAGTTCAAGTACGAAGACTTCACGCTCGTCGGCTACGACCCGCATCCCGCAATCAAGGCGCCGGTGGCCGTCTAGCCGGTCGCACTGGATTCTTCCCGATGCCTGAACCGCAGAGGCGGAAGCCCCGGGTTTCCATACTGGTGGCGATGGCAAGGAATCGCGTCATCGGCAAGGACGGCCAACTGCCCTGGCATCTGTCCGCCGACCTCAAGCGCTTCAAGCAGCTCACCATGGGCCACCACATCGTCATGGGCCGCAAGACCTGGGAATCGATCGGCCGGCTGCTGCCCGGACGCGAACACGTCATCATCAGCCGGCAGACTGGTTACACGGTGCCGGGCGCGAAGGTCGTGCGTTCTCTGGACGCCGCGCTCGCCGAAGCGCGGGACGACCGTGAGGTCTTCATCATCG
The DNA here is from genome assembly GCA_035512195.1 of Burkholderiales bacterium. GTDB lineage: Bacteria > Pseudomonadota > Gammaproteobacteria > Burkholderiales > Eutrophovitaceae > DATKEK01. The sequence goes on from DATKEK010000240.1 coordinate 8,412, forward strand.
GCGGCGGCGAGATCTATGCAATCGCGCTGCCGGTTACCGACCGCATTCTGCTGACCGAGATTGACAGGGACTTCGACGGCGATGCCTGGTTTCCCAAGCTTCCGGAAGGTGCATGGAAAGAAACCGATCGCGTCCGGTCGATGGATGAAGCAAGCGGCCTGGAGTACAGCTACGTCACGCTCGAACGGATCGCCTGACCGCTCCCCGCTCAGTGCCAGGCGTTTCGGAAGTCCTTGTTGACGAGCGGCTTCACGTTAAACGATTCCGGCGGCAAGCCCGCCTGATGGCGGCGCCACATTTCCTCGAACGCTGCCTCCAGCGCGCGGACCTGACCCTCGGTATCGAACAATGGGCAGCTGCCGCGGTTCGCCGCGAGCTTCGCCTTTAATTGGGCAAGTTCATCGGAATGCGTCGCCAGCCAGACCGACTTCTCTTCGTAACCGTTCCAGTCCTTGCAGATCAGTTCGGGCAGACCAGCCGCGTTCAACAGACTGGCACCGACGCGTGAGGCCATCGTCTCGCCGGGAACCGTAATCACCGGGACACCGCACCAGAGCGCATCGACTGCAGTGGTGTGCGCGTTGCAGTATCTGGTGTCCAGAAACAGATCCGCAAAAAGGTATCGCCCGAGATGGCTGCCATGATCCTTGACGTGGGGTGCAAACACCAGCCGGGACGCCTCGATTCCGTTCTCCGCCGCTCGCTGCGTAAGATTCATTACGGTAACTTCGTTTGGCGCGTACAGCCACAGCACGGAATCCTCGACACGCCGCAGAACATTCATCCAGAGATCGAAAGTGAGCGGATCGAATTTGTAACAGTTGTTGAAACAGCAGAAGATCAGGCCGGTCTGCGGGAGTCCCAGCGACTTTCGGTCCCACCCGCTCACGTCTATTCGCTCGCGATCGTTGGTCAGCAGATAAGAAGCCGGCAGCCCTACGACTCTTTCATGCCAGTTACCCTCGAAGCCTGATGGGCAGACAACGCTATCCAGCAACACGTAGTCCACGTAATCGGCGCCGAGCGAACAGGGAAACCCGAGATAGTTGACCTGAAGAGGTGCCGGCCGCATGGCAAATACCGCGGGGCGGCCTGACCGGCTGTAGCCGGACAGGTCGACCGCGATATCTATCTCGTCTGCAGCCATCCGTCCGACGATCTGCGTGTCGTCAAGATCATGGACATCGCGAAACACGTCGCACCCTGCCTCGATGTCCCTCGCAACCGGAGAATCCTTGCTCACGTCGAGCGCATAGGCGTAAATCTCGAAGCGCTGCCGGTCGTGCAGCGCGTAAAGTCGCCGCGTCAGGTATCCGGTCGGGTGGTCGCGAAAATCCGCAGACACGTACCCCACCCTTATCCGTTGCGAAGCGTTTGCCCGCGCCCTGCGCCGCGGGCTTACGGCCGGGCATCTGTTCTCGATATCCTTCGCAACGCGAGAGACGAGCGCCAGCAGTTCCGTCGGCTTGATCGGCGCCCCGAGGGTCATGAACGGTACCGTTTCATCCATGTAACCCTGCCGGGTGCGCGGGTCCGCGCCCGCAAGCTTGTTGATGGCGTCGACAAACTCGTCGCGCCGGCTCCAATCGCAGATTTCCTGTTCGTGGTAGCGCAGAAACAGGTGCAGGAGCCGCGCATCGACCCGCTCGTAGAAACCCGTACCGGTCGTGGCGATGCCTATGGAGAGCCGGTTCGGCAGGGCCGAACCGGCCTGCCGCAGCACGTCGAGTGCGTTCTGCGATTCATCGATGCGCCCCAGTCCGGCCAGCGCAATTGCGCCGAGGAATCGTGCCTTGTCGGATTTCGGATCGCGCTCAAGCGCACGGCCGCAGGCACTGAGCGCCTCTGCGTAACGACAGAAATTCAGCTGCACTTCCGCGAGATTGACCAACGCAGGAGGAACATCGGGATAGGCGGCGCAAAGCCGGATATTGTTATCGAGCGCTTCCGAGAAGCGCCTCGTCCTGAGGAGCAACTGCCCCCGGTTGAGCAGCGCAGGGAAGAATCTTCCGTCAGTTTCCAGCGCGCGCTCGTATAGCTCCAGCGCCTCTTCGCTGTCGCCCCGAAGCTCGACAACGTTAGCCAGATTGGCGAGCGTAAAAGGATCGGATACGCCTTTCGACTGCAGATCACGGAGCAGGACCTCCGCTTCCTGCAGCCTGCCGAGATCGACAAGCACGGCTGCACAACCATTCCACGCGCCGGTGAGTCCGGGTGCCGAATCCACCGCTCGGCGAAAAGCTTCCAGCGCCTCCTGAAGCAGGCCCTGTCGGTGATTTACCGTGCCCAGTATGGCCCATGCCGTTGCCGTATCCGGCGAACGGTCGACCACCGACCTGCAGATGCGTCCGGCACTCGCAAGGTCACCGGCCTTGAATCGGGCTGCGGCCTCTGCCAGCGCCGCTTGCAACGGGTCCGACATGGGTTCAGTGGCTGAAAACCGGCGGAACGAGTGGCTCCGGGTCGTGCATGCCGAGTACGGCATGGACATTTCCGAACCACGTGACGAGAGAACGGTTGATCTTCACCTCGAAGTCCTCCCCGACGGCATCGAGAAAACGCAGTGCGTCGGCGACCAGCGCCCGCGCATCCGATCTGCGTCCGCTACCTGCGAGCCTGCTGGCAAGCACGGTCGCGCTGTTCAACGTCTCCACTGGGAACGCTGGCGACCATGCCTTTACCACATGCGAAAGATACTGTTGCGCCGGATGATGCGCGCCTTCCCGGTACAGGCTATAGCCGAGAAACCAGTGGTATCGCAGCCAGGCGGGATCGCTTTCTATTGCACGCAACAGCACTGCCTTGCGCTCCTGGCGCCGTCTTCCAAGCGCCGACGGATGCGGCACATGTCGAATCGAAAAGCAATCCGTCCAATCGGCCTCGAGCCTCGCCTCGCGCAGAAACGGCTGAACGTTCGGATGAATCATGCCGCGGTAGCGAATCTCGAGACGGAACAACGAGAGCTTGTAATCCAGCTCCACGTTATCTCCGGCATTCGTTTTCCAGGCCGAGAAGTATCCGGCGACGCCTGGCGGTGCGCGTAGTTCCCTGATAGCCGTAAGGGCCTCGCCGTCCAGGCGCTCGTCTGCGATGGTCTCAGGCGTATCCCGTTGGCTGCGATCGAACTGGAACAGCAGCGCAAGCATCGACGCGCCCGCGCTGGAGGGAACCGGAGGCCACACGACCTCCGGAACTACGGACTTCAGGTTCAAATCTGCCGCAGGCACCCACAGCGCGCTTATTGCGGACCATCGGTAATTACGAGCCTTAACTCCGCGTCACTCAGATTGGTCTGCGCCAACGCGGCAGCACCGATGTAGCTGCCAAATTCCGAATCATTCAACAGATAAATCAGCCCAGCGCGCGCAGCATTCGTGCCCGCGAAGAATCCATCTACATTTAAGGTCCCTCCGCTACTTGATGATGTCAAACCTGAACCAGAAAACTTCTGGCCACCATCAACAATGCTTCCACTAAAGCCCGCAGTTAACTGATTACTCCAACCCAAACCACCGCTGACGGCACCGCTGCTGAAATTTGCCGTGATGTCCGCCGACACGAGTGAGAACGATGCTTGCAAACCAGAGAAGGAGTCCGTCGGTTTGGTGGCTCCTCCGGATATTAACGAGTAAGTAGCTACCTTACTGGAAATATCGTTAGGATTGGGTACGGGCGTTCCCAGTGCGTAATGAAAAGGTTGCAGTCCCGATTCGCCTCCTGTATCGATAACGGCGCGCCCCCAAGCAATGATTCCGTCATTGCCGGTTTCCGAATACGGGCCTTGAATAGTCACGGTTCCCGCATCCTGATACGACATCAGGCGGCCGCTAGAATCA
>DATKEK010000241.1:0-15452 GCA_035512195.1 Burkholderiales bacterium
TGATCATCAGCGGCCAGGTGCCGACCCACGCCATCGGCGAGGACGCGTTCCAGGAATGCGACACGGTCGGCATCACGCGGCCGTGCGTGAAGCACAATTTCCTGGTGAAGGACGTCAAGGAACTCGCGGTTACCATCAAGAAGGCTTTCTATCTGGCGGCCACCGGCCGCCCGGGCCCGGTGGTGGTCGATATCCCGAAGGACGTGACCACCGACAAGGTCAATTTTTTCTATCCCGAGTCGGTTTCGATGCGTTCGTACAACCCGGTGGTCAAGGGTCACAGCGGGCAAATCAAGAAAGCGATCCAGCTGCTGACGCAGGCGAAGCGCCCAATGATCTACACCGGCGGCGGCATCGTGCTGGGCAACGCTTCCGCGGAGCTGACGCAGCTGGTGCATTCGCTCGGCTTTCCGTGCACCAATACGCTGATGGGACTCGGCGGTTTTCCCGGCACGGATCCGCTGTTCCTCGGCATGCTCGGCATGCATGGCACCTACGAGGCAAACATGGCCATGCAGCACTGTGATGTGCTGCTTGCGGTGGGCGCGCGGTTTGACGACCGCGTGATCGGCAATCCGAAGCATTTCTACCAGGAAGAGCGCCGGATCATCCATATTGACGTGGATCCGTCCTCCATCTCCAAGCGCGTGCGGGTGGATATCCCGATCGTCGGCGACGTCAAGGACGTGCTGCAGGAGATGAACCGGCAGCTGGTCGCCATGAAAGAGCGTCCGGACCCCGGCGCTCTGAAGGAATGGTGGACCCAGATCGATCTGTGGAAAGGTCGCGACTGCCTCAAGTTCGACCGCGCCAGCGAGATCATCAAGCCGCAGATGGTGGTGGAGAAGCTTTACGAACTGACCAGGGATGTGGACCTGTTCGTCACCTCCGATGTCGGCCAGCATCAGATGTGGGCGGCGCAATTCTACAAGTTCGTGAAACCGCGCCGCTGGATCAATTCCGGCGGGTTGGGCACGATGGGCGTGGGTCTGCCGTACGCAATGGGTGTGCAGTTTGCGCACCCGGAGGCGACGGTCGCTTGCGTCACCGGCGAAGCGAGCATCCAGATGTGCATTCAGGAACTGTCCACCGCCAAGCAGTACCGCCTGCCGATCAAGATCGTCAATCTGAACAACCGTTACATGGGCATGGTGAGGCAGTGGCAGGAGTTCTTCCACGGCAATCGCTATGCCGAGTCGTACATGGATGCGCTGCCCGACTTCGTGAAGCTCGCGGAGTCATACGGCCACGTGGGCATGCGCATCGAAAAGCCGGCCGACATCGAACCGGCGCTGAAGGAGGCGTTCAGCCGCAAGAAGGACCTGGTATTCATGGATTTCATCACCGATCAGACCGAGAACGTGTTCCCGATGGTGCCGGGCGGCAAGGGCCTGTCCGAAATGATCCTCGTCTGAGGGTCCCGTTCCACCTGCTGCCAAAAACGTAATGCGTCACATCATCTCTTTGCTTCTGGAGAACGAGGCGGGCGCACTCTCGCGTGTGTCCGGACTTTTCTCCGCGCGCGGCTACAATATCGAGTCGCTCACCGTGGCTCCGACCGAGGATCCGTCGCTGTCGCGCATGACCATCGTCACATCCGGATCCGACGACGTGATCGAACAGATCAACAAGCAGCTCAATAAACTGGTCGATGTGGTCAAGGTGGTGGATCTGTCGGACGGCAACCACATCGAGCGCGAGCTGATGCTGGTCAAGGTGCGCGCGACTGGAAAGGACCGCGAGGAGATGAAGCGCATCTCCGACATCTTCCGCGGGCGCATCATCGACGTGACGGACAAGACCTACACCATAGAACTGACCGGTACCGGCGCCAAGCTCGACGCGTTCATCCAAGCGCTGGAGCAGGGCGCCATCCTGGAAACGGTCCGCACCGGCGCCTCAGGCATCGGCCGCGGAGACAGAATCCTGAAAGCCTAGTGGGGTGCGGAGCGGGCACGGCGGGGAGCAGATTCCCTGCCCTGTCTTCCCCGCTTCCCGCGCATTTTAATAAAGAGGGGATCATGAAGGTCTATTACGACAAGGACGCGGACCTGCGTCTCATCAAAGGCAAGAAAATCGCCGTGCTCGGTTACGGCTCCCAGGGTCACGCGCATGCGCTCAACCTGAAGGACTCGGGCATGAAAGTGGTCGTTGGCTTGCGCAAGGGGGGCGGGTCCTGGAACAAGGCGAAGAAGGCCGGCCTCGAGGTCAAGGAGATGGGCGACGCGGTGAAGGGCGCCGATTTCGTGATGATCCTGCTTCCGGACGAGCACATCGCCGAGGTGTACCGGGAAGGCGTCGAGCCGAACATCAAGAAGGGCGGCACGGTCGCCTTTGCGCATGGCTTCAACATCCACTTCGGGCAGGTGGTGCCGCGCGACGATCTGGACGTGGTGATGGTCGCGCCGAAGGCGCCGGGACACACCGTGCGCTCGACTTACGCGCAGGGCGGCGGCGTGCCGATGCTGATCGCGATTCACCAGAACCCGACGAAGAAAGCCCGCGACCTTGCATTGTCGTATGCGGCCGCGATCGGCGGCGGCAAGGCCGGCATCATCGAAACCAACTTCCGCGAAGAGACCGAAACCGATTTGTTCGGCGAGCAGGTCGTGCTGTGCGGCGGCACCACCGCGCTGATCCAGGCCGGCTTCGAGGTGCTGGTGGAAGCCGGCTACGCGCCGGAGATGGCCTACTTCGAGTGCCTGCACGAGCTCAAGCTGATCGTGGACCTGATATACGAGGGCGGCATCGCCAATATGCGCTACTCGATTTCCAACAATGCCGAATATGGCGACTTCACCCGCGGCCCGCGCATCATTACGGAAGAGAGCAAGAACGAGATGCGCAGGATTCTAAAGGAAATCCAGACCGGGGCCTACGCGCAGGAGTTCCTGCTGGAGAACAAGACCGGAGCGACCAAGCTGAATGCCATGCGCCGGATCGGGCGCGAGCATCAGATCGAGGTGGTGGGCGAACGCCTGCGCGAGATGATGCCGTGGATCAAGCAGAACCGTCTGGTGGACAAGGCGAAGAACTGAGCGGCACCTCCCAGGGCCGAGCACTGCTCGGCCCTTTGCTTTTTTGAGGCATCACGTCAAATGACACCGTATCCGCATCCGCTCATCGCCATGGAAGGTTGGCCGTTTCTCGCGGCGGCGGCGGTCATCGCCATGCTGGTCACCTGGGGTGCGGGATGGTGGTCCCTGCCCTTCTGGTTGATGGCGCTGTTCGTGCTGCAGTTCTTCCGCGACCCGGCGCGCGCGGTGCCGCAGGATCGCGACGCGGTGATCGCGGCCGCGGACGGGCGCGTAGTTTCCGTGCAGAAGGCGACCGATCCCTACCGGCAGTGCGAGGCGCTCAAGGTCAGCGTGTTCATGAACGTGTTCAACGTGCACTCGAATCGCAGCCCGGTCGACGGGCAGGTCGAGCAGGTTTTCTATCACCCAGGCAGTTTTCTGAATGCCGCGCTGGACAAGGCTTCGATCGAGAACGAACGCAACGCGCTGCTGATCAGAACGCAAGGGGGGGGCGATGTCACCTGCGTGCAAATTGCGGGACTGATCGCGCGGCGCATACTGTGTTACGTCGGGCCGGGTGCCGAGCTTACCCGCGGACAGCGCTTCGGTTTCATACGCTTCGGCTCCCGCGTGGATCTGTATCTGCCGGTTTCGGCCCGCGCGAATGTTTCGGTGGGCGACAAGGTCTATGCTGGACAAACCATTGTTGCCAGAATCTGAGTCGTGAGAATGAACCATCCGGAACCCAGGAACAAGTGGCTAGGCCGCGGCGGCATCGCGCGGCCGGGCATTTACTGGCTGCCGAATGCGATCACCACCTGTGCCCTGTTCGCGGGTTTCTACGCCATCGTGCAGGCAATGAACCTGCGATTCGAGCTTGCCGCGATCGGCATCCTGGTGGCGATGGTACTGGACGGCCTCGACGGGCGCGTTGCCCGGCTTACGCGCACCCAGTCCGAGTTCGGCGCGGAGTACGACTCGCTTTCGGACATGGTGGCGTTCGGCGCCGCTCCCGCGCTGGTTATGTACGAATGGGCGCTGAAGGGCATGGGGCAGCTGGGCTGGTTTGCCGCCTTTGTCTACTGCGCCTGCGCCGCGCTGCGGCTCGCACGTTTCAACACCAACATCGGGGTGGTCGACAAGCGCTTTTTCCAGGGCCTGCCGAGTCCCGCTGCCGCCGGCCTGATCGCGGGTTTCGTCTGGGCCATGGAGGCTTACGACATACCGCGGCGCGATCTGCCATGGGTCGCCTGGGGCATTGCAGTGTTTGCCGGCTTCAGTATGGTGAGCAACGTGAAGTTCTACAGTGGCAAGGACGTCGGCCTGCGCAAGGCCGTGCCGTTCTGGGGCGTGGTGCTGATTGCGTTCGGCGTGGTCGCGGTGGCGCAGATCGCGGACAACCTGCCAGAAGTCCTGTTCTCGCTGTTCCTGATCTACGCGGCTTCCGGCTACGTGATGTGGGCCGCGCAGCTGTTCTCGCGAAAGCCTCCGCCGGCGCAGCCTCCCGGCCAGGGCGGCGGCTAGCGCAGGTCTTGCGAGCGTCTTGAAAAGCTTTTATAGTCCGCGCCATGTACGCTAATCAGCTCAGCCCGATTTCCCTTCCGCTTGCCAGTCTCCTGCTGGCAGGGCTGCTGCTGCGCCCCGGGCGCTAAATACTCCATTCCACCCCAACAGTTTGTCGGGTTTGCTGAGAAAACCCGAAACCCATAGGACACCCGAGTTGCGTCCGGAAGATGGTGACTTCCACGGCGCCGGCATCAATTCAGAACCGGAGGCAGACAATGAAAGAGCAATTGGTCATATTCGATACCACCATGCGCGACGGCGAACAGAGTCCGGGCGCTTCGATGACTCGCGAAGAGAAGCTGCGCATCGGGCGCCAACTGGAACGCATGCGCGTGGACGTCATCGAGGCCGGATTTCCCGCTGCCAGCAACGGCGACTTCGAGTCGGTGAAAGCGGTCGCGCAGACGGTGAAGGACAGCATCGTCTGCGGACTGGCGCGCGCGTCGGAGGCCGACGTGCGCAGGGCGGGCGAGGCGGTCAAGCCGGCGAATGCCAGCCGCATTCACACCTTTATCGCCACCTCGCCGATCCACATGGAGCGCAAGCTGCGCATGAAGCCGGAACAGGTGATCGAGCAGGCGGTGAAGTCGGTGAAGCTCGCGCGTTCGCTATGCGCGGATGTCGAGTTCTCGCCCGAGGACGCCGGTCGCTCCGAGATCGATTTCCTGTGCCGGATCCTCGAGGAAGTGATCAAGGCCGGCGCAGGTACGATCAACATTCCTGATACCGTCGGCTACACCATGCCGGAGCAGTTCGCCGGCATGATCAGTACGCTGCGCGAGCGCGTGCCGAACTCGGACAAGGTGGTATGGTCTGTACACTGCCACAACGATCTGGGGCTGGCGGTCGCCAATTCTCTGGCTGCGGTGATGGCCGGGGCGCGGCAGATCGAATGCACGGTGAACGGGCTCGGCGAACGCGCCGGCAACGCGTCGCTCGAGGAGATCGTGATGGCGGTGCGCACGCGGCAGGATTTCTTTCCCTGCGACACGCGCATCGACGCGACCCAGATCGTGCCCGCCTCGAAGATGGTGTCCTCCATTACCGGCTTTCCGGTGCAACCGAACAAGGCGATCGTCGGCGCGAATGCGTTTGCGCATGAAGCCGGCATCCACCAAGACGGCGTACTCAAGGACCGCGAGACCTACGAAATTATGCGCGCGGAAGACGTGGGCTGGACCACCAACAAGCTGGTGCTGGGCAAGCACTCCGGCCGCAACGCGCTCAAACAGCGGCTGAAGGACCTCGGCGTCGAACTGGAGTCGGAAGAAGCGCTGAATGCGGCATTCATGCGATTCAAGGAGCTTGCCGACAAGAAGCACGAGATCTTCGACGAGGACCTGATCATGCTGGTGGCGGACGAGACGGTGACGCAAGAGCAGGAGCACTTCAAGCTGGTGTCGCTGCTCGCGCACTCCGAGACGGGCGAGATCCCGATCGCCAGGATCGTGATCGCCGAGGGAGCCTCAGAGAGAAAAGCCGAAGCCCGCGGCAGCGGTCCGGTGGACGCGACGTTCAAGGCAATCGAGTCGATCGTGTCCAGTGGCGCCGATCTCACGCTGTTCTCGGTGAACGCCATTACCAGCGGTACAGATTCGCAGGGCGAGGTGAGCGTGCGACTGGCGAAGTCCGGTCGCATCGTCAACGGACAGGGCGCCGACACCGATATCGTGGTGGCATCGGCAAAAGCCTACCTCAACGCTCTCAACAAGCTGCTTTCCAAACTCGAGCGCCTCAACCCGCAGGTTTGAGATCGCGCTTTGCGGCCAGGCCCACCCGACATCGGGTGGGCTTTTTTTCTGCTTGGATCAAGACAGCTCGCTGAACATCCCGCTAAACTTCCGGCTTCAGGGGAGTGTTTCCCTGGCGTGACCGGGACGTAATCCCGACAGCCCCGATGACAAACGTACAAAAAAGCGAGAACAGGCTGCATAACATCGTCATTGTCGGCGGCGGTGCTGGAGGACTGGAGCTGGCGACCCGCCTGGGCGACACACTCGGGCGCAGGAAGAAGGCGCTCATCACGCTGATCGACCGCTCTCGCACCCACCTGTGGAAACCGTTGCTGCACCAGGTCGCCGCCGGGAGCATGGACCTCAACGACCATGAACTCGATTATCTTGCGCAGGCGCGCTGGCACCACTTTCGTTTCCAGCTGGGGCGCATGAACGGGCTCGACCGCGCGCGGAAGGAAGTGCATCTTGCGCCCACTTACGATGACAACGGCGACGAAGTGATACCTGCGCGCACCCAGCGTTATGACACTCTGGTCCTCGCGGTTGGCAGCCACACCAACGATTTCGGCACTCCGGGCGCAGCGAAGCACGCGATCTCGCTCGACACGCCGCAGCAGGCGGCGCTGTTTCATTCGCGTCTGCTGAATGCCTGCATGCGCGCCAACTCCCAGTCGCAGCCGCTGCGGCCGGAGCAGCTGCATGTCGCCATCATCGGTGCCGGGGCCACAGGGGTGGAACTCGCCGCCGAACTGCACAACACCATCCGCGAACTAGTGTCGTTCGGGCTGGACCGCATCGATCCGGAACGCGATATCAAGCTGACCATCATCGAAGCCGCGCCGCGCATCTTGCCCGCATTGCCCGAGCGTCTTTCGGTCGCCACGCTGAAGCTTTTGGAGAAGCTGCGTGTGCAGGTGCTCACCGGAGACCGGGTCACCGAGGTCGGCGCCGACGGCGTACGCACCGCGGCGGGCGTGTTTGTCCCCGCCGAGCTGGTGGTCTGGGCCGCCGGCATCAAGGCGCCGGATTTTCTGCATGAGATCGACGGGCTGGAAACCAACCGCCTGAACCAGCTAGCCGTGGAGCAGACATTGCAGACCACGCGCGACCCCGCGGTTTTCGCCTTCGGCGATTGCGCGAACTGTCCATGGCCCGGTCACCCGCATCCGGTCCCGCCGCGCGCACAGGCGGCACACCAGCAGGCATCGCATCTCGCCAGGTGGTTGCCGGCGCATATCGACGGCAGGAAGTTGAATCCCTGGGCCTATCGCGATTTTGGTTCGCTGGTTTCGCTCGGCAAGTACAGCACGGTCGGCAGCCTGATGGGCGCGATCAGCCGTGGCAGTCTGATGATCGAAGGCTATTTCGCCGGATTGATGTATCTCTCGCTGTACAAGATGCACGAGTACGCGCTGCACGGGTTTGCCAAAGTCGCGCTGGACACGCTGGCACGGCTGATCACGCGCAGGACCCAGCCGCGCGTCAAGCTGCACTGAGGCGCATCGAACATGCCGCGCGGGTCGATGTCGCTATGCTGGATCGCCTGCACCGCGCTGCTGGCCGTGGCGTGCGCGCCGGTCGCCTACTCCCCGCATGCAGTCGACGCCGACGCCGATTCGGGAGTGCTGCGCCACCAGGCGCGCTCTCCCGCGGACGACTCGCTTGCGGCCCGAGTCGCGGCGAGCGGGTTTGCCGGTAGGTGGCCGCCCGCCGTCTGGCGGCTCGAGGAACTCACCCTGGCGGCGTTGCACTTCAATCCCTCCATGCAAACCGCGCGTGCGACGGCTGCGGTCGCGCAGGCGCAACTGGCGAGTGCGCAGCAGCGCCCGCCGGTCGCGTTCGGCGTTGCCGCCGAACATCACAGTCGCCAGCAGGACGGCGATGGCCCGTGGAGTCTCGGGCTTGCCCTGCAACTTCCCTGGGTTGCGTCCGGCAAGAGGGAGGCGCGAATCGAGCGCGCGAGCCTGCTCGCGGATTCTGCGGAACTCGAGGTGGCGGAGGTTGCATGGCGTGTGCGAGCACAGGTTCGTGATCGTCTGATCGATCTGTGGGACGCGCGTGCACGGGAATCGGTGGTGCAGCGCCGGCTCGCGGCGCGCAAGGAAATGCGGGAACTGGTGTCGCGGCGGGTGGATGCGGGCTTGTTGTCGGCGAGGGAGTTTGCGCAAGAGCAATCTTCTGTCGATGTGCTCGAGTTGGAGCGTGTCGCCTCGCGCGCTGCAGCGCGCGAGGCGACTGCCGGTCTGGCGGCTGCGCTCGGACTGCCGCTGGCGACAGTCGGTGCGATGACCATGGACGCTCCACCGGAACCGGACGGTGCCGGCTTGCATCCGCGGCAGGAGGCGCGTGCGCTTGCACTGCGCAACCGGCTGGACGTGCAGCGTGGATTGCTGGCGTACGGCGTGGCTGATGCCGATCTCAAGCTGGCGGTGGCCGCACAGTACCCGGACTTTTCTCTGTCGCCCGGATACATGTGGGATCAGGGCGACAGCGTCTGGTCGCTGGCGACTTCTCTGGTATTTCCGCCTGGTCTGCGCGGGCAGGCGGCTGTGCGGGAGGCACAGGCACGGCGCGAACTGGCGGGGCAGCGCTTCCTGGAACTGCAGGCGCGCGCGATAAGCGACGTCGAAGGCTCGATGCAAGCTCTGGCACTGGCGAACGAAAGAAGCGTAGCAGCCGCACGCCGGCTCGAGTCGGCGGAGGCGGAGTTCGCCCGCGCCGGCAAGCTGTACGAAGCCGGCGCCGCGGACCGCATGCAGATCACGGCTGCGAGAATGACTTCGCTTGCCGCCGCCGGCGAGCGGCATGCCGCGATGATTGCGCAGTTGCGCGCAGTGGCTGCGCTGGAGGACGCGCTCCAGCATCCGCTGATCGGCGGCTTTCGCAGCCTGCCGCAGACGTCTTCGGCGAGCGTGGAGTGGAACCGATGAAGTTCACCGGCAGCCACGCCATCATCGCGCTGATGGGGGTGTTGATCGCGGTCCTGTCCTGGTCTCTGGTGTACTTCGCGCGTGACGAACTGCGCCTCGCCGGCGAGGGCTTCGAAGAGGAGATCGAGACCGAGGATACCGCGGGATTCGAGGACGGGCGCGCCGTGGTGCGGGTTACGCCGCTTAGCCAGCATGCCAGCGGGATCGTCACGCTGCCGCTGGCCGCGACCGAGAGCGAAGCCGCGGTCGAGATCTACGGCATGGTGGTCGACATGCAAGCGCTGTTCGAGTTGCGCGGGCGATACCTGGCGGCCATGGGAGAGGTTCGTGCACGGCGTGCGGCGGTGACTGCGGCCGAAGCCGAGTACCGCCGGATGGACGCATTGTTTCGCGACGACCGCAACGTTTCCGAGCAGATAATGCGCAATGCGCAGGCACGTTATCGCGCCGAACAGGCGCAGCTCGAGGCCGCCGGCGCGACTGCCGAGGCGGTCAGGGATGCGTTGCGTACTGCGTGGGGAGAGACGATCGCGGGCTGGGCCACGGGGGCAGGCTCGCGCGAACTGCAATCGCTGCTGGCGCGCGAGACGCACCTCGCGCAGTTCGTGTTTCCGTTCGGCTTGCCGCCGGAGCTTGCGCGCGCCACCATCCGTGTCGCGCCGGTGTCCGGGCGCGCGGAGCTCCGCGATGCACGATTCGTTTCCGACTCGCCGCAGGCAGAGCCGACACTGCCCGGCCGGACCTTTTTCTATCTCGTCAACGGCGAGGATCTGCGCGCTGGCGCCCGCATCGTTGCGCGCGTCAGCACCGACGGCCAGAAGCAGACCGGCGTGCTGCTGCCGAACGAGGCGGTGATCTGGCATGCAGGCAAGGCCTGGGCGTACCTGCGGAAGGACGAAGACACGTTTGCCCGCTACGAGGTGTCGACCGCGCGGGACCTCGGCAACGGCTGGTTCAATCATGGCCCATTCCAGCCCGGTGACCTCGTGGTGGTGAGCGGTGCCCAGCTGCTGCTGTCGGAGGAGTTCAAATACCAGATACGGAACGAGAATGAGGACTGACCGCCGCGGCGACGGCAGGTTTTGGTCCTGGCGTGGTCACGCAGGCGCGAAGCGAGATGACGAGCATGGCGTTTCTTCATGCTCCTTTGTGTCTTGTTGTCTTTGTGGTGAACCTGCGGCGCGTCTGTTTCGTGCATAGACGGCCGGACCGATGATCGCCGCAATCGTCCGTTTCTCCATCCGTCATGCAGGCGTGGTTGTCGCGTTCGCGGTCACCATCGTCGCCTACGGGCTGTACACGCTCTCCCGCGCCAACCTGGACGTGTTCCCGGAGTTCTCGCCGAGTCAGGTGGTGATGCAGATCGAGGCACCGGGTTTTTCCGCGGAGCTGGTGGAGAAGCTGGTGACACAACCGGTGGAAAGCGCGCTCGCCGGTGTGTCGGGACTGGAGACCCTGCGTTCGCAGTCTATCCCGGGCCTGTCGGTGGTCACGGCGGTATTCGAGGACGGATCGGACACCTATCGCATCCGGCAGGTGGTCGGGGAGCGGCTCGCCGCGCTGGTCAACCAGATGCCGGATGGCGTCGAACCTCCGACCATGACGCCGCTGACCTCTTCGGCCAGTACGGTGCTCGGCATCGGCGTGACTTCGGCAACGCGCTCGCTGATGGAACTGCGCACGCTGGTTGACTGGACCATCCGCCCGCACCTGCTGGCGGTTCCCGGTGTGGCCGAAGTCAATGTGTTCGGCGGCGATACCCGGCAGTGGCAGATCCAGGTGGATCCGGAACGCCTGCTTCGCCACGGGCTGGCGATCGGCGACGTGGTGCAGGCGGCGCGCAGTGCCACCGGCATCAAGGGCACCGGCTTCGTCAAGACACCGAATCAGCATCTGATCCTGCAGGTGGAGGCGCAGCCCGGCTTGCTCGAGGATGTCGGGCGTGTGGTGCTGGTGTATCGGGACGGGCGGGCGGTACGCATTGCCGACGTGGCCAACGTGGTCGAGGGAGTCGCGCCCTCGATCAGCGCCGCCGCGATCGACGGCGAGCAGGGCGTGTTCCTGATGGTGCAGGGGCAGCTCGGCGCCAACACGCATGCGGTGACGCGGCAACTGGAGCGCGCACTGGACGAGCTCGCGCCGCTGCTCGAGAAAGAGCAGGTTGCATTGCGTGCCGATCTGTTCCGACCGGCGAACTTCATCGAAACCGCGGTGCGCAACGTGCAGCGCGACATCCTGATCGGATCGGCGCTGGTGGTGCTGGTGCTGTTCCTGTTCCTGTACAACAAGCGCACCGCGTTAATTTGCACGCTGGCGATTCCCGTATCGCTGCTTTCTTCGGTGCTGGTGCTCGACTATTTCGACATCGCGCTGAACGTGATGGTGCTGGGCGGGCTGGCGATCGCGCTCGGCGAGGTGGTGGACGATGCGATCATCGATACCGAGAACATTTTCCGGCGCCTGCGACTGAACCGCCTGGCGCCGGACCCGCGGCCGCTGGAACAGGTGGTGCTGGATGCCTCGGTGGAAGTGCGCGGCTCGGTGGTGTACGCGACCTTCATAGTCGCGCTGGTGTTCGTGCCGTTGCTGACGCTCTCAGGCATCGCCGGCAAGTTGTTCGCTCCGCTCGGGCTGGCATACATTTTCGCGATACTCGCCTCGCTGGTGGTGGCGGTCACACTCACCCCGGCGCTGTGTTACCTGCTGCTTGCCCGGCGCGAACTGCCCAGTGCGGATCCGCCCGCGGTCGCCTGGCTGCGGCCGCGTTACCTCGCGCTCCTGCGCCGCATCGAGCGCTATCCGGGGCGGGTGATCGGCGTGACGGGCCTGGTGATTGCGGCCGGCATCGGGACTTTGCCGCTGTTCGCCGGCGAATTCATTCCTGCGTTACGCGAAGGCCATTACATCCTGCATATGGCCGCGGTGCCCGGAACCTCCGAGTCGGAATCCCTGCGTATCGGCCAGCGCGTGTCGAAGGCGATCGGCGAGATCGAGGGCGTGCAGTCGGTGGCGCAATGGGTGGGGCGCGCCAGGAACGGCGCAGACACCTTCGGCACGCACTACAGCGAGTTCGAGGTGGAGATCGGTCCGCTCGCGGGCCGCGAGCAGATCCGCATCCTGCGCGAGATTCGCGAAACGCTCTCCGGCTCGCGCGGGGTGACGTTCCCGGGTGTGGTTTTCGCGGTGAATACGTTTCTGACCGAGCGCATCGAAGAGACAATCACCGGCTATGCGGCACCGTTGGTGGTGAACATCTACGGTGCGGACCTCGATGAGCTGGATCGCGATGCGCTTGCGGTCGCCGCGGTGCTGACCGGTGTGCCAGGCGCCGAGGATGTCCAGCTGCAGGCGCCTCCGGGCACGCCGCAGCTGTCGGTGCGGCTACGCCATGAGCGGATGGCTGCGCTCGGGCTGACTCCGGCCGAGGTGCTGCAGGCAATACATGCCGCCTACGAAGGCGCGACGGTCGGGCAGATCTACCGCGGCACACAGGTGATCGACCTGGTGGTGGTGCTGGATCCGGAACAACGCAACAGCGTCTCCCGCATCGGTACCCTGCGCCTGCGCAATCCCGATGGCAGCCTGGTGAGACTGTCGCAGGTCGCCGATGTCGAGGTGACCGGCGGACGCTACAAGATCCTGCATGCCGGCGGCCGCCGCATCCAGACGGTCACCGCAAACGTGGCGGGCCGTGACCTGCAGGGATTCGAGAGCGACGCAAAACGCCGGCTGAACGCGCAGGTGCGGCTGTCACCGGGCAACTACCTGACGGTGAGCGGAACCGCCGAAGCCCAGCGGAAGGCCTTCACCGATCTGATCGTGCATTCCCTGCTGGCCGGGGTCGGCATATTCTTGCTGCTCTACGTTGCCTTCAACAATCTGCACAATCTCATCATCACCTTCGTCAACCTGCCCTTCGCGTTGATCGGCGGCGTCATAGCCGTGCTGGCGAGCGGCGGCTGGATGTCGCTCGGCTCGCTGGTGGGATTCGTCACTTTGTTCGGCATCACCCTGCGCAATTCGATCATGCTGGTTTCGCACTACCAGCATCTGGTCACGCACGAAGGCGAGACCTGGGGACTGCAAACCGCATTGCGCGGTGCCGGGGAGCGGCTGCCGTCGATCCTGATGACTGCGCTGGTGACGGCGCTTGCGCTGATGCCGCTCGCGCTCGGCACCGGGGAACCGGGACGCGAGATCGAAGGTCCGATGGCGACCATCATCGTCGGCGGACTGGTGACTTCGACCTTGCTCAATCTGTTGGTACTGCCGACGATTTTGCTGCACTTCGGGCGCTTCGAGTCGGAGCAGCCCCAAGCCGGCTGACACAACGCAGACAGGAATGCAGCAACAGGTTTTTACCGTAACTCAAGGAGAACACGTGACGACAGTCGCATTGACCAAGGAAAATTTCGAACAGGTGATTACCGGTAACGAGACGGTAATCCTGGATTTCTGGGCGCCGTGGTGCGGGCCGTGCCGGTCGTTCGCCCCGGTGTTCGAGTCGGCCGCGGAAAAATATCCCGCCTTGGTATTCGCCAAGATCAACACCGAGGACGAGCCCGAACTGGCGGCAACTTTCGAGATCCGCACGATACCAACCCTGATGGTGGTGCGCGACCGGGTCGTGCTGTTTTCGCAGGCCGGCGCGCTGCCCGGTTCTGCGCTCGATTCGATCGTCGACAAGACGCTTGCGCTCGACATGCAGGAAGTGCACAAGCAGGTGGCGGAGCAGAACGCCGGGCAGGCGGAGTCCTGAGGACATCAGGACTCCGCTTCAGGGTAGCCCGCCTCGCCGAGCAGATAGGCGCGCATGCGCGGTTCGCGCAGGCGCTCGATGAACCAGCCTGCCGCCTTGCCGGCCTGTCTCGGATGCCACGCCAGGTGCACGCTGGCGGCAGGCTTCGGGCCTTCCACGGTTTTTGCGACCAGCCGGCCCGCCTTGATATGCGGTTCTGCCCATCGCAGCGGAAGATAGCCGACCCCCAGACCGGCGATCTGGGCCGACAGCTTCGCCCGTATCGTCGGAACGGTCAGCGTGTCCTGGCCGTCGAGCAGCCCGGAACTGCGTGCTGGCAGGCTGCGCGAGGTGTCCGCCGCGGGCACCGCGCGCTGCTGCAGCAGGTCGTTTGCGCTGAGCGGCTCCGGTGCATCGGCCAAGGGATGATCCGGGGACACCGCAAACACGAACTCGAAATCGCCCAGCGGCTCGATCGCGATCGAGCCCTCCCGCGGTGGCTCGCCGGTGGCGATCGTCAGGTCCGCGCGCCCGGAGAGCAGCGCGTCCCAGCAGCCGCCGAGAATTTCCGACAGCAGGCGGATGCGCGTTGCCGGGCGCTCCCGGTAGAAAGCCTTCAGCAGGGGGAACAGGCGTTCCACCGGAATGATGTCGTCCACTGCGAGCCGCAGTTCGCTTTCCCAGCCAGTGGCGACGCGCTGCACCCTACATTCGAGGTCATTGGCCGCGCGCAGCAGGAATCGCCCCTCGCGCAGCAGTTCCTCGCCGGCCGCGGTCAGGCGCGCGCGATGGCCACTGCGGTCGAACAGCTTGATGCCGAGATCCTGCTCGAGCTTCTGCACGGTGTAAGTGATAGCTGACGGCACCCGGTGCAATTCTTCGGCTGCCCCGGCGAAGCTGCCGTTGCGGGATATGGCATCGATAACCAGCAGCGCATCCAGAGAGATTTTCATGGTCCCTTGCTTTAAGTTCGTTTATCATCTGGCCGAATAACTGACTCTCCGGTCAGCAATCGCCGCCCAAGGAGCAATTGGGGCGAAAAGCCGGAGTCAATCCAGCCGGTCCGAGCTTTGCGGCCGGCACTTAATTTTTCTGCGGGTCGTTTTCCGGCCCGGGGCCGTTAGATTAAAGAGGTATCCCCTTGCAGATCTCGTACAAGTCACTATCCGTTTCCGTGGCGCTGGCGGCGTCCGCGGCGCTCGTCGCCGGTTGCGGTTCCAAGACCGATGCTAACGCAGAGCAGGCAAAACCGGCCGCCCAGCAGCAGGCGCAGGCGCCGAAGCCGATGGGACTCCCGGTCAAGGCGGAGCCGGTCACCATTGCCAGTATCAGCGACGAGGTGACCGCAGTCGGGTCGTTGCTGGCCGAGGAATCGGTGATCATCCGCCCCGAGATGGACGGCCGCATCGTCGGTCTGCACTTCCAGGAAGGCCGGCCGGTCGCGGCCGGCCAGCGTCTGGTGACG
>DATKEK010000242.1:0-2635 GCA_035512195.1 Burkholderiales bacterium
ATTGCAGCTCACGCTGTTCGAGGCAACCACCGAACAGTTGCTGGTACAGCCGACCTTCATCGTCGAGTATCCGGCGGAGGTTTCCCCGCTGGCGCGGCGCAACGACGCCAACCCGGAGATCACCGACCGCTTCGAGCTGTACATCGCCGGACGCGAAATCGCCAACGGCTTTTCCGAGCTGAACGACCCCGAGGACCAGTCGGAACGATTCCGTGAACAGGCGCGTCAAAAGGATGCAGGTGACCAGGAAGCGATGCATTACGACGCCGACTACATCCGCGCACTCGAGTACGGTCTGCCTCCGACAGCCGGCGAAGGCATCGGCATCGACCGGCTGGTGATGCTGCTGACCGACAGCCCATCGATCCGCGACGTGATCCTGTTCCCGCACATGCGTCCGGAATAAGCCGGCAAGTACCAGCGGAAACCGCCTCCCCGACATGAACGATCAGTCCACACCCTCCATCCTCTGGCAACCGTCGCCCGAGCGCATCGCCGACTCGAATATCTCTGCCTTCATCCGGCTCATCGATCAGCGCTGGAACACCGCCGTATCGGATTCGCAACAGCTGTACGACTGGTCCATACGCGAGCCGGAGAAATTCTGGGTGGCGGTGTGGGACTTCTGTGAGGTGATCGCCGAAAGCCGCGGGGAAGAACGCGCGTTGATCGACGGGGAACGCATGCCCGGCGCGCAATGGTTTCCGGACGCCAGGCTGAATTACGCAGAGAACCTTCTGCGCAGACGCGACCAGGATACCGCAATCGTATTCTGGGGCGAGAGCAAAGTGCGCCGCGGTGTCAGCTTCAGCGCCCTGTACGACGAGGTCTCGCGTACCGCGCAGGCGCTGAAGGCCGCCGGCGTCAAGCCGGGAGACCGTGTGGCGGCGTTCCTGCCGAACCTGCCGAAAACCATTGTCGCCATGCTGGCCACGACCAGCATCGGCGCGGTGTGGTCCTCCTGCTCCCCCGACTTCGGCGTGCCGGGCGTAGTGGACCGTTTCGGCCAGATCGAGCCAAAAGTCCTGTTCGCGGTCGAGGGCTACTATTACGCCGGCAAGACGATCGACACGCTGCCGCGCGTGGCAGAGATCGTCGAGAAGTTGCCGAACGTGGAGAAAGTGGTGATCGTTTCCTACACGCGGGCGCAGCCGGACATCTCCGCGGTGCCCCGCTCGGTGCTGTTCGAGGAGTTCATCGATCCCTTCCCTGCAGCCGAAATCGCCTTCGAACGGCTGCCGTTCAATCATCCGCTGTTCATTCTCTATTCCTCCGGTACCACCGGCGTGCCGAAGTGCATCGTGCACGGCGCCGGCGGCACTCTGCTGCAGCACCTGAAGGAGCACCGGCTGCACACCGATCTGAAACGCGGCGACCGGCTGTTCTACTTCACCACCTGCGGCTGGATGATGTGGAACTGGCTGGTGTCGGGTCTGGCAAGCGGCGCCACCCTGCTGCTCTACGACGGCTCGCCGTTTTATCCGCGCCCGACCGTGCTGTTCGACTTCGCCGACGAGGAACAGATGACCATCTTCGGCACGTCGGCGAAGTACATTGACGCCCTGAACAAGGCCGGCGCGAAACCCGTCGATACGCACCGCCTCGCCGGTCTCCGGACCATGACCTCGACCGGCTCGCCGCTGGTGCCGGAAAGCTACGACTACGTGTATCGCGCGATCAAGCAGGACCTGCTGCTGTCGTCGATTTCCGGCGGCACCGACATCGTCTCCTGTTTCGTGCTCGGCAATCCGACGTTGCCGGTTTACCGCGGCGAGATCCAGTGCCGCGGTTTCGGGCTGAACGTGCAGGTCTACGACGAGCAGGGCCGCGCGGTGGTCGGCGACCGGGGCGAGCTGGTGTGCACCGCGCCTTTCCCGGCGATGCCGATCTATTTCTGGAACGATCCCGGCGGCGAGAAGTACCGCAATGCCTACTTCGACAAGTTTCCCGGCGTCTGGTGTCACGGCGACTACATGGAACTCACGCCGCGCGGCACCGCCATCATCTATGGGCGCTCGGACGCGACATTGAATCCGGGCGGCGTGCGCATCGGCACGGCGGAGATCTATCGCCAGGTCGAACAGCTGGACGAAGTGGTGGAAAGCCTGGTCATCGGCCAGGACTGGCAGGGCGACGTGCGCGTGGTGCTGTTCGTGCGCCTGCGCCACGAACTGATACTAGACGACGCGCTGATCAAGAAGATCAAGAACCAGATCCGCGCCAACACGTCGCCGCGCCACGTACCCGCCAAGGTGCTGCAGGTACCTGACATTCCGCGCACCAAGAGCGGCAAGATCGTGGAGCTCGCGGTACGCAACCTGGTGCACGGCCGGCCGGTGAAGAACCTGGACGCACTTGCCAACCCGGAAGCGCTGGACCACTTTCGCGACCGCGCCGAGCTTGCCAATTAGCCGTCCCGGCGGCACCCGCTTTTCCTTTCCCCGGCATTCCATCAACTGCTGCGTGCAGCCGATCGCGTGAGAAGCGAGATCGCCACGGGCTTCCGGCCCTCGCGATGACCGCATGGCGGGCTGGCCCATCCTCTCGCCTTCTGCCTTCTGCCTTGCCCATTCTTATACCCCCATAGGGTACTTGGCGGGCGACCATAAAAGGCCTATATTTGGCCGTCATGAGT
>DATKEK010000243.1:0-17120 GCA_035512195.1 Burkholderiales bacterium
CGACGACAGCACCGAACTGGAGTCGCCGCAGCTCGTCTATTTTGACCACGAGCGCGCGCCGGTGACGATGCGGTCAGAACAAGCGCAGATCGCGCAGGGCGGCGACGAAGTCTTTTTCACCGGCAACGTGCAGATCGTACGCGACGCCTACGCGGACAATCCAGAACTCGGCGTATTCACCACGTATCTCCACGTGGTGCCGGATCTGGAAATCGCGCGCACCGACAAGCCGGTAACGATGATCGAAGGCAATTCCACGGCAAGCTCGGTTGGCTTAGAATTCGACAACAAGACGAGAGAGATCAGGCTCTTGTCTCGAGTAAAGGCGCAATATGAAACCGCGAGATCGATTCTGCAGGGCACGCAGCCCGGCAACCGCTAGCGTGCGCACATCCGCCGCCAGAATGTACATCGCGGCATTTGTGTTCGCGGTCGCAGCCTCTGCCCATGCAGAGCGCGCAGATCGCGACAAGCCGGTATCGCTGGAGGCAGACCGCGTCGAAATAGACGATCAGAAAAAGGAAGCCGTGTTTCACGGCAATGTGACGCTCACGCAGGGTACGCTCATGATCAAGGCCGACCGCATCATCGTGAAGCAGGATGCGGACGGGTTCCAGTCGGGCATCGCCCACGGCAATCCGGCTTATTTCCGTCAGAAGCGCGAAGGCACCGACGAGTACATCGAGGGCTCCGCCGAGCGGCTCGAATACGACAGCAAGGCCGAGAAAGTCGAGATGTTTACCCGCGCGCAACTGAAACGCGGCACAGACGAAGTGCGCGGAGACTACATTTCCTACAACGCGACGACCGAGTTCTTCCAGGTAACCGGCGGCGGCACCGCGGCCGCCACGCCCGGCAATCCGCAGGGACGCGTGCGGGCCATCATCCAGCCGCGCCCGCGTGACGGCCAGCCGGGGGCGTCGGAACCGCTGCAACTGCAGCCGTCCGGGCCGGAAGACGAACCCAGTCGCTAATACGCCCCCCTCCTCCCTCCATGCCTCCATGGTGAACGCTTCGACGTAATGAGCAAATTGCGCGCTGAAAAGCTCAAGAAGCGCTACAAGGCACGTACCGTGGTGAAGGACGTCTCGCTCGAGGTGACCAGCGGCGAAGTCGTCGGTTTGCTCGGCCCGAACGGCGCCGGCAAGACTACTTGCTTCTATATGATGGTGGGCTTGGTGACGGCGGACGGCGGAGATCTGTATCTGGATGAACGCAACCTCACGCACATGCCGATCCATCGCCGCGCACGGCTCGGTCTGAGCTACCTTCCGCAGGAAGCGTCGATATTCCGCAAGCTGACGGTGGCCGAGAACATCCAGGCGGTGCTCGAATTGCGCAACCTGGATCGGGAACAGATCCGGGAACAGCTGGATGCGCTGTTGCACGATCTCGGTATCGCGCATCTGCGCAACAGTCCGGCCATCAGCCTGTCCGGCGGAGAGCGTAGGCGCGCCGAGATCGCCCGCGCGCTCGCTTCCCAGCCGCGCTTCATCCTGCTGGACGAGCCATTTGCCGGAGTGGACCCGATTGCGGTGCTCGACATCCAGAAGATCATCCGTTTCCTGAAGGAACGGGAGATCGGCGTGCTGATCACCGACCACAACGTGCGCGAGACTCTCGGCATTTGTGACAGCGCCTACATCATCAACGACGGCTCGGTACTGGCCTGCGGACGGCCGGAGGAGATCGTTTATAATGAGAGCGTTAGAAAAGTCTATCTGGGTGAGCATTTCCGGCTTTAGAACAGCACGCCGCCCGTCCGAGAATCGAGCCCGCAAGTCCAGTTCATGAAACACTCCCTGCAGCTAAAGCTGTCACAGCACCTCACGCTGACGCCGCAGCTGCAGCAATCCATACGCCTGCTCCAGCTCTCGACCCTGGAACTCAATCAGGAGATTGAGCGCTTCCTGCAGGAGAATCCCCTGCTCGAGCGTGACGAAGAGGAGGAAGACGGGGTCGCCGCGCCGGCATCGGGCCCGGCACCGTCCGGCACAGAAACCGCATCGACCTCCACTTCCACTTCAACCGCTTCGAGCGATGGCGAGGCGAACGAGAACGGCCAGGCGGAATCGGACTGGTCGGTCGAAGACGGCTATTCGAGCTACGGCAATCCGGAATCCGACGAGGAAGGCGAATCCCAGCAGGTCGCCGCCGGATCGGCCAAGCTGCGCGACCATCTTCTCGAGCAGCTCTCGCTCATGCAGCTGTCACCGCGCGACCGCAATATCGTCGCCGTCCTGATCGACAGCCTCGACGACGATGGTTTCATGAAACAGGATCTCGACGAGCTGGCGGCGCTGCTGCCGGCGGAACTCGAGATCGACGCCGAGGAACTCGGCGTTGCACTGAAGTATCTGCAATCCATGGAGCCGCCCGGCATCGGTGCGCGGCACTTGGGGGAATGTCTGGCGCTGCAGCTGGAGGCCATGCCGGCCGACCTGCCCTATCGCAGTGAGGCGCTGCGCCTGGTGCGCGAGCACCTCGACACGCTGGCCGCGCGGGACTATGCAAAGCTCAGGAAGTGGCTGAAATGCGACGATGACACACTGCGCGGCGTACAGAGCCTGATCACGCATCTCAATCCGCGCCCGGCAGCAAACTTCGCAGGCGGCGAAGCCCGCTACATCATTTCCGATGTGATCGTGCGAAAGGTAAAGGGCATGTGGGTTGCCGCGCTGAACCCGGACGCAATGCCGCGTCTGCGCGTCAACCGGATGTATGCAGACATCCTGCACCGCAACCGCGACGCAAGTTTTCAGCAGCTCGCTGGCCAGTTGCAGGAAGCAAAATGGCTGATCAAGAACGTGCAACAGCGTTTCGACACCATTTTGCGGGTATCCCAGGCAATCATCGATCGTCAGCGTCATTTCTTCGAGCACGGCGAAGTGGCGATGCGCCCGCTGGTGCTACGCGAAATCGCAGATACGCTTGGCCTGCACGAATCGACGGTTTCGCGCGTCACCACGCAGAAGTTCATGATGACGCCGCGCGGCATATTCGAGCTGAAGTATTTTTTCGGCAGCCATGTCACCACCGACACCGGCGGCGCCTGTTCCGCCACCGCGATCCGGGCGCTGATCAAGCAGATGGTGGGAGAGGAAGATGGCCACAATCCGCTGTCGGACAGCCAGATTTCCGAGATCCTCGGCAAGCAGGGCATCGTGGTTGCACGCAGGACTATCGCCAAGTACCGGGAATCCCTGCAGATCCTGCCGGTCAATCTGAGAAAGACCCTGTGAACCGCTGAATGGAGGCGAGATAAATGAACCTGAATGTGTCCGGACACCACCTGGAAATCACGCCCGCGATTCGCAGTTACGTAACGGAGAAGCTTTCACGCGTAACAAGGCACTTCGATCATGTAATCGACGTGAACGTGATTCTTTCGGTAAGCAAGCTCGATCAGAAGATCGAAGCCAACGTACACGTCAGCGGCAAGGACATTTTCTGCGAGTGCACCGACCCGGACATGTACGCCGCGATCGACGGCTTGGTCGACAAACTCGACCGCCAGATACTCAAACACAAGGAAAAGCTGACCGATCGCAACAATCACGCGTCGATTCGCCACCTTCCCACATCCTGACCAAATAGCCGGCGAACTTCCCATGAGTCTGCTATCCCGACTGCTCCCGGTTTCGAACGTCATTCTGGATCTGGACGTATCGAGCAAAAAGCGCGCATTCGAGCACGCCGGCCTGCTGTTCGAGAATGCGATCGGCGTGGGCCGCGCCCAGGTGTTCGACGCGCTGTTCGCACGCGAACGCCTCGGTTCGACCGGCCTGGGGCACGGCATTGCCATACCGCATGGCCGCATCAAGGGATTGCGCGAGGCGATTGGCGTGTTCATTCGTCTCAAGACGCCAATCCCGTTCGAAGCTCCAGACGGCAATCCGGTGGGCCTGATCTTCGTGCTGCTGGTGCCGGAAAAGGCGACCGACATGCACCTGCAGATTCTTTCCGAACTCGCCCAGTTGTTCGGCGAGCGCGAAATCCGTGTCGCTCTCGGCGAGGCACCGGATGCCCAGAGCGCCCAGCGCCTGATCACCGAATGGGAACCGCATGCCCCGAATCAGCGTCGCGCAGCTGTATAGCGACAACGCGGACGCGCTCCGGCTCGAATGGATCGCCGGACCGCGAGAAGTCTCGCCCGCGCTGGACAGCGCAGAGATCAGCCAGTCGTCGCAGGGTTTGATCGGGCACCTGAACCTGGTGCATCCGAACTGGATCCAGATTTTCAGCCGCACCGAGGCAGCCTATTTTTCGGGATTGAGCGAGGCGGCGCAACGCGAGGCGCTCGCGCGGCTGGAATCCAGCGGACTGGTCTGTGTCATCGTATCCGACGGCGAGCGTGCGCCGGCATCGCTCGCCGACTTTGCGCAGGGCCGTGAGGTGCCCGTGCTGTCTTCGCCATTGCCCAGCCTGCAGATGATCTGGGTGATACGGACGTATCTGGGACGCGCACTCGCGGAGTTCGTGACCCGGCACGGCGTATTCCTCGACGTGCTCGGAATGGGGGTGCTGATCACCGGCGAATCCGGTGTCGGCAAAAGCGAACTGGCCCTGGAACTGATCTCTCGCGGCTCAGGGCTGGTCGCAGACGACGTGGTGGAGCTGTATCACATCGCGCCGGAGACGCTCGAAGGCCGAAGCCCCGAACTGCTGAAGGATTTTCTAGAGGTGCGCGGCCTCGGCATGCTGAACATTCGCACGATATTCGGCGAAACCGCGGTGCGCCGGAGAAAGAACCTGAAGCTGATCGTGCAGCTGGAGAAACCTGTGGGCGGAACCATCCCCGGCGTGGAACGGCTGCCGCTTAATGCGAGTTCAGAGGAGATACTCGACGTGAATATCCGCAAGGTTCAGCTGCCGGTTGCGGCAGGGCGCAACCTCGCGGTGCTGGTGGAGGCGGCCGTGCGCAACTACGTGCTGCAACTGCGCGGCATCGACAGCACGCAGGAGTTCATCCAGCGCCAGGAGCAATACCTCGGTGCGCACGACTGATTGCCCGCTCACTGCGGGTACGGCGGACTCCGCGCAACGATTCGCAGACTAGAGCATGCAGCTCGTCATCGTCAGTGGCCTGTCCGGCTCGGGCAAAAGCATCGCGCTGAACGTGCTGGAGGACAGCGGTTACTACTGCGTCGACAACCTGCCCGCGCAACTGCTGGGCGATGTGGTCGAATTCCTGCGCGACAGCGGCTATCAGCAGGTCTCGGTCAGCATCGATGTACGCAGCGGCTCCAACCTCACTTATCTGCCCGCCTATCTGCGGGAACTGAAGGGCAAACATATCGAGACCCACCTGCTTTTCCTCGACGCCAAGACCGACACGCTCGTGAAACGCTTCTCCGAAACCCGGCGCCGGCATCCGCTGGCCGACGAGCAGCGCACGCTGCCGGAGTCGATTCAGCTCGAACGCGAACTGCTGGAAGATGTCGGCGATCTCGGGCACCGGATCGACACCAGCGACCTCAGCCCGGGGACTCTGCGCAACTGGGTGAGGGATCTGCTCGCGGTGAACGACGCCGCGCTGGTGGTGCTGTTCCAGTCCTTCGGCTTCAAGAACGGCATTCCACTGGATGCGGACTTCGTGTTCGATGTGCGCTGCCTGCCGAATCCGCATTACGACCCCGCGCTGCGCCCGCTCACCGGCCGCGATGCGGCGGTGGGGGCCTTCCTGGAAGGCGATGAGCAGGTCCGGCGCATGGGCGCCGACATTCGTGGATTCGTGGAATCTTGGCTGCCCTGCTTCATCCGCGATAACCGCAGTTATCTGACAATCGCGATCGGTTGCACTGGCGGACGCCATCGCTCGGTCTACCTGGTCGAGTCTATCGCTGCGCATTTCAAGACCAAGCGAAATGTGCTGGTCCGCCACCGGGAGCTGCAGGCTTGATGACGCGGCTATGGCTGATTCTGGTTCTGGCAGCCTGCCCCGCGGCCGCCGACTGGGTCGAGGTGCCGGTGCCGCCCGGCGCCGACACGGGAAGCTACGACCGGGACAAGCTTGTCGTGGACGGCGACCGGGTCACGTACTGGCGCCGCGCGCAGTTTCGCATGCCACGGCCCACGGGCGAGGCGCTGGCCTGGAGCGCGCTCTATCGCCAGAGCATCGACTGCTCGCAGCGCACACTGCGCACGCTCGGCTACCTGCTATACACGCAGGACGGCGCAGTCATCGAAAATATCTACGTGCCGGAGGCGGTCGCCGTGCCGATCGTCGAGGACACCGCAGCCGCCGCGTTCGAAACAGCGCTGTGCGCCATCGTGACGGCAAAGAAGGAGGCGGAAGCAGCCCAGGCAATTGACCCGCACGAAGCGGAATTACGCCGCCTGGAAGAGGAACTGCAGGCGCTGGAGGACACGATTCGCCAGCTGCGCGAGGGTCCGCCCCCGGAGGAATCGATGACCGAAGACACGGCACCTGTGGAAGCGAGCGCCGTAGAGGCGGGCGCGGAAGAAACGGCTGCTCCCGGCGGCACGCCTGCGGCCAGGCCGGAAGCCGGCTCGGGTCTGTCCGACCATACGTCGCCGGAAGACCAGGACGCCACGCGTGAACCGATTCTCGTTGCGCCCGAAGCGCTTGAGCTGGAGCCGGTGCCGGACGAAAGGGACACCGCGGATGCGGTCGAGGACGAGACGAGCGGCGCTGTCGGCGCGCCAGCGCTCGAGTCAGTCGGCGCGCCGCAGCCGGTCGAAGCCGCGTCGCCGGAGAACGCCGATGCGGCGCAGGTTCCCCCGGAAGTGTCCGATGCGCTTGAAACAGTGCCCGGCGCACCGGAATCGCAATGACTACGCGTACGGTCGCGCTCGCCTTCACCGGGGCATCCGGCATGCCGTACGGCGTGCGCCTGCTCGAATGCCTGTTGCGCGCGCAAACGCGGGTTTTTCTGCTGTATTCACCGGTCGCGCAGATCGTCGCCCGCCAGGAAATGGATCTGGCATTACCGTCGCGCGCGAAAGAGGCGGAGAGTTTTTTTGCCGAGCGCTTCTCTGCGGCGCCGGGCCAGCTGCGCGCATTCGGCCGCGAAGAGTGGTTCGCGCCGGTCGCGTCCGGCTCGAACCCGGCCGACGCCATGGTCATCTGCCCATGCACCATGGGCACGCTTGCAGCGGTCGCGGCCGGGCTGGCCGACAACCTGATCGAGCGGGCCGCGGACGTCATGCTCAAGGAACGTCGGCCGCTGGTGCTGGTGCCAAGGGAAACGCCGCTTTCCGCAATCCACCTGGATAACATGCTCAGGCTGGCGCGCGCCGGTGCGGTGCTGCTGCCTGCGAATCCGGGCTTCTATCACCACCCGCAAAGCGTCGGCGATCTGGTGGACTTCGTGGTCGCCCGCGTGCTCGACCACCTGGGCGTGAGCCACTCGCTGATGCCGCGCTGGGGCAATGACCGCGACGTGAACTGAACAGCGCGACACGCAGTAACCCGTATTGGACCGTGCATCCGCCGCCAGGAGAATGACCAACCCGATCCCGATCTTTCCGCTAAATACGGTGCTGTTTCCGGGTGGCGCGCTGCCGCTGAAGATCTTCGAGCAGCGCTATCTGGAAATGACCAAGGCCTGCCTGCGCGACAGTACGCCGTTCGGCATGTGCCGCATCCGCGAGGGCGCCGAAGTCGGCATGCCCGCAGCGCATGAAACGATCGGCTGCACGGCGTCGATCGCCGAGTGGGACATGCCGCACCTCGGGCTGTTCCACCTGCGCGCGCAAGGCCAGACAGTGTTCCGCATCGTCGAGAGCGAAACCGAAGCCAACGGCCTGATCCGGGCCCGGATCGAGCCGCTGCCGGAGTCGATCGGCAAGGTCGCGGAAGAGGATCTGAAGCTTTGCGCCGGGGTGCTGGAACGGATATTCGCCCAGTTCGACGCCAGCCATTTCGGCACCGTCGCGCTGCACGATGCGCGCTGGGTCAGCTACCGGCTCGCGGAACTACTGCCCCTGGAACCCGCCGACTGCCAAGCCTTGCTGGAAGAACGCGTGGACGCCGCTCGGATCGCGCGCCTAGTCCGGCTGCTGCAATCCGTCTAGCCCCCGCAGGATGGCGCGTACCGGCGCGGGGATCGCCGCCCCGATCGCCTCGTCCAGTGTCAGCCACAACCGCCCAGGGGCTTCCGCCTGCGGCGACACGCGGGCGACATCGATCTGCATCGGGGTGATATCCAACCGGTAATGTGTGAAGCCGTGCCGCACCACCGGCAACGCACAGACCCGGTCCACTTGCACCCCGTAGCGCTCGATGCAGGCTTGCTCGACCTGTCCTGCGGGTTCGACTTCAGGCAGGCTCCACAGGCCACCCCAGACCCCCGCGGACGGCCGTTTCTCCAGCAGCACCCGATTGCCCCGCCGCAGCACCAACATCGCGGTGGTGCGCTGTGGCAGTGCCTTGCGCGGACGCGGCACGGGCAACGCTGCTGTCCGGTCCTCGCGCAGGGCAACGCACCGCGCCGCCAGCGGGCAGGCGTCGCAACGCGGCCGCGCACGCATGCAGACAACGGCGCCAAGATCCATCAGTCCTTGAGTGTAGGTCTCGACATCGCGCGCCGGCAACAGCGAGTCGGCGAGCCGCCACAAAACGTCCTGCACGCGTCTATCTCCCGGATAGCCGTCGATGCCGAAAAAGCGGGCAAGCACGCGCTTGACGTTGCCGTCCAGGATCGGCCGGCGCTCGCCGAATGCGAATACCGCGATCGCCCCTGCGGTCGAACGCCCGATGCCGGGCAGTGCTTCGATCGCCCCGAAGCCGCGCGGGAACGCGCCGGCGTGCAACTCGACCACCTGCTGCGCGGCGCGGTGCAAATTGCGCGCACGCGCGTAGTAGCCCAGCCCGCTCCACAGGGACAGCACCGCATCCTCCTCGCCGCGCGCGAGGCTGAGCAGATCCGGGAAACGCGCGACGAAGCGTTCGAAGTAAGGAATCACCGCATTCACCTGCGTCTGCTGCAGCATGATCTCCGACAGCCAGATCAGGTAAGGGTCACGGGTGTTCTGCCAAGGCAGGTCATGGCGCCCGGCATGCCGCTGCCAGGCGACCAGCTGCATGGAAAACCACGCCGTATCCGCAAACGGGGACGCAGTCCCGGCGCGCGACTTCATCGCAGCAGGTCGCGCAAGCGTTTCTTCAGCTCCTCTTCCGGTTTGGCCTGCGGCGGCGCGGCATCGGGCGGCGGCTCCTCGCCCGCGGCCGCCGCATCCGGCTGGGTCTTCGGGCCGAGCAGCCGCTCTCGCAGCTGGTCCTCCACCCGCTCTTTCAGTGCCTTGGTTTTCTGCTCGAGCTGCTGCCTGCCGGTGTCGGCGATCGCGGATCCGAATTCGAGTTTGTATTTCAAGGCGTCGAACGGCCCCGATACGCGCACCGGCACGGTGAGGCCCCGCAGTTCGGCGAGATCCGCTCCGCCCTGCCCCGAAGCGGTGGCGACCACCGCCGCGCGCGCCACGTAGTCGAGGCTGCCACCCGCAATATCGACTTCGCCGGCACCGGTCAGGCGGACAAATGGCGATTTCACGTCGAGATCCTCGTTGCGGGCGACGCCGTTGCGGATCGTAAAGCTGGCGGTGAGCTCGGAAAAGTCGGTTTTCTGCGTGCTGTCCGCCGGCGACTCCGCGTCGCGTTTCGCGCTCAACAGGTTACGCGCGCTGCGGAACGCTTGACCGAGGTTGATGCCCTTGATGGCGCCGTCTTTCAATGCCAGCCGCGCGCTGCCGTTCAGCGCGCGCTTCAGCGCGCTCACCGTATTGCCGGCAGTAGTCATGTCCAGCCGAACGTCGCCGCGGCCTTCGAGCATATCCTGCTCTAGCGCATCCATCATCAGCGGGCCGATCGAAACACCCGACAGCGTCTGCCGAATCTCAAAGCGGTTGGTGTTGGCATCGACCACGACCGCGCCATTCGCGCTGCCCTGATACAAATTGGCGGAGAGCGGATTCACCTCCACCTTGCCCTCCACCGCCTTCACGTCCACCCGCACGTTGGATGCCTTGACGTTCGACGCAACCAGTTCGCCGACGCGCAAGCTGCCGTTCAGATTCAGCGCCTTGAGCGCGGTCAGATCGAACGGCTCTTCCGGCTGCGGCTCAGCGCCTGCAGCCGGTTTCGTGGCTGTTTTCTCCGCCTGCGGCAGATAACGGTCAACATTCAGCTGGTCGATTGCGATGTCG
Organism: Burkholderiales bacterium; assembly: GCA_035512195.1. GTDB lineage: Bacteria > Pseudomonadota > Gammaproteobacteria > Burkholderiales > Eutrophovitaceae > DATKEK01. The sequence continues at coordinate 10,168 of DATKEK010000243.1, forward strand.
AAGCGCATGACCTGCCGCTCGAAACCGCTCAGCCCGAGCTTGGCCTTGATGTTGGATTCATCGAATCGCGAAGTGATGTCGGCACTCACCGTTTCGCGCTTTAAATCCGCCGCGGCACTGCCGGCGATGGTCAGCTTTGCCTGCTTCGCCGGCAGTTCCGGCGAGCGCAGGTCGAATTCACCGGCAAGCCTGGAAAGCTGGATGGTCTGCGCTTCCAGGTTTGCGCTGAACGGCGTCGACAGCCTGCCCTTGATCGCGTTCTCCGCTTGGCGGGCGTCCAGATCGAATACCAGTTCCGCGGCACGCAAGGCCTTGGCGGATCCCTCGACTGCCGACAGACGCAGGTTCGCATCCGCCGCCAGCTGCGGCCCCTGCGCCTTGAGCCCGGCGACGATGGCCGCACCACTTGCGCGTTCCGGCGTGATCGCCAGTTGCGGCGCATCCAGCTTCAACTCAAATGTATTGGCATCCTGTTTTCCACGGGCGGATAACGCCAGCCCGTCGATCAGCACCTGCTGTTGCGCTGGCTTGAGATCGAGTTTCGGCACCGTCAACCTGGCGTCGGCTAGCTCGATGCCAGCCATTGCGCCGGAGGCCACTGCCACCAACTGCTCGACGATGAGTTCGTCGCCGGCAAAACCGATCCGCGGCGTGGTGACCGTCGCGGTAAACTGATCCTGCCCGAGTCGTCCGCCGGCCGCCAGCCTGAGCGAGGACACGCGCACGTCCTGCGGGTCGGTCCTGGCCGACACATCGGCGGCAAGCGTGATGTCGAATGCCGTCAGCTCTGCTGCCGAACCGTCGACACCGGCGCGCAGCCCCTGCAGTTCGAACAGTTGATTTGCCAGATCGGCCACCAGCGTGCCGGATGCCCGTGTGCGCAGGTCCAGCGCCGGCTGGTCGCCCCGCACGTGCGCCGCAAATTCGAAGCGCGTGGGCACGCCGGGCGCGACCCGGCCGGTCTTGAGTTGCAGCCCGGACACGGCGTACTCGGCGCCCGTCTGTTCGTCGCGGTAGCTGAATGCGGCGTTGGTGATCCGCACGCCGTCGATCTCCAGTCGCATCGGCGGCGAATCGCCGGTTTCGAGCTCGACCGCAGGTTCCGCGACGGATTCTTCGGCATCGGTCTGACGCAGCAGATCGTCGATATTGGTGCTGCCGTCCGCGCCGCGCACCAGCCGGGCGCGCAGGCCGTCGATGACGATCTCGTCCACCACCACTTCCTTTCGCAACAGCGGCCGCAGCGCCAGCGAGATGCGCACATCGTCCACGCCGGCGAACTCCTGGTCGCTGCGAAACTCCGACAGGCGCGTTTGCCCCAGTCGCATGCCGATCTTGGGAAAAAAGCTGAGACGAATGTCACCATCGATGTTCAGCGTGCGCTGCGTCTTTGCCTCGACCATGCCGGTGATCTGGCCCTTGTACGCGTTCGGGTCGAAAGTGGCGGCGATATAGCCGGCGACCGCGATTGCCGCGAGCAGCAATACTCCAATCACGATCGCAGCAATCTTGGCGTACTTCATCGATATGGTTCCTTTGCGTGGATGGACCGGCGCCACTTGAACGTTATTTGCGCGCGGCACGCCGCGCCGGCCTGGATTCGGGCGGGCGCAATGAAGCTTCGATCTCGTCGGCCGGCCTTGGTTCGCTGAACAGGTAACCCTGCGCCTGGTCGCAGCGGCAGCGCTTGAGGAATGCGAGCTGTCCGGCCGTCTCGACACCCTCCGCGGTCACCCGTAGCCCTAGACTGTGCCCCAGATGGACAGTCGCCTTCACGATCGCCGCGTCGTCGGGATCGCTTTCGATGTCGCGCACGAATGACTGGTCGACTTTAAGCCGGTCCACGGGAAAACGCTTGAGATAGTTCAGGCTGGAGTAGCCGGTGCCGAAGTCGTCCAAGCTGATCTCGACGCCCAGGTCTTTCAGCGCATTCAGCGTCGCGATGAACTCCTCGGCGCTTTCCATCACCAGGCTCTCGGTCACCTTAATCTCCAGGTAGCGTGGTGCGAGTCCAGAGGTTTCCAACGCGCGCGCCACGTCTGCCACCAGTTCCTTGCGCCTGAACTGGCGCGGCGAAATGTTTACGGACACCGCGACACGCGGAAATCCCCGATCGTGCCACGCGCGCATCTGGCGGCAGGCCGCGTGCAGCACCCAGTCTCCGATCGGCACGATCAGTCCGGTATCTTCGGCTACCGGGATGAAGCGCGCCGGCGATACGAGGCCGAACTCCTGGCTTTGCCAGCGGATCAGCGCCTCCAGACCCTCCACCGCGCCGGAGCGCAATCCGATTCGCGGCTGATAGAACAGGCGAAACTCTTCGCGCTCCAGCGCGCGCCGCAGGCTGGCTTCCAGAGTAAGGCGCTGCGACAACTCGGCGTTCATGTCGGCCGAGAAGAACTGGAAGCTGTTTCTGCCGGCAGACTTCGCCCGATACATCGCTGCATCCGCGTTCTTCAGCAGCGCGTCGCCGTCCACGCCATCGTCCGGATACAGGCTGATGCCGATACTGCAGGTGCCGATCAGTTCCTGGTTCTCCATCAGGATCGGGCGCTCGACGGCCTCGACGATGCGGTGCACCGCCTGAGTCACCGATTCCTTGCCGGGCTGGTCATTCAGCACCAGCACGAACTCGTCGCCGCCCAGCCGTGCGACCGTGTCGTCTTCCCGCAAACAGGCTTTCAGCCGGCGGCCGATTTCGCGCAGCAGATCGTCGCCCGCACGATGGCCGAGCGCGTCATTCATCAGCTTGAAATTGTCCAGATCCAGAAACAGCGTCGCCAGCACGCAGCGGTGCCGCTGCGCATAGGCAATGCCCTGCGCCAGCCGGTCGCTCAGCAGGTTGCGGTTGGGCAGTCCGGTCAGCGCATCGTGGTTCGCCTGGTGCTCGAGCTGCTCGCGGTATTGCACGGCTTCGGTGATGTCCTGTGCAACGCCGACGAAATGTGTGATGCGGCCGGACGGATCGCGCACCGGCGAAACCGTGAGCTGCGACCAGAACAGCGTGCCGTCCTTGCGGTAGTTGCGCAGCAGTACCTGCGCGTCGCGGCCCTCCCGGATGGCGGCGCGCAGTTCATTCAGCCCCGCCTGGTCCCGGTCCGCACCCTGCAGAAACCGGCAATTGCGCCCGATCGCCTCGTCCGCCGTATAGCCTGTGATGCGTTCGAAGGCCGGGTTGACATACTCGATAGGATCACCCGGCAGCAACGCGCTGGTAATGATGATCGAATTGGTGCTCGCCTGCATCGCGCGGTCGCGCAGCCGCAGCGCGTCTTCAGCCCTACGGCGCTCGGAGATATCGTGGGACACGGACACGATCATGTCCCGGTCGCCCGCACGGAAATAGCGCCGGTGAATCTCTACCGGGAATACCGTGCCGTCCTTGCGTTTCAGATAGCGCTCGTCGCGCTCGGAGGCGACCGAACCGGTGCCCAGCGCACGCGTACGCTCGAAGCGCTCCCGCAACTCGCTGACATCCGGGTCCGGGTTAACGTCCGGCGCGCTCAGCTGCAACAGCTCTTCGCGCGAGTACCCGAGCATGCGGCACGCAGTCTCGTTCACGTCGAGAAAGCGCACACTATCGAAATCGGTAAGCAGAATCGCTTCGGCGGCGGTCTCCATCGCCACCCGGAATCGCGTCAGATCTTCCTGCGCTTTGCGCGCCAGCGTCACGTCGCGCGCCACAGCAACGATGACATTCTGGTCGCCGACGCGCACGAAGCGGCGGTACACCTCCACTGGCACCGTTGAGCCGTCGCGCCGCCGCAGCAGTCGCGGCCTGGCATCCAGTTCGTACCGGTCCTCGCCGAGCGACTTCACGTGCTCGTATTGCTTGCGAAATTCCACCTCATCGAAGTCGACGTTGATCTCGCGCGGCCCCAGCTGCAGCAGTTCCTCGCGCGAATAGCCCAGCATCCGGCAGGTGGATGCGGTCACATCGAGATATTTCATCGTCTCCAGATCCAGCAGGAATATGGCATCGGCCGCGGTATCCATCGCGGCGCGAAACCGCACCAACGCCTCCCGTGCACGTTTCATCTCGGTGATGTCGCGAGTGAACGCAACGATGATGTCGCGGCCACCGATGCGGATGGCGGTCCGGTACACCTCGACCGGGAACGTGCTCCCGTCCTTGCGGCGATTCAGGCGCCCGACGGAATCGATCTCGCTCGGTTTTCCGCCGAGTGAAATCGCCTCGTCCAGCCTGCGCTCCAGTTCCTCTTTAGGCAGCCCCGGATTCAGGTCAGCGGGCCCCATCGACAGCAGTTCGTCCCGCGTGTAGCCGAACATGCGGCAGGCGGTCGCGTTGACATCGACGTAACGCATCGTATGCCGGTCAATGAGGAATATGCCGTCGCGCGACAACTCCATCGCCAGGACCAAGTGTACGCGCCGCAGACGCCCTGCGCCCAAATCGCGATTGGAGCAAGCAAGTCCGGAAGGTAAGCAACAGCATCCGCTGGAGCGGGTGATGGGAATCGAACCCACGTCTAAAGCTTGGGAAGCTTTCGTTCTGCCATTGAACTACACCCGCAGCGCTTCGGATTCTACGACAGAACCTCTGCATGCAGCGCAGGTGGCGGGAATGTGGTGGCGGGCTTGCTGCCGCAGGGGTCCTTTCCCTCTGGTCTGCCCCAGTCGCCGTCGCAGAAGCGGTGCTGCCGTGATTCGATTCGACCAGACCCGGGTGCGGCAGGTGGATGCTGCCCGCACAGCGAGTCCCCCGGCGTAGAAATAGGGTGTTTCTGTCTGATTTAAAGGGATTTCTGGTCGACGGAGCACGCCGCAAACCAGGCCCGGGCACACTATCTGCTGTAAAACCATCGGGAGGCTACCACTGTGACCGAAATAGGCTCGGTGGCTGGCCCTGGCCCGCACAACCTTCACAAGAACGGACAACCAGTCATGACGCCCTCAGACGCTGCCGTATCCGGGAGTGTAATTGCGAATGCCACGCAATGGTTCGCAATGAGCAAGCGCATGCTGCTGATCGTGTCCCCCTTCCTGACCATTGTCGCACTGCTGGTCTGGCTCGCCATTGTCAGCATCGACATTTTGGCTGCAGGCCGGGCGTACGTGGAAGGCGAGAGCTTGTGGTCCAAGAACCAGAAGGAATCCGTGTTCCACCTGATGCGTTTTGCGGAAAGCGGTTCCGAGGTCGACTACCGCAACTACGAGGCTGCGATCGCGATACCGTTCGGCTTCCGCAAAGCCAGGCTGGAACTCGAAAAATCATCCCCGGACTTTGCTGTGGTCAAAGCCGGGTTCCTGGCAGGTGGAACCCATCCGGACGATATCCCCGGCGTGATCAGCCTTTACCAGCGTTTTCACCGCGTCAGCTACATGAGCAGCGTGCTCGACATCTGGCGGACCGGTGACGAATTCATCGCGAGACTGAACGCCACCGCGGCAGAACTCCAGGCATTTCACCTGTCGGGCAGCGTTGATCCCGCCAGGCTCGAGCCGATCGTGAACCGCATCATTCAGATCAACGAAGAACTCAGGCCCTGGCAGAACCGATTCTCCAACACCCTCGGTGAAGCCACCCGCTGGATTAAGTCGGTGCTCCTGCTGGTGATCCTCTCTGTCGCCGCAACGCTGATTCCGATTGGAATCCTGTTGACGCAGCGCATGGTCAGCCGCGTCGACCGCGCGGAGCGCGAACTCAAGGAACTCAAGCTGGGGCAGGAATACGCAGCGAAGCTCGCCTTCCACGCCAGTCACGACCCGCTCACAAATCTGGTCAACCGCCTCGAGTTCGAGAACCGCCTTAAGCAGGCATTGCGCACGATCGCCAGTCAGGGGCGTCAGCACGTGGTGATGTACCTTGACCTGGACCAGTTCAAGATCGTCAACGACACCTGCGGGCATGCGGCTGGCGATCAACTCCTCCGGCAGGTGGGAGCATTGCTGAAACAGCAGGTGCGCGAGGGCGATTCGCTCGCCCGCCTGGGCGGGGACGAATTTGGCGTACTGCTTGAAAACTGCCCGATGCAGGAAGCTATCCGCATTGCCGATGACTTGCGGCACTGCATAGCAGATTTCCGCTTCGTAAGTGAAGGCAAGTCGTTCAGCATCGGCGTGAGTATTGGCGTTGTCCATGTTGCCGACGGCATGCTCAGCCTGACCGATGTCCTGAGCGCCGCCGATGCCGCCTGTTATATGGCAAAGGAAAAAGGGCGCAACCGCGTTCAGTTCTACCGCCCGCACGACAGCGAGGTCTCCATGCGGCGCGGCGAAATGGAATGGGTGTCGCGCCTGCAGAAAGCATTGCAGGAAGGCCGTTTCGTACTGTATTCGCAGGAAATCGTGTCGGTCTCGGGGAAATGCGCCCGCAACAGCCATCACGAATTGCTCGTGCGCATGATCGACGAGCACGGCACCATCATTCCGCCGATGGCGTTCATCCCGGCTGCCGAGCGCTACAGCATGATGCCCATGATCGACCAGTGGGTGGTTCAGGAGGCGTTCTCCACGATCAGCACCCTCGGTTCCGATTGCGGCACCTTTGCCATCAACATTTCGGGCACGTCGATCGGGGACGAACGCTTTCTCGAGTTCGTTCGCGAGCAGTTCCGGCGCTTCGTCATGCCCCCTCGGAGCATTTGTTTCGAGATCACTGAAACGGCGGCAATCGCGAACTTCGATAAGGCAGCCCGATTCTTCGGCGAGATGAAATCTCTCGGTTGCCTGTTCTCCCTCGACGACTTCGGTGCCGGAATGTCGTCTTTCGGATATCTCAAGCACTTGCCCGTTGATTTCATCAAGATCGACGGCAGCTTCGTAAAGGACGTGGCCTATGACCCGGTCGACCGCGCAACGGTGCGCGCCATCAACGACGTGGGGCATGTGATGGGCAAGCAAACGATCGGAGAGTTTGTAAACGGCGAGATGGGGCTGAACGCTTTGCGCGAGATCGGCGTCGATTTTGCCCAGGGCAACTGGATATCGCC
>DATKEK010000244.1:0-15584 GCA_035512195.1 Burkholderiales bacterium
TTCTCCTTTCCGGATCAGCGATTCAACCGGCGATAGTGACGCCGCCGTCGGCAACGATGGTCTGTCCGGTTACGAAGGCGCCGGCTTTCGATGCAAGGAACACAGCGATGCCGCCGATGTCGTCCGGCTCGCCCAGCCGCCGCAATGGCGTCTGCATCTCGTAGCGGCGCCGGATCTCGGGGTTCTCCCACAGCGCGCGGGCGAAGTCGGTCTTCACCAGTCCGGGCGCGATGCAGTTCACGCGGATGTTGTGCTCGCCCCATTCGAGCGCGAGATTTCTCGCGAGCTGCATGTCGGCGGCCTTGGAGATGGCGTATGCGCCGAGCGTAGCCGTGCCTTTCAGTCCGCCGATCGATGACACGATGATTACCGCGCCATCGCGGCGCTGCGCCATTTCCGGCAGCACAAGGTTCGCCAGCCAGTGATTGGAGACGATGTTGTTCTGCAGGATCTTGTTGAACGCCTCGTCCGGCATCTGCGCCATCGGGCCGTAGTAAGGATTGGACGCCGCATTGCATACCAGCACGTCGATCCGCCCCCAATGCTTGCGCGACGCGTTTACCAGTTCCTCGAGCTGCGCCTTGTCGCCGATGTTCGCGGCAATTGCGATCGCCTCGCCGCCGTCCTTGCGGATCGCTTGCGCCACTTCCTCGCAGGCCGGCAGCTTGCGGCTGGAGATCACCAGCTTTGCGCCCGCGCGCGCCAGATGCTCCGCGATCGAGCGGCCGATGCCGCGGCTGGATCCGGTTACGACCGCAATCTTTCCCTTCAGTGCAAAAGCTTCCATGACTCTCCCCGCTGATGGATGCGAACCCGGCGGAAATGATCACACAGAATCAGGGTGGGCGCGAAACGGGTTCCTGGAGTGGACGCTTTTCCCGTGCTGCCCGGCGTCGGTCGCATATTTGATATCGATAGAACGATCTTTCGAATTGTTACTTTGTCGCCGCGGTGACTGGGCCTATGGTTGGCCCGGGGAAAATGTCAATTGGAGGTGAGTATGGGGACGGTGCTGAAGGAAGTGCTGAGCGCAAACGAAAAGTACGCAGCGTCGTTCGGCGACAAAGGAAAGTTGCCGCTGCCGCCTGCGCGCCGGTTTGCGATCCTGACCTGCATGGATGCTCGCCTGCATGTTTCATCTACGACGTCCGAAGCGGGCGGCTCGTGGAGGTGCCGGCAGCGGCTATTTCCAGGTCACGTCGCAGTCCTGCTCTGCGGCGCGGGTGAGCAGTTCGATCAGCGGATGTGCGCGCCGCTTCAGCGAGACCGGGGCCTCCTTGTCTTCGTCTTCACTTCCGGCGCTGTTGCTTCGAGCCGATTGACGATCCGTTTCCGCCGGGCTGTCGAGCGCCGACTTCAGTCGGGCAAGTGCCGCGGGAATGTCCTGCGCGAGGATCGCGCTGGGCACGGTTCCGCTGTGACCCATCATCTGCAGGAGTTTGACGGCGACGTCGCCCAACATGGTGATGCCGCCAGCGTCGCTATCGAAACGAACAAGCATGGGGGCAAGTATGCCCGAGGAAAGAGGGGGAGGAAGGATTGGGCCGGTGATCCGATGGGCTCATGGATTGCCAGAGAAGGAGCCGACTACAGGCTGACCCGGTTTCTGCCCTTGTCCTTGGCGCGGTAGAGCGCCTCGTCGGCGGCGCGGATGACGTTGGCCGGTGCCGGGTGTGACTCGTTACGCTCCGCGGCGCCGATGCTCACGGTGACGGAAAGCTCCTGGTGCCGGAGCTGCGACTGCGGCAACCCATCGTTGCCCTTTGATCGCCGCGGCTTGCCGGTGTCCGCACGGCGGTCGCTGCCGTCCCGCGCCTCCCTGCGCCGCTGCTGCGTGCGCACGGTCATGCGGTACTCCTCGATCGACTTGCGCAATGTTTCCAGCTGCGGCAGCGCCTCGTTCAACGGGCACTCGAACAGCACCGCGAACTCCTCGCCGCCGTACCGGTACGCCTTTGCGCTGTCGGGCATCTCCGAAAGCTGTGCGCCGACCAGCCTCAGCACCTGGTCGCCGACATCGTGACCATGCGTGTCGTTGAATTTCTTGAAGTGATCCACGTCCACCATGGCGATCGTGTACTCCGGTCCGAGCGCAACCAGTCTTTCGTCCAGCGCGCGGCGGCTTGGCAGGCCGGTCAGTTCATCGCGAAACGCCATCCGGTGCGACTCCTGCAGCACGGCGAGCAAGAGGATCGCGCCGGCCGCCGCGATGAAGGTGCCGAACACGCCAGGCGTTGCAGGCCACTGGCAGGCGATGAACAGCGCGACCAGAGCCCCGGCCATACCAATATCCAGTGGGGAGCGCCTGCGCCATGCCTTGGCGACGGCCAGGGCAAATGCCGCCGCCATCAGGGCTCTGCCGAGAAAAGGCGATGGCGCAGCGCGCAGAAACCAGATATCGAGCAGATCCTGCCATGCCGTGCCGGAGAACCGGATGCGTCCTGCCGCTGCCACCCAGGCCGTCAGCAGTACTTCCACCGCCGCCAGCAACAGCCAGCGATAGTTCCGGTAATGAAATATTCCGCGTTCGACAAGCAGCAGCACCACCAGCAGATTGAGCGGCACGAAAATCGCAAGGGCGGTAAAGACTGCGCGCGCCGCAAAGCCGTCGGGGCCGGAGCCCAGTGCGGTGTGATACCCGGCGTAGCCGAACAGCAGGGAAACCAGCGCGATGAACGCGCGTCCACGATTGAACCAGAAGCTGATCGCCGCGCCGAGCAGGAGCACGGTGTATGGACCGAGAACGCTGAGCGCTGCGAACGATTCCGGAACAAAGCGCCCAAGTACGAGCGACAGCAATGCCAACACGAGGATGGCGCCCGGCACGGCCAGAATCCGCAGCTCGCGAATGGAAACTCCAGCCGATTTCGTCATCGAATACAGAGTGTCGCGATTCACGGCGCGCATGCGAATGAGATAGTGACAGGCTGATGTGCAGAGCGCATCGGAGGTTTACGAATGACGTCCGTGCGCGTATAATAGCGGCATTCCTGAATGCGACACGCGCATTTGGTGCAGCCCCTGGCAGCAAAGAAAATTCGCTGGGGGCTTTGCTTTTTACTACCCTGCAAGGAGGATCCTTGGGATGGCAAAGAAACTCTCTCCACAGGAAGCGACCGCAATGATTCTTCGGCGCCGCATGCAGCAGGTGCCGCTCTCGAGCAAGGAAGTCCGGCAGATTCGGGAGGCGGACAAGGGCAGCGATCGCGATGCTGGCGGTCTCCGCGTCGATGGCCGCAGCGTCAGGGCCGACTAGGGACCCGTCGCGAAACGCAAGGCTTCAGTACACGCGCGACACGCGCACAAACGGAGATCGAATGGCGAAGGAAGAATTGCTGGAAATGGAAGGTGTCGTCGACGAAGTGCTGCCGAACACGCAGTTTCGCGTGACGCTGGAGAATGGCGTCGGCGTCATGGCCTACGCTTCCGGCAAGATGCGCAAGCACCGCATCCGTATCATCGCCGGCGACAAGGTGACTCTCGAGTTGTCGCCCTACGATCTCACCAAGGCGCGCATCAATTTCCGGCACAAGGACGAACGCGCCGGCCCGGTGGGGCGGCCACAGTTTCGGAGGAGATAATAAAAGCGCGAATGGGCCCAGTAGTGCGGAAAACCGGTATCGAAGCCGGGGACGACGGTTCAAGAATAATAATCAGGGACAGAACTGAACGAATGGCGCGGGAGCAATCCTCGCGCTATTTTTTTGTCCGTTCAACGGCGTGCCGTACGATCCCGGGAAGGAATGCGGTAAAGCCAGATCGCCAGCATGACACCGAGAAAAGCGAGTGCGATCTTCAGCGGACCGTAATCGACGAAGAACACGATTGAGCTCGCAAGCGTCGCGGACATCAGAACAATCGCGGTGATCTTGACGCGCCACGGAATGCTTCGATGACGCCGCCACTCGACGATCAGCGGCCCGAAGGACCGGTGATTCAGCAGCGCATTGTAGAAACGCGACGACGCCCGCGCATAGCACGCGGCGGCCAGGAGAAGGAAGGGCGTGGTTGGCAGCAGCGGCAGGATCAGGCCGATGCCCCCGAGAACGACGAATGCGGTGCCGAGACCCAGATACAGGCCGCGCATGACAGGCGAGTCATGCTTTCGTACCTCGTGGCTGAAATCGATCTTTTCCATGGGAACCTGCCGGCTATTTTAATGGCCGTGAATCCGATGGCAGCAAAAAGCACGAGAAGCGGAAAGAACCGTTTGATAGAATCCTCGCGACTTTTCATGACATACCGGGAGAATGGGCATGGCCAGCGTCCTGAGTGAAGAAGAACTGAGGCACTACCGCGAACGCGGATACGTGATTCCGCGTTTTCGTCTGCCGCAGCCGCTGCTGGCGCGGTTGCGTGCCGGTGTGGACCGTTTACTCGGTTCGGTGACCGATGTTGCGCAGGAAGACCTGGTGAATCCGCACATGCTGCCTGCCCCCGAGGGGGCGCAGAACAACCCGTTCATGGATGCCGCCAGAGATCCGGAGGTGCTCGACATGGTCGAGGCGGTTTTCGGGCCGGATGTGATTCTGTGGATCACACGGGTACTGTGCAAGCCCGCGCACAAGGGCCGCGAAGTGCCATGGCATCAGGACGGGGAATACTGGCCGATGCGTCCACTGGCAACCTGCTCGGTCTGGATCGCGCTCGACCCGGTGTCTACCACCAATGGGTGCATGCGGTTCATCCCCGGCTCGCACCGCCAGCAGGAACTTTACCGCCATCATGTCTCGGATCGCGAGAACCTGGTGCTCAACCTCGAGCTCGACCAGGACCAGTTCGACGAGTCGACCGCGGTCAACGTGGAACTGGAGCCCGGACAGATGTCATTGCACGATGTGCGCCTGATTCACGGCTCGCTCGCCAACACCTCTGGCGCGCGCCGCGCGGCGCTGATCTTGCGCTATATGCCGGCGACCTCGCTATTCGACCGTTCCCTTATCGACAAACGCAGGGACAACAGCCCGTTCAACATCTTCGACCAACCCCTGTGGCTGATGCGCGGAAAGGACCGCACCGGAAAGAACGACTTCGTCCACGGCCACGAGTTGTGGACGCAGCGTTACGCCAAGGTCGGCGAGGTTGCCTAGCTGGAGGACGACGCAGCCAGAGCCCATCTGACCACCAAGACGCCAAGACACCAAGACATCAAGAAATCCAACGGCGCTCAGAGCGTTTTTCTTGGTGTCTTGGTGTCTTGGTGGTTCGTCTTGTCGATCGTTCGCGATCGGATGAGGCTCAGTTCACCGGCTCGAGGCGGGCGATGATGCCGTTGCCGGCGTCGGTGGCCAGGTAGACGTAGCCATCCGGCCCGACACGCACGTCGCGGATGCGGCCGATCTCGTTGCGGATCAGCGCTTCCTGCCCGATCACTTTCTCGCCGTCCAGTTCGACACGCATCACCAGTTGGTGTCGCAGCGCGCCGACCAGCAGATTGCCGCGCCAGTTCGGAAACTTGTCTCCGGTGTAGAAAGCCATGCCGGATGGCGCGATCGATGGTGTCCAGTGCAAAAGCGGCTGTTCGATGCCTTCCTTGTGCGTGCCTTCGCCGATCTTCGTCCCGGTACCGTAATTCACGCCGTAGGAGATTACCGGCCAGCCGTAGTTCTTGCCGGCGCGCATGATATTGATCTCGTCTCCGCCCTGCGGCCCGTGCTCGTGGGTCCAGAGTGCGCCGGTGCGCGGATGCAACGCGGCGCCCTGCATGTTGCGGTTGCCCAGCGTGAATTTCTCGGGCTTCGCGCCGCGGCGATTCACGAACGGGTTGTCTTCCGGCACCCTGCCGTCGTCATGCAGGCGAATCACCGATCCGGCATGGTCGTCCATGCGCTGCGCGCGCGGCATGTCGCCGCGGTCGCCGAGCGTGAGGAACACGTAGCCGTCGCCGTCGAAGACGATACGCCCGCCGAAATGCTGGCCCGCGCGCGACTTCGGCTGCATGCGGAACAGCACTTCCGTGTCCACCAGACGATATCCGTCCAGGCGGCCGCGCATCAGTTCGGTGCCCCAGCCGCCGTCGCCCGGCCCGTTGTAGGCGAGATAAATCCAGCCGTTGTCCTTGTAGTTCGGGTGCAGCACGACATCGAACAGGCCGCCCTGTCCGGACGCGGTGATGCGCGGCAGACTTTCCACCGGCCGGGGATCGAGCTTGAAGTCGCTGGAGATCACTCGAAGCTGCCCCGGCCGCTCGGTGACCAGCATGCGGCCGTCCGGCAGGAAGGCGATCGACCAGGGATTGCGCAGTCCCTCGACCAGCGTGACCAGGCGGAATTCGTGTTTCTCGGATTTGAAGGTGCGCGCTTCTGCATGAGACAGGGCGAACGGAGCAGCAAGTGCTGCGACCAGCAGTGCGACAAACAGCGAATTGCGAGTCCGGATTGTATGCATTTTTGCGTTCTTCCTTTCGGTCAGTTAGGCGGTTCGCGAATCCGGGCGGAGCCGGCAGACCGTCCGTGGATTGTCGATCGTCTCCGGACGGTGCGATGGTCTGCGCGACGTGTCCGCGGGCACAACTCTGCTCCGCAACAGGGCGTGACTGCCCTACGATGCAGCGCATGCCCGGAATCAGCTCAGGTTCGTGCTTGATTTTTATAGCCTTGTTGGCTAGACCAATGTGCTGTCGGATGGTTCGCTTTTTGCAAAGGTCCGATTGGCAGGAGTTACATGTTCGGTCCGGGCGATGGGAGGGCGCCGGACCCGGAGAACGTCATGGATCAATCCTCGATTGCCTCGCTGGTCGCAGAATTGTTTTCGGCCATCCACCTCCTGGCGGGCTACCCGGTGCCTGCCGACCCACCGGAGATCCGCTTCGTGCCGCAGGCGCAGCTCGCCGAAACGGTGTGTCAGCGCCCGTGCCGGGTACGCGCCGTTTATCTTCGGGACTCGGGAATTTTCCTCGACGACGAGCTGGACGTTCACGGCATAGACCTCGACCGTTCGATTCTGCTGCATGAACTGGTGCATCATGTGCGGGCGGTGACCGGCCGCTACGATTCCCTGCACGACGACTGCACGCGCTGGACGGCAGCCGAGCATGAAGCCTACGTGCTGCAGGCCCGCTATCTCCGCCAGATCAACAGCCCGAGCCGGATTGCCCGGCCGCCCGAGTCCCGCGACTGCTGATCTGCTCGGTCAGCATTTGCATTCTCCTCCGCGTCCTCCCCGTTCTCTGCGTTGCGAGCCGTTCTTTCGAAGCGGTTGCCAGTCTCACCTGCTGCTAGAATCGGCGGCAAGGAGGGCTTGCCATGCAGACGCGAGAACAATCGCGCTATTTCGTGCGGCCGGAGGATGTTGCGCCGTACCACCCGGCGAACCATACCGGCACCACCAATCGCAGGCTGATCGGCAGCGAGAACGTCGGCGCGCGCAATGTCGAGGTGGTGCTCGGCGTCATCGAGCAGGGGCAGGGTGCGCTCGAGCATTCGCATCCGGGCACCGAACAGGTCTGTTACGTGATCGAAGGCCGGGCGCGCGCCGAAGTCGGCGGAGAGTTCTGCGAGCTCGGCCCCGGCGACTGCTGTTTCTTTCCGCCCGATGCGCCGCATGTTTTCACCGCGATCAGCGAAGAGCCGGTGAAAGTGCTGGTCGTCTATGCTCCGCCTTATGGCGAGAAGACGCGTTGAACCCGGCCCAGGAGACTCCCGGTGAATCCGGCTGAGACGCGCGTTCCGGCCGGAGCACGCAAAGCACGCACGAACGGTTTCCTGCGTGCCATGGCGCCATGGTTGCTGGCGGCGCTTGCCTTGGCGGCAATGGCCCCGCAGGCTGCGGGCGAACCGTATCCGACCAAGCCGATCCGGATGGTCATTCCCTTCGCGCCGGGCAGCGCCACCGACACCGCCGGGCGCATCATTGCGCAGGAGCTTTCGCAGACTCTCGGCCAGAACGTCATTGTCGAGAACCGCGCCGGCGCCAACGGACAGATCGGCGCGGCGCACGTCGCGCGCAGCGCGCCGGATGGCTACACGCTGTTCATGACCACCAACTCCACCCACAGCGCGAATCCGCACCTGTATCGCAGGCTGACGTACGACCCGCTGCGGGACTTCGAGCCGGTCATGCGGCTCGGCACACTGCCGTTCATGCTGGTCGTGCATCCGTCGCTGCCGGTGAACGACACAGCCGAGTTCGTGGCGTATGCGCGGGCGCGACCCGGCGAACTGTTCTACGGCACCGCGAGCACGGCTTCCCTGATCGGCGCCGAGACCATCAATGTGCTGGCCGGTACCGACCTGGTACGCGTGTATTACAGCTCCAGCCAGCAGGCGATGGGGGATCTGGTGGCCGGCCGCCTGCAGATCATGGTGGCGGACTTCACCACCGCGATGCCGCAGGTCAATGCGGGGCGCATCAAGGTGCTCGCGGTGACCACTGCAAAGCGATCCGCACTGGTGCCGGATGCCCCGCCGATCGGCGTTGCCCTCGAAGGCTTCGATATGACTTCGTGGAACGGCATCTTCGTGCCTGCCGGCACCCCGAAGCCTGTGATCGAACATATCGCCCGGGCCATGCTCGAACTTCTTGTCAAACCCGAAGTACAGCGCAGCCTTGCGGTGGCGGGCTTCGAAGTCGACCCGATGGAAACCGGACCGTTCGCGCGGTACGTACGGGAGCAGCTCGAGTACTGGGGTAAACTTGTGCGCGCCGCCGGCATTCCACCCGAGTAGAGGCGGCAGATAACAAATACGCTGCGAGCTTTCCCGGCCGCCCTCAGTCAACCCTGAACGAACACAACGAAATGCCAGGTCCGCTAACCGGGGTGAAGGTCATAGACCTCACCACCGTCGTGATGGGTCCGTTTGCGACCCAGATCCTCGCCGAACTCGGCGCCGACGTGATCAAGGTCGAGTCCCATGAAGGCGACAACATGCGCCACGCGGGGCCGATGAAGAATCCGGCAATGGGCTACATGTTCCTGCACCTGAACCGGGGAAAGCGCGGCATCGTCCTCGACCTCAAGTCGCCGGAAGGGCGCGAAGCGCTGTTGCGCCTGGTACGTGGAGCGGATGTCCTGGTCTACAACGTGCGACCGCAGGCGATGGCGCGGCTCGGTCTTTCCTGGGATGCGCTGCACGCGGAGAACCCGAGGCTGATCTACGTCGGCGCCTATGGTTATTCGCAGAAAGGGCCGTACGCCGCAAAGGCCGCATACGACGACCTGATCCAGGCCGTGTCCGGCGTGCCATGGATCATGTCGAAGAAAGGCGCAGAGGCGCCGAACTACGTGCCGATCAACCTCGCCGACCGCCTCACCGGACTGCACACGGTGTATGCGGTAACCACCGCGCTCTATCACCGCGAGCGCACCGGTCGCGGCCAGTCGATCGAAGTGCCGATGTTCGAGAGCGTCACGCATTTCGTGCTCGGCGACCATCTGGCCGGGCTTTCCTACGAACCGCCGATCGGCGAGGCCGGTTATGCGCGGCTGCTGGCGCGCCGTCCGTATGCAACCAGAGACGGCTACATCGCGGTCCTGATCTACAACAACAAACAGTGGCGCAGCTTCTTCGACGCGATCGGGCAGCCGGAAAAAATGGACGAGGAGATCTTCGCCACGCAGGCAAACCGTGCAGGCAACATCGACGCGGTTTACGCCTGGCTCGGAGATCTGCTGAAAACCCGCACCAGCGCGGAGTGGGCTGTGCTGTTCGAAAAGGCGGATATCCCGGTGGCGCCAATCAACAGCGTTGAAGACGTAGTCGCCGACCCGCATCTCGCTGCAAGCGGATTCTTCGGCATGGAAGACCACGCCAGCGAGGGCAGGGTGCGCACGATGCGCACGCCGAGCAGCTGGTCGGAAACCCAGCCCGGCCCGCAGCGGCCCGCGCCGCGCCTCGGCGAGCATTCCGCCGAAGTTTTGCGCGAACTGGGTTACAGCGAAGAGGAGATCGCCGATCTCGCCCGCCGCGGCGTCACGCAGCTCGTATGAGAGCACTGCAAGTTTGCTCCGTGATCGTGGGCATGCGTGTGGCAGAGCCAGTGCTCAATAAGGCGGGAACGGCAAAGTGCTAGCCACCAAGGGCACCAAGGACACCAAGAGAGCAAAATCAAAGCGTATTTCTTGGTGCTCTTGGTGCCCTTGGTGGTTCGGATGGATTTTGACGTATTGACGTGAGTCCTGCATGTCAAGGTTCTCGATATTCTCCCTCGCGCGCAATGCGCTGACCGGCCATGAGCGCTGGCCGGCTTACTGGCGCAG
This sequence comes from Burkholderiales bacterium, assembly GCA_035512195.1. Classification (GTDB taxonomy): domain Bacteria; phylum Pseudomonadota; class Gammaproteobacteria; order Burkholderiales; family Eutrophovitaceae; genus DATKEK01. The sequence continues at coordinate 10,199 of DATKEK010000244.1, forward strand.
TCCGCAGCCGCGGCAGGAATACGAAGTCATCATCATCGGTGGCGGCGGGCACGGGCTGGCGACGGCGTATTACCTGGCCAAGGAACACGGCATCTCCAATGTGGCGGTGCTGGAGAAAGGCTGGCTCGGCGGCGGCAATACCGGACGCAACACCACGATCTGCCGGTCCAATTACCTGTGGGACGAATCGGCCGCGCTCTATGAGCACTCGCTGCGGCTGTTCGAAGGCTTGTCGCAGGAACTCAATCTCAACGTGATGCTGTCCCAGCGTGGCATGCTGAGCGTTGCGCACAGCCTGCACGACGTGCGCGAGGGACAGCGCCGCGTGCATGCCAACCGTCTGAACGGGATCGATGCGGAGTGGCTGACAACCGCACAGGTCCGTGCGTTCTGCCCGATCCTGGATACTTCTCCGTCGGCCAGATACCCGGTGCTGGGCGGCACGCTGCAGCGGCGTGGCGGCACCGCGCGGCATGACGCGGTCGCCTGGGGTTTCGCCCGCGGCGCCGATGCGCGTGGGGTAGACATCATTCAGAACTGCGAAGTGACTGGGTTCGATATCCGCGACGGCCGCGTGCACGGCGTTCGCACCACGCGCGGAAACATGCGCGCGAAGAAAATCGCGATCGTTGCCGCGGGGCACAACTCGGTGCTGTGCGAAATGGCCGGCGTGCGGCTGCCGCTGCAGAGCCATCCGTTGCAGGCACTGGTGTCCGAGCCGGTCAAACCTGTGCTCGATACGGTGGTGATGTCGAGCGCGGTGCATGTCTACGTCAGCCAGTCCGACAAGGGCGAGCTGGTGCTCGGCGCCGGGCTCGACACTTTCAACTCCTACGCGCAGCGCGGCTCGTTCCATGTGATCGAGCACCAGATGGCATCGCTGATCGAACTGTTCCCCATCTTCAGCCGGCTGCGCATGCTGCGTACCTGGGGCGGAATCGTCGACGTCAGCCCGGATGCTTCGCCCATCATCGGCAAGCTGCCGGTGCGCGGCCTGTATCTCAACGGCGGCTGGGGCACCGGCGGATTCAAGGCCACGCCCGGCTCAGGCAACGTGCTCGCGTGGACCATCGCGAAAGACCAACCCCACCCGTTGGTCGCGCCGTTCGCACTCGATCGTTTCACCACCGGCGCGCTGATAGACGAGCACGGCGCCGCCGCGGTGGCGCACTAGGCTCCAGGACAGATATTCGATGTCGGACCACCCAGACAGCGAGGCTCCAAGAGGAACAGGGCAGATGGTTCATTTGCCGCCCTCCCGGCGTTATCGCCTTCTTTGTGCCTTGGTGCCTTGGTGGTTCGGTCTTCGTTTCGGTCGTTATCCGTCGAGAAGATGTCGGCCATGCTGCTGATCGAATGCCCGTGGTGCGGGGCGCGGGACGAGACGGAGTTTCGCTATGGCGGCGAAGCGCATATCTCGCGGCCCGAGGAGCCCGACCGCCTGAGCGACGCGCAATGGGCGGAGTTTCTGTTCATGCGCAACAACCCGAAGGGGCTGTTTGCCGAGCGCTGGAATCACGCAGCCGGTTGCCGGCGCTGGTTCAACGCGATCCGGCACACGGTGACGCACCGGATCGTCGCGGTGTACAAGCCGGGCGAGGCCAGGCCGGAGACCGAAGCATGACCGCATTCCGTGTGGACAGTGGTGGGCGCATCGATCGATCGCGCAAAGTTTCTTTCCGCTGGAACGGACGCACGCTATCTGGTCACCCGGGGGATACGCTGGCTTCGGCGCTGCTGGCGAACGACGTGCTGCTGGTTGCGCGCAGTCTCAAATACCACCGTCCGCGCGGTATCGTCAGCGCCGGATCGGAGGAGCCGAACGCGCTGGTGCAGCTCGGCGCGGGCGCGCGGACCGAGCCGAACACGCGCGCAACGCAGACCAGTCTGTTCGAAGGGCTCGAAGCGAACGCACAAAACTGCTGGCCGAGCGTCGAGGCCGATTTCGGCGCGGTAAGCAGCCTGCTCTCGCGGCTGTTCGTCGCCGGCTTCTATTACAAGACCTTCATGTGGCCGCGGCGATTCTGGACCCGCGTCTACGAGCCGGTCATCCGCCGCGCGGCGGGCCTGGGCCGCGCGCCCGCGGCGCCCGATCCTGATGAATACGACAAGATGCACGCGCATGTCGACGTGCTGATCGCCGGCGGCGGGCCGGCCGGGCTGGCGGCCGCGCTCGCGGCGGCGCGCAGCGGCGCGCGCGTGCTGATCGCGGACGAGCAGAACGAATTCGGTGGCGGCCTGCTTTCGCTGCCGGGGGGAGGCCGCGCCGAACTCGTGTGGGTGGCGTCGGCGGTTGCGGAACTGCGTGCGCATCCGGAAGTGCAGCTGCTTTCACGCACCACGGTATTCGCCTATCACGATCACAACTATCTCTCGCTGGTCGAGCGCAGGGCGGAACGTCCCGGCGAAGTGCCATGCCAGAGATTGTGGAAGGTGCGCGCGAAACGCGTGATCCTTGCCACCGGCGCACACGAACGGCCGATCGTGTTTCCCGGCAACGACCGCCCCGGCGTGATGCTCGCTTCCGCCGTTCGCACCTATCTGAACCGCTACGGCGTGGCGAGCGGCAGGAAGGTTGTGGTGTTCACCAATAACGACAGTGCCTACTCAACCGCCCTGGATCTGCACGGCCGCGGCATTGCGGTCGAGGTGGTGGACGCGCGCCCGGCGACCGGGTCCGCTGCGGCACAGCGCGCGCGCGTGGCCGGCATCGCGGTGCGGTTTGGGTCGGCGATCGTCGGGGTCAGGGGCGCGAAGCGCGTGCGCGCGGTCAGGGTTGTCGGACTGGCGGAGAACGGGCGGGCGAATGCCGCCGGCGAGTGGCTGGATGCGGATGCCGTGGCGATGTCCGGCGGGTGGTCGCCGGCGGTGCATCTGTTTTCGCATTCGCAGGGCAAGCTCGCCTGGAACGATGCGCTCGCCTGTTTTGTGCCTGGACAGTCTGTGCAAACGGAACGCTCGGTGGGCGCCTGCCGCGGCACGTTTTCCGCGCGCGACGCGCTTACGGAAGCGGTACAGGCGGGAGCCGAGGCGGCGCGTGCATGCGGCTTCGAGCCAGGCACGGCGCCGGAGTTGCCGGAAATGGCGGACGAACCGGCAGATCCGATCCTGCCGCTGTGGCAGGTGCATCCCACGCGCGCGGCGGGCAAGGCTTTCGTCGATTTCCAGAACGATGTGACCTCAGCCGATATTGCGCTCGCCGTGCGCGAGGGTTTCGAATCGGTTGAGCACTTCAAGCGCTACACCACCGCCGGGATGGCGACCGACCAGGGCAAGACGTCGAACGTGAATGCGCTCGCGATCCTGTCCGGCATCACCGGGCGCGCGATACCGGAAACCGGCACCACGACGTTCCGCCCGCCGTACACGCCGGTCAGCTTCGGCGCGCTTGCAGGGCGCGACCTTGGCGAGCGGCTCGAACCGATCCGTGTTACGCCGATGCATGCCTGGCACGTCGGGCGCGCCGCGCTGTTCGAGAACGTCGGCCAATGGAAGCGGCCGTGGTACTTTCCGCGCGCGGGCGAGGACATGCATCGCGCGGTCGGGCGCGAATGCAAGGCAGTGCGCACCGCGCTCGGCGTGCTGGACGCCTCCACCCTGGGCAAGATCGAAGTGACGGGGGCGGATGCAGGCACGTTCCTCGATCGCGTCTATACCGGCAATGTGGGCAATCTGCGCGTCGGGCGTTGCCGCTACGGGATCATGTGCGGCGAGGACGGCATGGTGTTCGACGACGGCGTGGCCACCCGGCTCGCGCAGGACCGTTTTTTTCTCACCACCACCACTGGCGGCGCGGCACGCGTGCTCGACTGGATGGAGGACCTGCTGCAGACCGAGTGGCGAGACTTGCGCGTGCATCTGACATCGGTCACCGAACAATGGGCGGTGGTGGCGATTGCGGGCCCGAAGTCGCGCGAACTGCTGCGCCGGATGGCGCCCGAAATGGCGACAGACCGGGAAGCGTTTCCGTTCATGTCGATACGGGAAGGCACAGTCGCGGGTGTTTCTGCGCGGGTGTTTCGCATCAGCTTTACCGGCGAGCTGGGCTACGAGATTCATGTGCCTTCGGATCGCGGGCTCGCGGTATGGGAGGCAGTGATCGGGGCAGGGAAGGATTTCAACGTCACGCCGTACGGAACGGAAGCGATGCACGTGCTGCGGGCCGAGAAGGGCTTCTTCGTCGTCGGGCAGGAAACCGACGGTACGGTCACCCCGCTCGATCTTGGCATGGACTGGATCGTTTCGAAGGACAAGGATTTCATCGGCCGGCGTTCGTTCAGGCGGCCCGACATCGCCAGGCCGGACCGCAAACAGCTGGTCGGCGTGCTGCCGGACGATGCGAATGCAGTGCTGCCGGAAGGTGCGTATCTGGTGCCCGGCGACCTGCCGCAGCCGCGGCCGCGTTACGGTCGCACCATCCCCGCGCTCGGTCATGTCACCTCGAGTTACTGGAGCGAGAACCTTGGGCGCTCGTTCGCGCTGGCGCTGGTGAAGTCCGGCCGCGCGCGGATCGGCGAGTCGGTGTGGGTGCCGCTGGCGGGCAAAACCATGCGCGCGCGGATCGTGGAGCCGGTGTTCTGGGACAGGGAAGGACGTGCGCAGGATGTCTGACGCCCCGGAGATTGCCATCCGTACACCGCTCGCACACATGGCGAAGCCGCTTGCGGCAGGTTCGTCCGGCGGGCAGGGTGCAGAGCTCGCGGAGATTCAGCTGTCGGCATTGGTCAACCTGCGCGGCAAGGCGGCCGATGCGGGATTTGCCGAGGCGGTACGCGGCGCCCTGGGTATCGAACCGCCGGTCGCGCCGAACACCTTTGCGCGCATCGCGGGGCGGCGCTGCCTGTGGCTCGGGCCGGACGAATGGCTGGTCGCATGCGACCAGGGTGAGAAAGAGCATACGGCGGTACTGTTGCGGGACCGGCTTGCGGGTCAGCACACATCGGTGATCGACCTGGGCGCGGCCTATGCCGTACTGGAACTGCGCGGCGCAAAGGCGCGCGCGGTGCTGGCCAAGGCGTGCTCACTGGATTTTCACCCGCGCGCGTTTCGTGCCGGGCAGTGCGCGCAGTCGAATTTCGCGCGCACCCAGGCGATCGTGATGCTCGAAGACGACGCCCCGGTGTTCCGCCTGTTCGTGCGTCGCTCGTTCGCCAGCTACCTTGCCGAGTGGCTGCTGGATGCGATGCGCGAATACCGTGTTGCATGATGAGCGGGCATATACTTGCGTGGGCTTGCACAGACCATGGAAAACGAAAAGCGAACCACCAATCACACCAAGGGCACCAAGAAAACCGAACAGAAAATCGATGAGATTTCCCGCACCGTGATGCGATTCGGCCCAGGCATGTTTCCGTCATTTTTCTTGGTGTCCTTGGTGTCCTTGGTG
>DATKEK010000245.1:0-4735 GCA_035512195.1 Burkholderiales bacterium
CGAACACCTCATCCGGGATGTCCTGGGAGGAACCGAAGAACGGATTCAGCGCGGCATTGATCACCAGGATGTCGATGCTGCCCAGCTGACGCGTGGTTTGCGCGGCCAGCTGCTGCAGCTGTTCCTTGTGGTTGATGTTGCAGGCCAGCGCGAGCGCCGTGCCGCCCTGCGCGCGGATCCTGGCCGCCACCTCATCGCAGGCATCCTGCTTGCGGCTGGAAATCACGACGCGTGCGCCGCACTCGGCCATGCGCAGTGCGATGGCCAGGCCAATGCCCCTGGTCGAACCCGTGATCAAGGCGACCTTGTTCCGCAAACTGAACATTTCCACGAGTTGCCGCCCCTTGCTTTCGCCGCGACCTGCCGCGGCTATTCTTCCGCCACTTTCACCAGTTGCTTGCCGAAGTTGCGGCCCTGCAATACGTCGCGCAGCAGTTGCGGCGCCCGCTCCAGGCCCGTGCCGATCGTTTCGTGGTAATGCAGCTCGCCGGCCGCGAGCCACTGGCAGAGCTGCGCGGTGGCTTCTGGCCAGCGCCCGACCCATTCGGTGACCGTGAAGAAGCGGTGTTCCGGCACCGGATCGAGTTTGCGCAGGATGTCCGCAGGTCGTTCCACGGTAGTGAAATCACCGGCGTTGTAATCCGAGATGTAGCCGCAGATGGGCACTCTCGCGCCCGGATTGAGCAATGGCGCCACGGCGCGCGTCACATCGCCGCCGACATTCTCGAAGTAGATATCGATGCCCTGCGGGCAGGCCTCGCGCAGGGCTTCGGACAGCCTGCCCTGCTTGTAGTCGAGGCAGGCATGAAAGCCGAGAACGTCCGTGACGTAGCGGCATTTCTCAGCGCCGCCGGCGATGCCGATCACCCTCAGTCCCTTGCGCAGGCCGATCTGTCCCGCCACCGAACCGACCGCGCCGGCGGCCGAGGACACGACCAGCGCCTCACCCGCTCTGGGCTTGCCAACCTTGAGCAGCCCAAAGTAGGCGGTGCGGCCGGTCATGCCGACGGCGCCCAGGTAGGCGGTCAGCGGCGCCTTGCCGACATCGACCTTCCTCACCGCCGGCTCGTCTGCGGCGGCGACGATCAGGCTCTGCCAGCCCTTGTGCGCGGTGACGTAGTCGCCGGGCCGGTATCTGTCGCTGCGGCTGGCAAGCACTACGCCGGCACTCTCGCCGATCATCACCTCGCCCGGCGCCAGCGGCTTTGCGTAAGTCACGGTGGCATTCATGCGGCCGCGCATGTAGGGGTCGACCGAGAGCCACAGGGTCTTGATCAGTATCTCTCCATCGCCCAGCGGAGGGACTGCGCATTCTTCGAGGCGAAAGCATGAATCGTCGGCCTCACCCACGGGGCGCTTGACGAACAGCATGCGCCGGTTCTGCAGGACACAAGCATTTGACTTCTGGGCCACTGCTTCTAATATACGGAATTATGTTCCGCAGAGTAAGCCCACCGCCCTGCTGGTGCGCCTTGCGCCCGGGGGTAGGCCGCGCGTGGTGCGAATTCGATGGCCAAACGATCGAGTCCTGGCATTTCACGGGGAGGATTATCCGATGACGAGAGTGAAATCACGCACGACTGCGCTGGCTGCGTTGGGTGCGGCCGCGTTCGGCGCCGGCTCTGTTATGGCTCAAGAAGCTCACACGCTGCTCGGCGAAAATTGCGATGCGCCGCCGCCGTTGCATTGTCCCGATTCGGAATGTGCGGGCGCGATGGTGACTCAGCCCGGCAACACCGTCGAGCCGAAGACACGACGGGTATTTTTTCTCGATTGCCCCGCGGGCTACAAGCCGGGGGACAAAGTGAATCTGGTGCTGAGCCTGCACGGCGGCGGCTCGTACGCGAACTGGCAGCGCAATTACTTTCCGGTGATGGATGTGAAGGACAAGTACAAGCTGGTCATCATGACCCCGGGATCGCCCACGCGCGCCTGGGAAGCCGCCGACGACGCGTTCTTGCAGAACATCGTCGATCTGGTCGTCGGTACGGTCGGCAAGGAAAACGTGCAGCGTTTCATCCTTGCCGGACATAGCCAGGGCGGCATGACTTCGAATCGACTCATCTGCACGGACTACTTCAAGGACAAGGTCGACGTGCGTATCAGCCTGTCTGGCGGTCGTATCGGTCCCACGACCTCCGCGGATCGCGGGTTCGGCGCTGGCGGCCAGCCGGTCTACAGATCGGGGGAACCGGCTCCTGCCGCGCCGGCACGTGGTGCCGGTGGCGGCGCTGCGGGCGCAGCCGGTGGTGCTCCGGGCGCAGCGAGCGCTGCCTCGGGTCCTCCGGGCGGCGCATGCGACTACTCGTTCATCTTCACGAACGGCGAGTACGAGTCGATTCCCGCAGAAGCTTCTCCCCTGGCCGACAAATTCGGCTGCGGCAAGCGCATGGAAGGGCCCGAGGTGATCGATCCGAAGAAAGGCTACGTGTGGGATCCGACGCGTCAGGATCCCGGTACCGACGGATGGGGCCACTATCCGCGTTCCGGTCGCGCGAAGGTATATCAGTATCCGAACTGCAAGGACGGCCGGGTCGTGGCGGATGTCGTCCGCTTGCAGAAAGGTCACACCGAAGGGCTCGAACCGAATGTAACCGACAAGCTCATCGAACTGGCTGTCTCCGCCAAGGGCGGCAAGATCGCGAGCGGCACCTGGACGCCCCCCTCTCCTCCGGCTCCGCGCCGCGGGTTTGGAAACTGAGTCCCGGAGCCTTCTCCATTGCGCGGGGACGGATCGGGATCCGTCCCCTGACCTAAGCTCATGGCCATCCTCGTTCTGTCGCGCCCGCTGCCCTCGGCGCCGTTCGCGGAAGCCTTGAAGCAGGCCGCGCATGGCATTCCGGTATGGACCGAACAGGACGGTGCGCCGAAAGACAAGGTGGAGGTCATCCTCGCGTGGCGCGTGAAGCCAGGCATCCTGCCGCTGTACCCGAACCTGCGCGTGCTGTGCTCAACGTCGGCCGGCGTCGACAAGCTGCTCGTGTCCGATCTGCCCGCACAGGTGCCGGTCACGCGCGTCGTCGACCCCATGCAAGGCATGGAGATCGCCCAGTACGTTCTCGCCTTCACGCTGCGGCATACGCGCGAGCTGCCGCTGTACGCCGTGCAGCAGGCGCGCGCCGCATGGGTACGGCACCCGGTGCGTGCGGCGTCGCGATGCCGCATTGGCGTGCTCGGCTTCGGCACCGTAGGCCAGGCCATCGCGCGCGCCTTCCTGTCGCTCGGCTACCCGGTAAGCGGGTGGAGCCGTACGCCGCGCGAAGTGCCGGGCGCGAGGAACTTCGCCGGCAGGGACGGGCTGCCGCAGCTACTGGCGCAGACGGACATCCTGGTGTGCGCGCTGCCGCTAACCGATGAGACGCACGGCCTGCTCAACCGCGAGAGGCTCGCGCAACTGCCGCATGGCGCCTATGTCATCAACGTCGGTCGTGGCGAGCAGATGGTCGAAGCAGATCTGCGCACGCTGCTCGACGACGGACATCTGGCTGGCGCGGCGCTCGACGTGTTCGATCGCGAGCCGCCGCTGGCCGACGACTGGGTGTGGTCCCATCCGAAAGTGCTGGCCACACCGCACATCGCAGCCCAGGCGTCTTTCGACATGGTCGCGCAGCAATGCGTCGACGCGCTCAGGCGCGCCCGCGATGGCCTGCCGCAGCCGCTGGGCGTCAACAAAGCCGTCGGCTATTGATCGACAGGGCAGACAAGACAGGTCGGAAGCAGTATCCGTGGTTCACAGATCCAACAGGAGTCCTTCATGAAACGGCATCTGAGTCTCGCCGCCATTCTGGCCGGCGGAGCCCTGCTCGCGTCCTTGCAGGCCACTTCCGCCATACCGGCCACCCTGCTCGGTGTTCCCTGCTCGTCGCCGCCGCCGTTGCACTGTCCTGACGAGGAGTGCCCCGGCGCCCTGATCGCCAACAGCGGCAACGCTGTGGATCCGGACACGGGCCGCAGCTTTCTCCTCGACTATCCATGCAACCTGAAGCGCAACGAGAAAGTGACGCTGGTGCTCAACCTCCACGGCGGCGGTTCGCTTGGCAATTGGCAACGCCATTATTTCCCGATCATGGATTTCAAGGACAAATACCGTCTCGTGATCATCACGCCTGACGCCGGTGTGACGGCGGACGGCCGCTCGGATCCGAACCCGGGCACCTGGAGCCCGACGGTCGATGACGCGCACATCCGCAGTATCGTCGAGCAGGTGGAAGGGGCAATCGGCAGCAAGAACATCAAGGCGTTCTGGCTCGCTGGTCACTCCTTCGGCGGCCAGACCTCCAATCGCTTCATCATGAGCGATCCCTTCTTCACGCAGCGTGTCGATGGCTGGGTATCGCTGTCCGGCGGACGCCTGGGCTCGAAGCGCGAAGACGTGCGAGCCAGCATTCCGCGCGGCAGCGGCGGCCCCGGCGGCGCGCCGCCGGCAACGCCGCCTGCCCAGAGAACCGCACCGGCTGGCGGACGTTCCGGCTCCGCCGCACCTGTCGCCGGCGCTCCCGGCGGCGGCGCGATCATCGATGCGGCCACCTTGCCGGAAAAGCCGTTCAGTTTCATCTACGCGGCCGGTGACGACGAATGGACCGAAGCCGGCGTTCCGAAGGAATCGAAGTGGGCGCAGAAGCTGGGTTGCGGACCGCAGCCGGCCAGGCCGCGCGAGATCAGGGATACCAAACCCGGCTATGTCTATGACGCCCGCGCGCAGGCCAATCCCAACAAGGTGTGGGGCTTCAAGCCC
>DATKEK010000246.1:0-7003 GCA_035512195.1 Burkholderiales bacterium
GCATCGCGGGATTGCTGCCAATCGAAGGCCATCTCTGAGCCCGCCGGTATTGCGGCAGACGGCGGCGCCCACGTAGACTCGCCCGGTTCGCAAATTCTGATGATTCATGCAAATGCTACGTGGTGACATGCGTCTGGTCCGGCTGTATCTGGTTTCCTTCTTACTGCTGCTGTCGGTGCGACCGGCGGTTGCGGCGGAATGCGCGATCGCCTCGGCGCATCCGCTCGCCACCCGCGCCGGGTGCGAAATACTGCAGCAGGGCGGCAATGCCTTCGATGCGGCGGTGGCGGTGACCGCTGCGCTGGCGGTGGTCGAACCCTATGCCTCTGGGCTCGGCGGCGGCGGATTCTATCTGTTGCACCGGAGCGCAGACGAATTCGAGGTGTTCATCGATGCGCGCGAGACCGCGCCGGCATGCGCGACGCGCGAGTTGTACCTGGATGAAAACGGCGAGCCGCGGCATCGGGCATCGCTGGACGGGGCGTCTGCGGCGGCGATTCCCGGGACGCCGGCGGCAATCGACTGGATTGCGACGCGCTACGGCACGCTTTCACTGGAGCGCCTGCTGGCGCCGGCGATCGCGCTGGCCGAGCAGGGGTTTCCGGTTGATGCGCGCTACCTGTGGGCGATCGGGTACCGGGAGGCGCTGCTGAAAAGCAGTCCGGGCGCGTCGGTGTTCCTGGACAATGGCGCGCGCCCGCAGGCCGGATACATCGTCAAGCAGCCGCAGCTTGCGAAAACCCTGCGCATCGTTGCGCGATCCGGGCGCGATGGCTTCTACCGCGGCCAGCTTGCCCGCGAACTGGTAAAGGCGGTCGTGGCCGGCGGCGGCGTTTGGGACCTGGACGACCTGGCTAGCTACCGGCTGGTCGAGCGCGAGCCGTTCACGATCAGTTTTCGCGGTGCGCGCATCAGCACCGCGCCGCTGCCTTCATCCGGTGGCCTGGTGATGGCGCAGGCCCTGCAGATCCTCGAGCCGCTGCCGCTGGAGAAAATGGACGAAGCGCAGCGCGCGCATTTCGTGGCAGAGGCGATGCGCCGGGGCTACAACGATCGCGCGCGTTACATGGGGGACCCGGATTTCGTCGACGTGCCGGTCGCAAGGCTGGCGTCGCGGAAATACGCGTTGAGCCGGGCGGCTTCCATTTCTGCCGACCGGGCGACGCCGAGCAGTGAACTGCCGGATGTCGCGGACCCGCTCGAGGAAGGCAGCGACACCACGCATTTCTCCATCGTCGACCGGGAAGGCAACCGTGTCGCCGCCACGCTGTCGGTGAATGCGCCATTCGGCGCCGGCGTGGTCGCGGGCGATACCGGCGTGCTGCTGAACAACCACATGAACGATTTCTCGCTGGCGGTGGCTGCGCCCAATCTTTATCGTCTGGTCGGCAATCATGCGAACGCGATCGAACCCGGCAAGCGGCCGCTGTCGAGCATGTCGCCGACCTTCGTATCGGATGACCGCGGCGTGCTGGTGCTCGGCACGCCGGGCGGTTCGCGCATCATCAGCATGGTGCTGCTCGGCGTGCTCGACTACACGCTCAACCCCCAGGTGAACCCGGCACGGATCGCCGGCGCGCCGCGCTACCATCATCAATATCTGCCCGACCGCATCCAGATCGAATCGGAGGGATTTCCCGATCACTGGGTGGCGGCGCTGCGCGCGAAAGGGCACACCGTGGAAAGCGGCGGGCGCAGGTGGGGGAACATGCAGGTGGTGTTCCGGGATGCCGCCACCGGCAGATCGATTGCGGAGAGCGATCCGCGGGGCCGCGCCGGCGTACTGTTCTGAATCTGCGATGCCGCTACAATAGTCGCGCATGAAAACGACATTTCTCGACTTCGAACAGCCGATCGCGGAGCTCGAAGCCAGGATCGAAGAGCTGCGCTTTGTGCAGGACGATTCCGCGGTGGACATCTCCGAGGAAATCGCGCGCCTGCAGAAGAAAAGCGCGGTGCTGACCAAGGACATCTACGCCAAGCTCAACGCCTGGCAGATTTCGCAGGTCGCGCGCCACCCGCAGCGCCTTTATACGCTGGATTACATCCAGGGCCTGTTTACGGACTTCGAGGAACTGCACGGGGATCGGGCGTTCGCGGACGATCCAGCTATCGTCGGCGGCATCGCGCGCTTCGGCAGCGAGCCGGTGATGGTGATCGGCCATCAGAAGGGCCGCGATACCAAGGACAAGCTCTATCGCAACTTCGGCATGCCCAAGCCCGAGGGCTACCGCAAGGCGATGCGGCTGATGAAGCTCGCCGAGCGGTTCGGCATGCCGGTGGTGACCTTCGTGGATACGCCGGGCGCCTATCCTGGCGTGGGTGCCGAGGAGCGCGGACAGTCCGAGGCGATCGGCAGGAACCTGTACGTGATGGCGGAGCTGCGCGTGCCGGTGGTCGTGACCATCATCGGCGAGGGCGGGTCCGGCGGCGCGCTGGCGATCGCGGTTGGAGACACCTGCCTGATGCTGCAGTACGCGATTTATTCGGTGATTTCTCCAGAGGGTTGTGCATCCATACTGTGGAAGAGCGCGGACAAGGCCTCGCAGGCCGCGGAAACACTCGGCATCACCGCCAGCCGGCTGAAGACGCTGGGGCTGGTTGACCGCATTGTCAGCGAACCGCCCGGCGGCGCGCACCGCGATCCGGCGGCGATGATGCAGTCGCTCAGGAAGGCGTTGCAGGATGCGCTCGCGCAGCTGCAGGGAAAGAACGTCGACGAGCTGTTGCTGGCGCGATTCCAGCGACTGATGGACTACGGGAAGTTCAAGGAGGGTGCGTCGCGCTGACCGCCCGTGCGGTGCGTTGTATCTGGACACCCCGCCGCAGGCGGGGTTTTTCGTTTATGTTGTGGCGGACGATGAGGGTGACGGAAACGGTACTGCATGCGGTCGAAATGCAGCTGCAGGCGCACGCGTTGCGCGACTGCGAGGTCTGTGTCGGCCTGAGCGGAGGCGTCGATTCGGTGGTTCTGCTCGATACGCTCCGCTCGCTGGCATCGGCGTATCGCATCCGGCTCGGCGCGATCCATGTCAATCACGGCCTGAGTCCGCACGCGAACGAATGGGAGGCGTTCTGCCGCCACCTGTGCGACGCGTCGGGCGTACCGCTGACGGTGCGGCATGTGCGTGTCGTGCCTGATGGCGACGGGCTGGAATCGGCAGCCCGCGATGCCCGCTTCCGGGAGTTCGCCAAGACGCGCTGCGATTTTCTGGCGTTGGCGCACCATGTGGACGATCAGGCGGAAACCCTGCTGCTCCGGCTTCTGCGCGGCGCCGGCGCCAGGGGGCTTGGCGCGATGCCGGTTGTCAGACAGTGGCATGCGCCAGGCAGCGCGGACGCCCGTCCCGCGAAGTTGCTGCGCCCGTTGCTCGAAGTCTCGCGAAGACAGATTCGCGACTATGCGCAGACGCGCGAACTGCGCTGGATCGAAGACGAGTCGAACGCCGACGCGTCGCTGGACCGGAATTTTCTGCGCCTCGAAGTGCTGCCGCTGATCATGCAGCGGTTTCCGTCCGCAGGCCGCACGATGGCGCGCGCCGCGCGCAACCTTGCGGATGCGGCGGTGCTTGCAGACGCGCTCGGCGAGATCGACGGGCGCGCCGCCGCTGCGGGGGAGGGGCTGGCGGTGGATGTGCTGCGCGAACTGGGCGATGCGCGCGCCCTGAACCTGCTGCGCAGCCTGTTCGTCCGCAGCGGGGAGCCGGCTCCGCAGCGCGCGGCGCTGGCGGAAGCGCTCAGGCAATGCCTCAGCGCGCGGGGCGATGCGCAGGTGCGGGTGGCATTCGGCAAGTTCAGCCTGCGGCGGTTCCGCGGTAGCGTGCGTCTGATCGACGACAACCGGCCGCCACCTGGATGGGAAGTGCAGTGGAACGGGGAGACCGGACTGGCGCTGCCTGCGCCGCTTGGGAAACTGCATTTCCGCTTCGATGCGGACGCCGGTATCTCGCGGGCGCGGCTTGCCGGCGGTGCAGTGCGGGTGCGCGGCCGCCGCGGCGGCGAGCGCATCGCGCCGGGACGCAATCGCCCACGGCGCGAGCTCAAGCACCTGTTGCAGGAAATGGGGCTGCCGCCATGGGAGCGCGGCAGCATTCCGCTGCTGTTCTGCGGCGAGATGCTGGCATGGGTGCCGGGCATCGGCATCGCGCCGGAATTTATCGCGGAGCCGGACGAAGCGGCCGTGGAAATTGCCTGGGACCGGCACGAAAGAAGCGAAAAAACCGCGTGCTAAAATCGCCCGCGGAGGAGTGGATGAAAACAGTCACGTTGATCGTCGCGTTGCTGCTCGCGGCAGCGGCTCCCGCGTCCGGCGCGCCGATCGTCATCAAGTTCAGTCATGTCGTCGCCCCAGACACGCCAAAGGGAAAAGCCGCCGAGCGCTTTCGCGAACTCGCAGAAAAGTACACCGCCGGCGCGGTGAAGGTCGAGGTATACCCGAACAGCCAGCTGTACAAGGACCGCGAGGAACTGGAGGCGCTGCAGCGCGGCGCGGTGCAGATGCTTGCGCCCTCGATCTCCAAGTTCGGCCCGCTCGGAGTGCGCGAGTTCGAGATCTTCGATCTGCCTTACCTGTTTCCGAACACCGAGGCGGTGTATCGCGTCACCGACGGCGAGATCGGCGCGCGTCTGTTTGCAAAACTCGAGCCGCGCGGAATCAAGGGGCTCGCCTACTGGGATAACGGCTTCAAGCACTTCTCCGCCAACCGCCCGTTGCGTACGCTGCGCGATTTCCGCGCACGCAAGATGCGCATCCAGTCCTCCAAAGTGCTGGAAGCGATGGTCCGCCAGCTCGGCGCGGTGCCGCAGGTGATGGCGTTCTCCGAGGTGTATACCGCGCTCCAGCAGGGCGTCGTCGACGGTACCGAGAATCCGCTGTCCAATCTGTATACCCAGAAGATGCATGAAGTGCAGAGCCATCTGACCCTGTCCGCGCATGGTTACCTTGTCTATGCGCTGGTGGTGAACAAGCAATTCTGGGACGGTCTGCCGGCGGATGTTCGTGCCCAGCTCGAGCGCGCGATGCGCGAGGCCACCGCGTATCAGCGCGAGATTGCGGTGCAGGAGAACCGGGATGCTCTCGAGGCGGTGCGCGCTTCCGGCAGGACCGAGATCCATGTGCTGCCGGAAGACGAGCGGCGCCGCTGGCGTGAGGCGCTGATGCCGGTGCACAAGCGCTTCGAACGCGCGGTCGGCCGCGAAAACCTGCAGGCGATCTATCGCATCGCTGCCGAAGCCGAAACGCGCCCGGGGTCCGAAGCCAGATAAATCAAAGTGATCCGGGGTCTGAACCGCGTCCTCGACCGGCTGGAGGAGTGGCTGATCGCCAGCTTCATGGCGGTGTCGACCGTGATCATTTTCCTCTCGATCCTGCATCGCGAATCGCTGCGCTTCGACTTCCTGTGGGATTACACCAGCCGGATCCACTTTTCCTGGGCGCAGGAACTCTGCATCTACCTGTTCATCTGGATGGCGAAGTTCGGTGCCGCCTACGGCGTACGCACCGGCATCCACCTCGGGGTGGACGTGCTGGTGGCGCATTCCGGCCCGAAGATGCAGCGCGCGCTGATCACCACCGCGCTGTCGCTCGGCGCGTTTTTCACCGGGGTGATCGCGGTCATCGGCACGCGCTGGGTGTGGTTCATCTACGGCACCGGCCAGGTGTCGCCCGATCTGGACTGGCCGATGTGGGTGGTGTATCTGTGCGCGCCGCTCGGCTCGGCGCTGATGTGCTACCGGTTCCTGCAGGTACTGACCGGCTATCTGCGCACAGGCGATCTGCCGGTGCATGAGATCGGGGCGCGGGAGGCGGCATGACCGCGCTGCTGATCCTGGGCATCCTGCTGGTGCTGTTGCTGACCGGCACGCCGATCTCGATCGCGCTCGGAATGACAGTGTTGACGTTTCTGGTTTTGTTCGCGTCGTTCTCGATGGCGACGGTGGACGTGCTGTCGCAGCGCCTGTTCACCGGGCTGGAGAGCTTCGCCATCATGGCGGTGCCGTTCTTCATCCTCGCCGGCGTGTTCCTCACCGAAGGCGGCATTGCCAGCCGCATCATCCGCTTCGCGCAGGCGCTGGTGGGCTCGCTGCCGGGCGGGCTGGCGATGGCTACCGTGCTCGCCTGCGCGTTCTTCGCCACGATTTCCGGTTCCAGCCCGGCGACGGTGGTGGCGATCGGTTCGATCATGCTGCCGGCGATGCTGAAGAACGGCTATCCGAAGCGCTTCGCGGTGGGGCTGATCTCGACCAGCGGCTCGCTGGGCATCCTGATTCCGCCGTCGATCGTGCTGATCATCTACGCGGTCAGCACTTCCGAAAGCGCGGGCCGGATGTTCCTCGCCGGCATGGTGCCGGGTGCGATGCTGGCGGGGCTATTGATGCTGATTACTTACGTGACCGCGCGCGCGAAGAACTTTCCCACCCTGCCGAGAGCGAGCGCGCGCGAGATCTGGACCGCGTTCCGCGAGGCGTTCTGGGGCCTGCTGCTGGTGGTGATCGTGCTCGGCGGCATCTACGGCGGTTTCTTCACGCCGACCGAGGCCGCGGCGGTCAGCGCCGTCTATGCGTTCGTCTGCGCGGTGTGGATCTATGGCGGCCTGAAGCTCCGGCAGGTGCCCAAGGTGCTGATCTCGGCGGCCAACACCAGCGCCATGCTGCTGTACATCATCACCAATGCGATCCTGTTCTCGTTCCTGCTCACGTCGGAGCAGATTCCGCAGAGCCTCGCGGAATGGGTGGTGTCGCGCGACCTTTCGCCATGGATGTTCCTGCTGTTGCTGAATATCGCGCTGCTGATCGCAGGCCAGTTCATGGAACCGACCGGGATCATCCTGATTCTGGCTCCGCTGGTTCTGCCGATCGCGCTCGCGCTCGGTATCGATCCGGTGCACCTCGGCATCGTGATGACGATCAATCTCGAGATCGGCATGATTTCGCCGCCGGTGGGGCTGAATCTGTTCGTGGCGAGTCACATGGCGCGAATGGGCATGACCCAGGTGGCCATTGC
>DATKEK010000247.1:0-19339 GCA_035512195.1 Burkholderiales bacterium
AGGAGAAAAGTTCGAACCATCGAGGGCACCAAGAACACCAAGAGAATACAGAATGAAATGAGCGAGACTCAAAGACACGAAGAACTAACGACGCAATATTCGCAAAGCTGCTCACCGGGCGGCATATTCCAGTTCTTTGCACTTGATCTTTTTGGTGTTCTTGGTGACCTGGGTGGTTCGCTTTGAGCTGTTTTGATCTACTGGCGGTTCTTACATGACCATGTAGGAACCTGCGCCAACCGGAGAACAGATTGGACGAGATTATCCTGCATCACTATCCACAGTCGCCGGTCTCCGAGAAGGTCCGCATCGGCCTGGGGATCAAGAACCTGGCATGGCGATCGGTGGAAATTCCGCGCATTCCGCCGAAGCCGGACCTGATACCGCTTACCGGCGGCTATCGGCGCACGCCCGTCATGCAGATCGGCGCCGACATCTACTGCGACAGCCAGTGCATCCTGCGGGAATTGCAGCGCCGCTTTCCCGAGCCGACCTTCTACCCGGGCGGTGCAGACGGAATGCCCTGGGGCATCAGCCGCTGGACGGACGGCCTGTTCGATCTTGCGATCCGCCTGGTCCTCGGTGCAAATGCAGACCAGTTGCCGGAAGCCTTTGCGCAGGACCGCGGCCGGCTTTATTTCGGGCCGGACTGGAACGTCAAGAAGATACAGGCCGATCTGCCGCATGTCACCGCGCAGTTGCGCGCACAGTTCGGCTGGATCGAGCAACGGCTCGCAACCGGACGGACGTTCATGCTCGGAGACCATCCCGGGCTGCCCGATGCGCTTGCCTACTATCTGGTCTGGTTCGTACGCGGGCGCTGGCAGGGCGGGAAGGATCTCTTTTCCGAGTTTCCCGCGTTGGCGGCCTGGGAAGCACGGGTGAAAATGATCGGACACGGCCGGCCCTCCGACATGTCGGCGGCACAGGCGATCGAGATCGCGCGTTCCGCGGAAACCGCGACACCGGAACAATCCGATGCCCGGGATCCACAGGGTCTGCAACCGGGGCTTCGCGTACAGGTGGTGCCCGAAGGTCCCGGCAGCGATCCGGCGGTGACCGGCAATGTGCGCTTTATCGATCGCGAGACCATAGCCGTCCTGCACGAGGATCCGCGGGTCGGCACGGTCTGCATTCACTTTCCGCGCGTGGGCTTTCGCGTGTCTGCGGCTTAGCCGCGCCATTCCCGTTATAGTGTCGAAGGTGCGGTTGCGGACGCGCGTGCTGCACAAAAAAAAGATTCTGGGATGGAGACTCTGATGCAATGCAAAACACTCGCGGTGTTCGCCTGCGCGGTCGTGACAGCGCTCGTGCTGGCGGCGTGCACACCTCCGGCAGACCGGCTCAGGCTGGTCACCGGCCCGCAGGGCGGTACCTGGTATCCGCTCGGCGGCGCGATGAAAAGCATCCTCGAAAAGAGCATGGAAGGCGTATCGGTGCAGGTGTTGCCCGGCGGCGGTATCGCCAACGTGCTGGCGGTGGACAAGGGCCAGGCGCAGATCGGCTTTGCGAACTCGGTGTCCACGGTCGACGCCATCAACGGCGAACCGCCCTTCCAGGAAAAGGCGGCCCATGTGTGCAACGTCGCCACGCTTTACCCGCAGTACTTTCAGGCTGTTTCGCTGGCCGGATCCGGGATAAACGGTCCCGCAGACCTGCGCGGCAAGGTGCTGTCGACCCAGGTCAAAGGCAACACCGGCGAGTCGATTACCCTGCACATGCTCAGAGCGTACAGCATGAGTTACGACGATCTCGCCCGCGTGAACTACGGCTCGTATACCGATTCGGTGACGCTGATGAAGGACGGCAATGCCGACGTGTTCACGCTCGGCACCGCCATCCCCGCGAGCGCGATCATGGACCTCGCCAGCGCGCGCGACGTCAGCCTGATTCCGATTCCGGACGACGGGCTGGCAAGAATGCAGGGGATCAACGCCGGCTACCAGCGGATCGTCATTCCCGCCGGGACTTATCCGAAGCAGGAAACCGACGTACAGACGATCGGGTATGCAACCCACATCATCGCGCGCTGTGATCTGGACGAGAAACTGGTCTACGGCATTCTCGAAGGCGTCTTCGCGCGCCTGGACGATCTCGCCGCCATTGCCCGCGCGGTGCGTTACGCCACCCCGGAAACCATGAGCCAGGACATCGGCGTGCCGATGCATGCCGGTGCACAACGCTGGTATCGGGAAAGGGGCGTGCTTTGAGGCATAAGAACGCGCTTTCCGGACTGCACTGCGGCCCGCAAAGCGGATAACCGGCGCGCTGAATGCGATGCCCGGAAAAAGAACGCTCGTCGGCTGGATCATCTTCGCGGTGGGCCTGTCGATGTCCGGTTTCCACCTCTATGTCGCATGGTTCGGCCCGCCGGACGCGCTTACGTTTCGCAGCACCCACCTCGCCTTTGCGCTGGTGCTCGCCTTTCTCATGCTGCCGGCACGCAAAGGCGCTGAGGTTGAACGCCCGCGCTGGCTGGAGGCGGCGCTGATTCTCGCCTCGCTGGTCGTTTGCGGTTACCTGGTGGTCGAACGCGAGTACATCATCAACCGCATGATCTACGTCGACGCGCTCAGGCCGGCGGACTGGGTACTGTCGGCCGCGACGGTGCTGCTGGTGCTGGAAGCAACGCGCAGGGCAGTTGGAATGACACTGCCGCTCACCGCGGTGGTGTTCCTGCTTTACGCAATCTTCCCGGGCGGCTCGGACCTGCGTCAGCTGATGGAGCAGCTCTACCTCACCACCGAGGGCATCCTCGGCATCCCGATCTACGTGTCGGCGACCTACGTCATGCTGTTCATCGTGTTCGGCGCGCTGGTAGAGCGCACCGGCACCGGCCAGTTGTTCATGGATTTCGCCATGAGCCTCACCGGCCGCACCGCTGGCGGCCCGGCCAAGGTGGCGTGCCTGACCAGCGGCATGTTCGGCACCGTGTCCGGCAGCGCGGTGGCGAACGTGATGACCACCGGCACGTTCACGATTCCGATGATGAAGCGCATCGGCTACCGGCCGGCATTTGCCGGCGCGGTCGAAGCCGTGGCATCCACCGGCGGCCAGATCATGCCGCCGATCATGGGTGCCGCCGCCTTCATCATGGCGGAGTTTCTCGGTGTGAGTTACCTCAGCGTCACGGTATTCGCGCTGTTGCCGGCATTGCTTTATTACATCGCGCTGTTCATGACCGTGCACTTCGAGGCCAAACGCCTCGGCATGAAGGGCCTGCCGAAATCGGAACTGCCGGTGTTCTTCACGGTAATGAAAGATCGCGGCCACCTGTTCCTGCCTCTGGTCATCATCATCGGCACCCTGCTCTCGGGTTACAGCGCGCCGTTCGCCGCGCTGTGCGGCATTGCTTCCACGATCCCGACGGCGCTGCTGCGCAAAACCACGCGTCACTACATCCGCCTGGGGAACGTGCTGGAAGCACTGGAGTTCGGTGCACGCAATACCGTTTCGGTGGCACTGTCCTGCGCCTGCGCCGGCATCGTCATCGGCGTGATTTATCTCACCGGACTGGGGCTGGAATTCACCGACCTGGTGCTCGCCGCCGCCGCGAACCACATGCTGCCTGCACTGATCCTCACTTCGATCGCCGGCATCGTGCTCGGCATGGGCATGCCGACCGCGCCCGCCTACATCATGCAGACCGCGCTGCTGGTGCCGGCGCTGGTCAAGCTCGGTGTGCAGGTCGAGGCCGCGCACCTGTTCGTGCTCTACTTCGCCATCCTGTCGGCGATCACGCCGCCCGTGGCGCTCGCGGTGTACGCGGCCAACGGCATCTCGCGCGCAGGTCTGTGGGAATCGAGCGCCGCCGCACTGCGCCTCGGCGCCACCGGTTACATCATTCCGTTCATGTTCGTGTTCGGCCCGTCATTGCTGATGTTCGGCACGCCGCTGCAGATCTCGCTGACCGCCGCTACCGCGATCGTCGGCGTGGTCTGTCTCGCAGCCGGCCTTTCCGGTTTCCTGCTGACGGTGGCCACATGGTGGCAGCGCGCGCTGCTGATCGGCGCCGCGCTGGTACTGATCCGCCCGGGCGCGGTCACCGACGCGGTGGGCGGCGGCTTGATCGCGATCGTGATCGTGAGCCAGCTTCTCGCCGCCCGCCTGCAGCGCGAACAGCAGCCGGAAAGCCGATGAGCGGGAAACATCGCCTCGCTATGACACCACTCCCTTTCGCGTCAGACGGTCGGCTTCTTCGGCGAGGCGGCGGACGCCCTCGCTGACTTCGACCGGATAGAACTCGGGGGCACACCCGGTTGACAATTGCCCGGGCCCGATTGCTTCTCGACTGCGGCCCTACACCAGATTCTTCAGTTCCCGCAAGCCCACGGAAAGCATGGCCAGGTCGGGACTGGCGGTAGCCTGCAGTTCGCCCAGAACCTGTCGTGAGCGCTCCAGCGCGCTGCGGTTCTTCGCTTCCCATTTCGAGATCAGTGCGTCCGCTTCCTCGACACCGGCGTCGATGCCGAGCACGACACCGGTCAACGTGCGCAGCAACTCCGCCAGTTCATCGCGCAGAGCGGCACGGGCCAGCGTCTGCCAATGCGAGTCGCCCGGCAGCTGGCCGATCTGTTCGCGCAGCCAGCTGAAATTCAGGCGCGCAGCCAGGCCGAAATAAACCGCCGCGACACAATCCAGGCTGCGCCCGGTGGCCTGCGAAACATCGGCGATATCCAGAGCAGCATAGGCAAGCTCGGCGCCGGCTACCCGGCGCGAAAGCGGCAACGGTACGCCGGCACCGGTCAGCGCCTCCGTCTGCCCGCGCATGCGATCCCGGTCCTGCTCGCCGAGCAGCGTATCGAGGGAAGCGGACACACGCTCGACCGGTTCCGCGTAACGCCGGATGGTTGCTTCCAGGTCGCCGGAGTAGAGCCGGCGACGGATGAACCAGAGCGTCCCGCGCACCACCAGCTTGCCGATCCCAATCAGCATTGCTGTCTGCTCGCGATCCGCCACCTTGTTGTCCAGCGCGTCGATCTCCCGCCAGATCTGCACCAGCCCGAAAGTCTCCCGTGCAAGCAGATACGCACGCACCACGTCGGAAGGCCTCGCGCCGGTTTCCTCCATCAGGCGGTGCACGAAGGTGCTGCCGACACGGTTCACCACGCTGTTGCACACGTGGGTAGCGACGATCTCGCGCTTCAGCGGATGCGCCGCCATGGCGTCGCGATACTGCTTGCCCAGCGCATCGGGAAAATAGCGTTCCAGAGCCGCACCGATGAACGCATCCTCGGGCGCGGTCGAGGCCAGAAGCTCCTCGCAAAGCCAGATCTTGCCGTAGGCAAGCAGCACCGCGCGCTCCGGCGCAGTCAGCCCGACGCGCGCCGACTTGCGCGCGACCAGTTCATCTTCCGACGGCATAAACTCGACTTCGCGGTTGAGCTTGCCATTGCGCTCCAGGAAACGCATGAAGCGCGCCTGCGCGTCGAGCATGGCCAATCCCCTGGCGCCACTGACCGCAATCGACTGCGCCTGGTAGTAGTTGTCGCGCAATACCAGCGCGGCCACTTCATCGGTCATGCTTTCCAGCAGCTTGTTACGCCGCTGCAAGGTGAGGCTGCCATCGCGCACCGCCGCATTCAGCAGGATCTTGATGTTCACCTCGTGATCCGAGCAGTCCACACCGGCAGAGTTATCGATGGCGTCGGTATTGATCAACCCGCCCTTCAGCGCGTACTCGACACGCGCGCGCTGGGTGAATCCCAGATTGCCGCCTTCCCCCACCACCCGGCAGCGCAGTTCGCGTGCATCCACGCGCAGGGCGTCGTTGCTGCGATCGCCGACATCCGTGTGCGTTTCTTCGCTCGACTTCACGTAGGTCCCGATGCCGCCGTTGTACAGCAGGTCCACCGGCGCGCGCAGAATCTCGCGGATCAGGTCGGCCGGCGCCAACCGCGTGGCCTCGATGCCGAGTGCTTTTCTCGCCTGAGTCGATAGCGCAACCGATTTTGCGCTGCGCGGAAAAACGCCGCCACCGGCGGAGATCTTCTTCGTGTCGTAGTCGGCCCACGACGAGCGCGGCAGACCGAACAGGCGCTCGCGTTCGCGGAAACTTGCCTGCGCATCCGGATCGGGGTCGATGAAAATATGGCGATGGTCGAACGCGGCTACAAGCCTGATGTGTTTCGACAACAGCATTCCATTGCCGAACACGTCGCCCGACATGTCCCCGATGCCAACAACGGTGAAATCGATGGACTGGATATCGATGCCGAGCGCGCGGAAGTGTTTTTTCACCGACTCCCACGCTCCGCGCGCGGTAATGCCCATCTTCTTGTGGTCGTAACCGGCGGAACCGCCTGAAGCGAACGCATCGTCCAGCCAGAACGCGTACTCGCCTGCAATGCCGTTGGCGATGTCGGAAAAGGTGGCGGTTCCCTTGTCGGCGGCAACCACCAGGTACGTATCATCCGGATCGTGGCGCACGACATCCGCCGGCGGCACCACCCTGC
Source organism: Burkholderiales bacterium (assembly GCA_035512195.1). Classification (GTDB taxonomy): domain Bacteria; phylum Pseudomonadota; class Gammaproteobacteria; order Burkholderiales; family Eutrophovitaceae; genus DATKEK01. The sequence continues at coordinate 6,456 of DATKEK010000247.1, forward strand.
CTTCCACCAGATTGCCGGTAAGGTCAAGCAGCCCGCGCAGGAAGGTCGAATAGCACTCCACCACTTCCCGCTGCAGCGCTTCGCGGTCGCCGCCCTGCGGCGGCATTTTCACCACGAAGCCGCCTTTGGCGCCGACCGGAACGATTACGGCGTTCTTCACCATCTGGGCCTTCATCAGTCCCAGCACTTCGGTGCGGAAATCCTCCATGCGGTCCGACCAGCGCAGGCCGCCGCGCGCCACGCGGCCGCCGCGAAGGTGCACGCCTTCCACGCGCGGTGAATAAACATAGATCTCGAACATCGGGCGCGGCTCGGGCAGGCCCGGGATCTTCGACGGATCGAACTTGAGCGACAGGTACGGCCTTGGCGCTCCTTCTTCATCGACACGGAAGAAATTCGTACGCGTGGTCGCCAGGATCAAAGCCAGCAGACGACGCAGGATGCGGTCCTCGTCCAGGCTTGCAACCGACTCCAGCATGGTCTCGATCTCCGGCACCCGCTCCGTTCCGCGCTCGCCCGCGGGTTCCTTGCGCCGCGTGTCGTGGCGCTCCATAAACAGCTCGACCAGCTGCCGGGCGATGTCCGGATTCGCCGCCAGACTCGACTCGATATACGCCTGGCTGAAGGTGAAACCCGCCTGCCGCGCATACTTCGCGTAGGCGCGCAACAGTGTCACCGCCCGCCATTCGAGCCCCGCACGCAGCACCAGCTTGTTGAAATCGTCGTTCTCGGCCTCGTGACGCCACACCCGCAGGAAGGTCTCTTCGAACAGTCCGCGCACGGACTCGACGTCTGCAATTACCCCGCCGTCCGCGGCAAGGCCCATGTCATGAATCCACACGCACTCCCTGCCGTCCGGTTCGATCTCGGCCGGGCGCTCGTCGAGCACGCGCACGCCCATGTGCTCGAGCATCGGCAGGCTCTGCGAGAGTGGCACCGCGCCGCCGCGGCGAAACAGCTTGAAGCGCAGTTCGCCCTCAACTGCGCCGGGCGGCACGTGCAGGTCCAGCACCACGTCCTCTTCGCCAAGCCGCTCCATGGAAACGATATCGTCGACCGCAGCGTCCGCCGCGTATTGCTCGCGATAGCCCGCCGGGAATGCCGTGCCGTAGACGCGATACAGATCCAGGCCGCGTTCCTCGCCAAACCTTTGCACCAGCATCCGGGAGAGGTCGTCCTCCCAGCGCCGGGTGACACGCTCTACCTTTGCTTCCAGTTCACGTTCATCGCAGGTGACCCGTGCTCCGGGTTGCGTGTGCACCACGAACAGCACCCGCGCAAGGACCGACGCGGAAAGGTTCACGCTGAACTCGCTGGAAACGCCTTCGAGTTCCCGTATCAGCACCTCCTGGATGCGCCGGCGCACTTCGGTGTTGTAATTGTCGCGGGGCACATAGAGCAGGCAGGAAAAGAACCGGCCGAAGGGGTCGCGCCGCACGAACAGGCGCGTGCGCTGGCGCTCCTGCAGGTGCAGAATTCCCGACACCGTGCGCAAGAGTTCATCCTCGCCGATCTGGAACAGTTCGTCGCGCGGATAGTCTTCCAGGATGGTGAGAATGGTCTTGCCCACGTGGCTTCCGGGCAGAACGGCGGAACGTTCGAATACCGCGTTTGCCTTCTTGCGCAGCAAGGGTATGTCGAGCACGCTCGTCCGGTACGCGATCGAGGTGTAAAGGCCGAGAAACCGGCGCTCGCCAAACACTTTGCCAGAGCGGTCGAAGCGCTTTACTCCGACGTAGTCCATGTAGCCCGGTCGATGCACCGAGGAACGCGTGTTGGACTTGGTGACGATCAGAAGTTCGGGCTTGCGCGCACGCTCCCGCATTTCCGCAGGCAGAGTGGCAAAACTGGTCGAAGTCACCTCGCCCTGCCGGTCGCGCAGGATCCCGAGCCCCGATCCGGGAACCACGCGCAGCACGTCTTCTCCTTCTTCTTTTCCGAGCTCGTAGTCGCGCGAACCGAGGAACGTGAAGTGCCCACCGGCCAGCCACTCCAGGAAAGCCATGCCCTCGACGACCTCCTCGTGCGGCAAGGGCGGTGGATCGTCCTTGACCTGCTCGACGGTCTCCTGCATCCGCTGCAACATGGGCTTCCAGTCGCCAACCGCGGCGCGCACGTCCGCAAGCGAGCGCAGCAAACCCTGCCGCAGGCGCTCGAGGACTTCCGGGTCGGTATCCCGATTGACTTCCAGATGCATGCACGACTCGATCGTCGAATCGTCCTCGACGGCGGTGCGTGACAGCACCTCCAGCAGCTTTCCTGCACGGTCGCGGCGCACGCGAATGACCGGATGGATGATCAGGTGCGTGATGAACCCCTGCGCGTTCACTTGCATGCGCACCGAATCCACCAGGAACGGCATGTCGGGGTGAGCGATCTCGATTACGGTATGCGGGCTCTGCCAGCCAGCATCGTCCGTGTTCGGATTGAAAACACAAACCTTTGCCTCGTCGTCATGGCGCTGGAGCAGCAGACGCCACAACGACAATGCCGCACCGCACAGTTCGTCGGCCCCGCGTCTGCGCAGATCCTCCGGGTCGACCTGCCGGAACATCTGCCGCACGAACTCCTCGACCTGCCCGGCCTGTTCGTCCGGCACTCGACTGCGCGCCAGCGCGAGCACGCTTTCGACCAAATCCATCTTCGCCTGGGTTTCCGGCCGGTCCATCCTGTGATGCCTCCGCTTCCGCTTGCGAACTCGAAGGGGCGGGCGGAATCCGCTCACCCCGCAACGGCTGATGACGATCGGCTCAGGTTAGACGAAAACCATCCCCGCCGCATCCTTGGCGGCAACAGGCAACCACCAACAGCACCACGGCCACCAGGAAAACCTGGCGACAAGCAATTCCGCTGGTTCTCCTGCTGATCTTGGTGTCCTTGATGGTTCTCTGTTTCCTTATTCGTCGATTCGACCAGCGCATAGCAGCCCCCACTGGCTGCTAGACTATCGCGCTCATATCTTCGGCCATTCCTCTGAATCTTTACTGACAATGAAAACCATCCTCGTAACCGGAGCCACTGACGGAATCGGGCGGGAGACTGCGCGCGAATTGCTCGAACTCGGCGTGCACGTTCTGGTGCACGGACGCAACGAACGCAAGGCGGTCGGCGGTGCCGAGGAGATTGGGCGGATAGCGCGGAACGGTAAAGTCACGCCGGTATGGGGCGATCTGTCGGAGATGCAACAGGTTGCCGCCCTTGCCGGCCAGGTCGAGATGCTCGCACCCGCGCTCGATGTCCTGGTCAACAACGCCGGTGTATATGAGAAACGCCGGCGCCTGAGCGTCGATGGTTTCGAGATGAGCATGGCGGTCAATCACTTCGCGCCTTACCTGCTCACCCACCTGCTTGGCCCCGCGCTGTCTGCCGCGCCGGCCGGGCGTATCGTGACGGTCAGCTCGATGGCGCATGAAAGCGGCCGCCTCGATATCGACGATCTCGCCTTTGCCCAGGGCTGGGATGGTTACGATGCCTATGCCGCATCCAAGCTCGCCAACATCCTGTTCACCCGCGCGCTGGCGACACGGCTCGAAGGCACCCCGGTGACCGCGAATGCGCTGCATCCCGGCGTGATCGACACCAAGCTGCTGCATGCCGGCTTCTCGATCAAGGGCGCGCCGGTCGACCTGGGCGCTCGCACCTCGGTGTACCTGGCCACGTCGGATAAGGTCGCGGGCATCAGCGGAAAGTACTTCATTGACTGCCGCGAGAAAACGCCTTCCCGCGCCGCCCGCGATGACGGGCTGGCAGGCGCGCTGTGGAACGAATCCGAAAGACTGCTCGCCGATTTTCTCGGATGACCGTTGCGGATTCATCGCGAGCACTCGCCATTCTGCGCGAGACGTTCGGCCACGCCGGATTCCGCGGGGCGCAAGGCGAGATCGTCGGGCATGTCGCAGGCGGCGGCGATGCACTGGTACTGATGCCCACCGGCGGCGGCAAGTCGGTCTGCTATCAGGTACCCGCCCTGCTGCGCGAAGGAACCGGGATCGTGATCTCGCCGTTGATCGCGCTGATGCAGGACCAGGTGGCAGCGATGACGCAGCTCGGCGTGCGCGCCGCCTGCCTGAACTCGACGCTGGATGCGCAGGCCGCCCGCGACACCGAGCGCGCGCTGACGGACGGCAGGCTGGACCTGCTGTATGTCGCGCCGGAGCGCCTGACGACACCGCGCTGCCTCGATCTGCTGGCACGCAGCCGGATCGCGCTGTTCGCGATCGACGAGGCGCATTGCGTGTCGCAATGGGGCCACGATTTCCGCCCGGAGTACCTGCAGCTGTCCGTGCTGCACGAACGCTTCCCGGCGGTGCCGCGCATCGCGCTGACCGCCACCGCCGACCCGCAGACCCGCGGGGAGATCGTCTCGCGTCTGGCACTCGAAGGTGCGCGCGTGTTCGTGGCGAGCTTCGACCGCCCGAACATCCGCTATCGCATCGTCGACAAGGCGGAACCGCGCGCGCAACTGCTGCGCTTCATCCGCGACGAGCACGCGGGCGAAGCCGGCATCGTCTACTGCCTGTCGCGTCGCAAGGTGGACGAAACCGCCGCCTGGCTTGCGGCACAGGGTGTGCGGGCGCTCCCCTATCACGCCGGCATGGAGACCGCGGAACGCGCGGAGAACCAGGCACGCTTCCAGCGCGAAGAGGGCGTGGTCATGGTTGCGACGATCGCTTTCGGAATGGGCATCGACAAACCGGACGTGCGCTTCGTCGCGCACCTGGATCTGCCGAAGAGCATCGAGGGTTACTACCAGGAAACCGGCCGCGCCGGACGCGACGGCCTGCCGGCCGATGCGTGGATGACCTACGGACTGGCCGACGTGGTGCAGCAGCGGCGCATGATCGACCAGTCCGATGGCGCCGAGGAATTCAAGCGTGTTTCCACCGCCAAGCTGGACGCGCTGCTCGGCCTGTGCGAGACGGCCGGTTGCCGGCGCGTGCGCCTGCTGGCCTATTTCGGCGAAGTCGGTTCGCCCTGCGGCAACTGCGACACCTGCCTGGAGCCGCCACAAACCTGGGACGGCACCGAGGCAGCGCGCAAGGCGCTGTCTGCGATCTATCGCACCGGGCAGCGCTTCGGTGCGATGCACCTGATCGAGGTGCTGCGCGGCAAATCGGGAGAGCGCACAAGCCGCTGGGGCCACGACAAACTCAACGTGTTCGGCATCGGTGCCGATCTGGACGACGGTGCATGGCGCGGCGTTTTTCGCCAGCTGATCGCGCTCGGTTTCGCCCGCGTTGACCATGAATCGCATGGCGCGCTCAGGCTGACCGATGCCAGCCGTGCCGTGCTCAAAGGCGAGCAGGCGGTGCAGCTGCGCCGGCTGGTGCCGCGCAAGCGTGCGAAACCGGTTTCTCGCCAGGCGCCCCCGGGCGACCTGTCGCCGGCGGACGCCGAACTATTGGAGAAACTGAAGGCGTGGCGGCTGAACGAGGCCCGCACGCAGGGCGTGCCTGCCTACGTCATTCTGCACGACCGCACACTCGCGGACATCGCGCGCATCCGGCCGGCCGACATCAGCGCGCTGGCAGGCATCGGCGGCATCGGCGCGAAGAAAGTCGAACGCTACGGCCCCGCCCTGCTGCAACTGTCCGCGGGCTGAACCGGCTGCCGACTGCGGCTGGCCGTGATAACGTTCGCACTGCCTACTGACTGTATGGGATCGCGATCATGAACCTGGAAAAGGTGATCTTCGGCTTCTTCATCGTACTCGCGGCAACGCTGAACTTCGGCTTTGTCTACGGCGAGATCGCCAACCCCGAGCATCATCATCCTTGGGAGTTCTTCGCCGCGCTGGTGGTGAACATCATCGCCACCGTGCTGAAGTTCGGCGACCGCACCCAGGTCGGCGCGATTCACCTCGCCACCAGTCTGGTGGCGGTGCTGCAGCTGACCGCCGCCGCCTTCGTCTGGTTCTTCGCCGAAGCCGATGCAAACGGCGTTCTTTCGGAGCACGCGGTTGCAAGCATCGTATCGCTGTCCGCCGGCGCACTGCTCGCGAACATCGTTTCCGTGGTCATCCTGATCGTCGAAACTACCGTGCAGCGGCGGTGAGCAGCCTCATCTTCTTCCTCGGCCTGCGCCGCCTGCGCGGGCCATTGATCCTGATGGTGGCGGTATTCGCCACCGCGATTGCCGGGCTGGTCCTGATTCCGGGCGTCGGCGCCGACGGGCGCGAGTGGCACATGAGCTTCTCGCAGGCGCTGTACTTCATGAGCTATACCGCGACCACCATCGGCTTCGGCGAAATTCCCTACGAGTTCACCGACACCCAGCGACTGTGGGTCACCGCAATGATTTTTGGTTCGGTGATCGCCTGGGCCTACCTGGTGGCAAGTCTGCTGGCGCTGGCGCGCGACGCCGCGTTCCGCGGCGCACTGACCGCGGCCCGTTTCACCCGGGCGGTACACGCCCTGCGCGAGCCGTTCTACCTGATCTGCGGTTTCGGCGAAACCGGCCGCCTGGTCGGGCGCGCTCTGGACCAGCTGGGGCACCGCTTTTCAGTGATCGACATCGACCCGGCGCGCATACAGCAGCTGTCCCTGATGGACCTGGCGCAGGATGCACCCGCTCTGGTTGCCGACGCCCGCTCTCCCGACAACCTGACCGCAGCCGGTCTGACGCGGCCGGAGTGCGCCGGCGTGCTCGCGCTCACCAACGACGAACAGGCCAACCTCGCGGTGGCGATGGCGGTGCGCTTGCTCAATCCGCGCACGCCGGTGCTGGCACGCGCGCTCAGCAACGACGTGATCGCGAACATGGCGTCATTCAACACCGACCACGTGATCAATCCATTCGCACGCTTCGGCGAATACCTGGCACTGGCACTGCACTCGCCCGCGAGCTACCGGCTGATCTCATGGCTCACCGGACTGCCGGGGACCACCCTGGAACCGGAAACCGCGCCCCCGCACGGCCACTGGGTCGTCTGCGGCTACGGTCGCTTCGGCTGCGAAGTGGTCGAGGCCTTGCGCGAGGAATCGATGCAGGTCTGCGTGATCGATCCGAAAGACCTGCGCATCGGCAGGCTGAAAGTCGTGAAAGGCGTCGGCACCGAGGCGGAGCCGTTGATCGAGGCCGGGGTGCGCGACGCGGTCGGCATCGTCGCCGGCACCGACGACGACATTACCAACCTGTCGATTGCGGTCACCGCGCGGGAACTGAATGCCAACCTGTTCACCATCGTGCGGCAGGCCACACAGGCGAACCGTGCATTGTTCGAGGCATTCGATGCCGACATCACCATCGTCGCCACCGAGATCGCCGCCAACGAGTGTCTCACCTTGATCCGCACGCCCAGGCTGGCCGGTTTCCTGTCGCTCGCCAAGGAGCAGGACGCGGCATGGGCCGAGCAGACCATACAACGCCTGCAATCGCGAGTCGGCACGCAGACCCCGGAAATCTGGAGCGTGTCGGTCTCGCCGTCCGGAGCGCCGGCGCTGCATCGCGCAATTCAGTACGAAGGGTGCAAGTTCAGCCTCGGCGATCTCGAGCGCGATCCCGCCAACCGCGACGACCGCCTCGACATGATGGCGCTCAGCCTGACCCGAGGCGGCGACACCGTACCGTTGCCGGACCCCGACGAAGAATTGCAGGCCGACGACGATATTCTCTACGCCGGCACGCCGCAAGCCCGCCACGCGCAGTGGCCAATTCTGCGCAATATCAACGTCTGCTATTACGTCGCCACGGGAGCGGATCCCTCCCGCGGCTGGATCTGGCAGCAGTTCAGGCGCAAAGCCTCCGGCTGCTGAACCTCACCAGTCGTTGGTGTCGGCTTCGCCCTTGAACGGACCGACGATTTCCTTCGTAATCCAGCCGGCGTAGAACTCGCCGGGCTGCGGCTGCACGCGTTCGCCGTCCACGTAGCACTCGACGCGCCCGGGATAGAAGGAGAACCAGCCGGCAATGCGTTCGAACTCCGGTGTGGGCTTCGGATAAGTCCAGCCGATCATCTCGCGCGGGCGGTCCTTGACGTTCAGCGCCCAGTATTTCGCCGTTCCTTTCCACTCACACCAGGAAGAACTCGGGTGCGGCGCCAGCACATCCATGCGAACATCATCGGCCGGAATATAGAAGCTCGGCGGACTCGCCGTTTCCAGCACGCGCACCGCGCGCTTCGAATCCGCGATCACGATGTCACCGACCCTGACCTCGACACGCCGCTTGTCAGGCACGATCGTCGGCGGCCGGGTGTAATCCCATACCGATTCCTGGCCGCTCCCGGGTTCCACCGCGAAGGGCGGTCGCTTCTGTCCTGTGAATTCCCACATGGTCGGGTATTTTGAGTGTTTGGCTAATCGGGTAACTCGACGACGTGTCAAACGGGTAACGGGTACTCAGACGGCATCGGGGTTCCGGAATCGTGGCCGGGAAAGGCCTTCATCGCTCTCGGCCGGGATACTGTTTTTGCATCCGGCAGAGTACGCGACTCGAAACCCTGGTTCCCAGTCCCCGTCACTGTTGACCTTCCCGTATCAACCGCTCCCTGAGGTCCGTCTTCAGCACCTTGCCATAGTTGTTCTTTGGCAGTTCCCTCACGAAGCGGTAGCGTTTCGGCCGTTTGAATCGCGCAATATGGGCCAGGCAGAACGCGTCGAGTTCGCCTTCCGCGGTACCGGCATCGTCCTTGAGCACCACGAACGCCACCACTTCTTCACCCCACTCCGCGTCGGGACGCCCGACCACGGATACCTCGCTTACCGCGGGATGGCGCAGCAGCACTTCCTCTACCTCCCGCGGATAGATGTTCGACCCGCCGCTGATGATCATGTCCTTCGAACGGTCGCGCAGCGTCAGGAAGCCGTCATCATCGAGCGAACCTACGTCGCCGGTGTGCAGCCAGCCATTGCGCAGCGTTTCGGCGGTCGCCTCGGAATTGTTCCAGTAGCCACGCATCACCACGTCGCCGCGCACCAGCACTTCGCCGACTTCGCCCGCCGGCAGGGCATGATCGTCGGCATCTGCGACCCTGACTTCCACGGCCGACTGCGGGACGCCGGCGGACGCCAGCCGCTGTTCGAAACGGGGATGATCGCGATTCGCGAGATGAAACTTCGACAGCGCGGTGATGGTCATCGGCGCTTCGCCCTGACCGTAGATCTGCGCGAAACGCGGCCCCATCGTCTCCAGCGCGAGCTTGATGTCCTGCAGGTACATGGGCCCGCCGCCGTAGACGATGGTCTTCAGGCCGTCCACAGACGGCGCGTGCCTGCGCGCGTGCTGTACCAGCCGTTGCACCATGGTCGGCGCGGCGAACATGGTGACGCCGTTCCAATGCGAGCACAGTGCAAAAACTTCCGCCGGGTCGAAATGTCCGCTCTCCGGAATCACCTGGTTCGCCGCGGCCAACACGTGCGGAAAGTCATACATGCCCGAACCGTGCGACATCGGCGCCGCATGCACGATGCAGTCCCCCGGCGCGATCGTGTCCACGTCGGTGAAATAACACAGCGTCGCACACAACAGGTTGCGATGCGTGATCATCACCCCCTTCGGCCGGCCAGTGGTACCGCTGGTGTAGAACAGCCACGCAACATCGTCCACCATGCACGGATGCATTGCACAGGCACCGCCAGAGCTTTCCAGCGCGGCGTACTCTGTCGAGCCCGCCTCGATCACACGCTCCAGGCCCGGCACCGCGCAAGAGCCGATCGCCTGCGCCAGATCCGGCGTGACGAAGCAGGCCCGCGCGCCGGAATCCTGCAGGATGAACTCGAACTCGCGCGGATGCAGCTTGGCATTCACCGGAACCGCGACCAGGCCCGCGTGCCACGCGGCGTACAGCACCTCGATATACTGCGGGCAGTTGCGCATCGCCAGCGCGACCCGGTCGCCCGGTTGCAGGCGCAACTGCTGGCGCAATGCTGCAGCCATTGCCACCACCCGCCGCGCAAGCGCGCCGTAGCGAATCCATACGCGGTCGCCGAGCGAGACCGCCGGATTGTCAGGAAACGTCCGCGCAGTACGAGAAAGAAGATTGGCAATGTTCATGCGTCAATATCCGAATCGTAAGAGCGAAACACACAACAAGCCGCGATGCGGCGTGTTGTGTGTTTCGCTTTTCCCATCCGAGGGTCCGCCATGCCGCAAGGTGAGCAATTCGAGATTATCCCGGTAAACGGCATCCGCCTGCGTTGCGTGGTCGAGGGCGACGGGCCGCTAGCGATACTGGTGCACGGCTGGCCGGAGTCCTGGTACTCGTGGCGCCACCAGATCGGTCCGCTGCGCGACGCGGGATTCCGGGTGGCGGTACCGGACGTGCGCGGCTACGGCGGCAGCGACAAACCGGAAGCGGTCGAGGCCTACGACATGGAGAGCATGATCGGCGACGTGCTCGGCCTGATCGACCATTTCGGCGAACGGCGGGCCATCCTGATCGGCCACGACTGGGGCGCGCCGATCGTGTGGAACGCCACCGCCTTGCGTCCGGACCGCGTGCGCGCGGTCGCCGCACTGAGCGTGCCGTATGCGCCGCGCGGCAAGATCTCGTCGACCACACTGTGGCGTCAGCTCTACCCGGACCGTTTCTTCTATCAGCTGTATTTTCAGACACCGGGACTCGCGGAAGCGGAATTCGAGGCCGATATCCGCACTGCGCTGCGCAAGATTTACTACTCCGGATCCGGCGACGCGCCGAAGGGCATTTTCCGCAAGGACAAGCCGGCCGACGCACGCATGCTGGACGACCTTCCCGATCCCCAGGTACTGCCAGCGTGGCTAAGCAAGCAGGATCTCGACTACTACGTCGCACAGTTCGAGCAGGGCGGATTCCGCGGCCCGCTCAACCGCTACCGCAACCAGGACCGCGACTGGGAGCGACTCACCGCGCTGAATGGCGCACGCATCACCCGGCCGGCCTGCTTCATCGCCGGCAGTCGCGACAAGGTGCTCAGGTTCGTCCCCAATGTCGATCTGGTCGAGAACATGAAGCGCTGGATGGACGACCTGCGCGTCTGCGAGATCATCGACGGCGCCGGCCACTGGATCCAGCAGGAACGCCCCGCCGAAGTCAACGCGCTGTTGCTGGAATTCCTGCGGTCGCTCTGATCCCGGGCCGCCGGAAGCGGGGGGCGTGCAGATTGCGGAGACGATTCATGGACCGCACGTACCGCCAACCGCAACCAGGCAAGCGGGCGGGACAGACTGCACACGGTTGCCTTTCCTTGGTGTGCCCGGTGCCGCTGCGTCTTGCCTGCAGTCTCTGTCAGCGCGCCAGCAGGGCATCTACTTCCGCGCGTGTCGGCGCGCCGTTCCGGCCGCCGGGGCGCGAGCATTTGATCGCCGCGGCGGCGGAGGCGAATCGCATCGCGTCGCCTGTGCCGCGGCCTTCAGCGATCGCGAGCGCATAGGCGCCGTGAAACACGTCACCCGCGGCCAACGTGTCGACTACGGGCACTTCGAATGCGGGGCAATGCATGAGTTCGTGCGGCGCTTCGCCTTCAACCCAGAACACACCGGCCGCGCCGCGCGTAACAGCCGCCACGCGCGCGCCTTTCGCCAGCACGCGACGCAATCCGCCCTCGACATTCAGCCCGGTGCATTCCGCCAGCCCGCGCTCGGAGAAAACGACGTGATCCGCGATCGCGGACAGGGAATCGAGCAGCCCGGCAGGCGCCACCTCTCCATCCAGGATCGCCGGAACGTTCGCATCCCGCGCTGCGCGCAATGCCGCTTCCGCACCCTGCGGCCAGCGCACGTCGACCAGCACGGCCGCAGCTGACGCCGGCAGGTCGAGCGGCAACCAGTCGGCAGGTGCATGCAATGCACTGCCGCGATAGCCGATCACCAGCCTCTCGCCGCGCGCATCGACCAGAACCGCGGAGTGGGAAGACGTCATCCCGGGAAAGCTTCGAAGTGCATCAACATTCACGCCTTCGGCCTGGAGTTGCGCACGGATCGCAGGGCCTATCGCGTCTTCACCGAGCGGCCCGCAGAACGCAACCTCTCCGCCAAGCCGCGAGATCGCGACGGCCGCGTTTGCCATCATTCCGCCACCGGATTCTTCATAGCGGCTGGCCGCGATCTTCGCGCTGCGATCGGGCCAGGAGTCCACGGCAAAGATCCGGTCCAGCGCCGCGTGCCCGACACAAACCACCCGCCTCGATCCTGGTCTCGTCACTCAGCCCTCAGCTTCGCGCTTCCCTCTTACCCTTGCCCAAGCCGTCATTGCGAGGGCCGCAGGCCCGCGGAAATCTCACCGTTCAGTCAACCCGCAGCACTCAGTCCTGCCTTGCTTTCAGTCTTGCTCTTCCAGCCATTCGTGCGCACCCCTTTCGCTGTCGAACACGCGGATCCTGGCTTTGACGAAGAAGCGCGCGAGCAGCGCGGTCCAGGCGACGCGTTCGCTTTCGCTCAGGATGGCAATCTTGCCCACGTCCTGGGCATGCTCGCGGGTGAACTTGAGCTCCTCGAGCGCAACGTCCAGCGTGTAACCGACCATGCCGCGAAGATCGACCAGCAGGTCGATCTGTCCGCTCGCCTTAATCTGCCCGGCGACTTCTTCCTCAAACCTCCTGAAATCGGCGAGCTCAAGCCGGCCGTACATGCCCACCACCGTGAGCTTCCCTTCGTGCTGAATCGTAATCATGGTTCTCCGTTTTCGTTTGCAAGTCGCAAGCCGGCGTCCCGGTCTGGGTGCGCTGCGGTCCGCAAGGCACGCCAGTCGGCAAATCACTTTCTGACCTCGACCTCGATGAACACGAACTCGAAATCGTTGGCGTTCACCACATTGTGCTCCACCCCTTCGTTGCGGAAGTAAGGCACGCCGGTCACGAGCTGTGCTTCGCGCTCGCCGTCCGGCGTTTCCAGCAGGAGCTTACCGTCGGTCAGCGGCACCACGACGTAGTCATGCCCGTGCCGGTGCCATCCGGTTTCGGCGCCCG
>DATKEK010000248.1:0-5631 GCA_035512195.1 Burkholderiales bacterium
ACCCTGTGCACCGGCCACCAGCCGTTCACCAAGACGTAGCGTTTCCTGCGCATCGCCGTCCAGGTCGATGTCGCCTTCGACATAGGCCTTGGCGATCTTGCCCAGGCTGGGATTCGCCAAAGTCAGCAGCGCCTGCGGCGAACGGATTGTGATTCGAACGGCCGGCGGCGTGCCTGGCGAAATGGTCTGCCCGTTCCAGAGCGTGACGGCAACAGGGAGCGTTGCGAGTCGGTGCTCAAGCTGGCTGATCATGCGCGCTTCTAGCATCGAAAACCCCGGAAAAAGAAAACGGCCGCCCCACTGTGGCGGCCGCTCTATTCTAATAGCTTCGACATGTGTCCTGCACGTGCAGGAACGTTCAGAACGTCAGGTCGTCCAGCAGCGAGGAACGCAATGCGTCCGGCACCGGGGCAACCGCCTCGCTGCAATTCGGATGATCGACACCAATCGCAAGCGCCCGCCCGTCCTTGAGCGCCTGCTTCATCGCATCGGTCAACTCGAAGCGCAGAAAGTGCACGGCTGAGGTCTTCTGATCGGTCTCGCGTTCCAGGTCCTCGTCCGCGATTGCGAATACCTTTGGCTGGCCTTCGACCTGCACCCACACGCGGTCCTCGATTCCGATCAGCTTCTCCAGCGCGCGCCGGCGCTCCTCGATCTCCGGATACTCGATCATCATCGTGGCCTTCCAGTTGCTGCCGTCCGGAACCATCGGGTTATAGGCCTCGAGCTCGTCGCGAATGCCATCCTCCTCGAAGATGCGCTCCACGCGCAGCATCTCCTGGATCTGGTAGCGCATGGTCAGCTCGTCTTCGAAGATGAGCATGACGTGTTCGCCAAGGGTGATCGTGCGCGCCTTCTTGTGGCTGATCACCTTGGCGCGAAACTCATTGCGGGTCTTTGCGTATTGCTCCAGCGACATCAGGCTGTCTGCTGTGATTGCACTCATCATTGCGTTCTCCTGCTTCTACAGTCCGTACGCCATCCGGATCAACGTGATCGGATGCTGCTTCTGCACTCCGGTATCGCCAATGCCCTGACTGATGTGACGGCCGGCAATGGCGCAATCCGAACTGATGAAGTCCGGTTGGGACTCGGCCATCTGGCGGAACACGGGCCGGCCGATCTTCATCGAGTCGGCGAAATGTTCCTTCTTCACTCCCCAGGTACCGTCATGCCCGGCGCAGCGTTCCACCGTGGTGACCTTGGTTTCGGGCACCAGTTCCAGAGCTTCGCGGGTTTTCTGACCCATGTTCTGGACGCGCAGGTGACAGGGAATGTGATACGAAATCTTGCCGAGCGGCTGCTGGAAGTGGGTTTTCAACAGCCCGTCGCGCTTGCGCAGCATCAGGTACTCGAAGGGATCGAACATCGCATCCACGACCGCCTTGACGTCGGCGTCCTCCGGAAACAGCAGCGGCAGTTCCTGCTTGAACATAAGCGTACAGGAGGGCACCGCCGTCAGGATGGCGTAGCCATCTTTCGCCAGCCTGGCGAGTACCGGAATATTCGTTTCCTTGAGCTTTGCGACCGACTCGAGGTCGCCGAGTTCGAGCTTCGGCATGCCGCAGCAGGCCTCTTTCTCGACCACCACCGCCGGCACTTCGTTATGCGCCAGAATCTTCAGCAGGTCGTGGCCAATGCCCGGTTCGTTGTAATTCACGTAACAGGTCGAGAAGATCGCGACCTTGCCGGGTGTGTTCACCCCGTCCTTGACCACGAACTGCGATTGCGGCTTCGCGTTGGCGCGGAATTTCGAACTGGTGTACTCGGGCAGCACGCGATCCTTGTGGATGCCAAGCACCGATTCCATCAACTTGCGGGTGACCGGAGTCTTGTTCACCGTGTTCACCATCTGCACCACGACCGGAATCGACGCCAGCTTGCCCACGGCATCCGTGCTGCTCAACAGCTTGTCGCGGAACCTGGTTTCCCCCCTCCGGAACTTAAGCGCCTTTGCCCGCAGCATCAGGTGCGGAAAGTCTACATTCCACTCGTGGGGCGGCACGTACGGACACTTGGTCATGTAGCACATGTCGCACAGGTAGCACTTGTCCACGACCTGCCACAGGTCCTGCTTCGCGACGCCATCGAGTTCGCCGGTCTTGCCTTCGTCTATCAGATCGAACAGGGTCGGAAACGAAGTGCAGAGACTTACGCAGCGGCGGCATCCGTGACAGATATCGAACACGCGATGCAGTTCTTCGAACAGCTTCTCTTCGTTGAAGAAATCCGGCGACTTCCAGTCGATGGGATGTCTGGTTGGAGCTTCGAGCGAGCCTTCGCGCATGGTCGTTTCAGGAATGAGTTAGAAAAAGGGGGGCCGGACTGCCAAGTAAAAAGCGCGGACGAAGGAGAAGGCCCTGATTTCGCCTTCCGCCTTCATCCTTCCGCCTTGTTCGTCAGTCGACCATCGCGTCCAGGGCTTTCTGGAAGCGGTTGGCGTGGGAGCGCTCGGCCTTGGACAGCGTCTCGAACCAGTCGGCAATCTCATCGAAACCTTCCTCGCGGGCGGCTTTCGCCATTCCCGGATACATGTCGGTGTATTCGTGGGTTTCGCCGGCAATTGCGGCCTTGAGGTTCTCACGCGTGCGGCCGATCGGCAGTCCGGTGGCCGGATCGCCCACCTGCTCGAGGTACTCGAGGTGGCCGTGCGCATGGCCGGTCTCACCTTCCGCGGTGGAACGGAAGATCGCCGACACGTCGTTTTGGCCTTCGACATCGGCCTTCGCCGCGAAGTACAGGTAACGGCGATTGGCCTGCGATTCGCCGGAAAAGGCGTACTTCAGATTCTCTTCGGTCTTGGAACCCTTCAGCGCTTTCATTTGCATCTCCTTGTATTTACCTTTCGAGTCGACTCGGAATGCATCGGGTCGGGAAAGCCCCGACCCGATGCAACAGGATTTAGACTAAATCTAATCTGTAAACGCAGTATAAGACTGTTCCCCTCGCCCTGTCAAAAGGCGGGTACTTAACCATCCCTGCGGTCCAGATAAACACATTACAGATTAAAGAGTTAAGCATACACAAGCGGCCACCGCTGGGCCGACAGGTGAGCCCGATCAGGCGCAATTTGCGATCGCATCCGGACCGGCACTTGTATCCCTCCATCGCCAGAGTTGCGATGGTCGCGCGCGTCCGGGGCACACTGCGAGTGGCCGCGATCGGCATCGGCGCGCACGCGCGAAGGCGGCTCCCGAATCCTCGTGCCATTTCAGGCCGACAGGCGCGATATCCTATTTTCATGGGGGCGGCCGCAAGCGGAGCTCCGATATCCGCCCGACTTTCCGCTGGAACTCCGCAGTGAAAGCGTTTACGCTTTCGCCGAACTCTCGCAACCTCTGCTACCGCAACGTGGCACGCTGCGCACCCGAATGCTAACAAGAACGAACTTGGGACTCGCCATCGAGCAAGACGAGCTCAAGGGCTTTGCCCGCACGATCGCCGAGATCGAGTGGCTCCTGCTCATTCTCGTCCTGCTGTACCTCGTGGCCGGCGGCCCCGTGGAGGATGGCCGCATCGCCATCCACATGGCGCTGTTGTTCTTCGGCGCATTCATTCTCGCCCTGCATTACGTCAATTTCTACCGTCAGGAAACGCGGGTAAAACTTACCGTGGAAACCTGGGTGATGATCGCCTTCATCACCTGGGTCGCCTGGTACTCAGGCCGCATTGAAAGCCCGCTGCTGAACCTCTACCTCCTGCCGATCATCGCCAGCAGCCTGATTCTCGGCAAGGCGATGACCGCGGCCGAAGTGGCGGTGATCGCCCTGTGCTATCTCGCCCTCGGCTACGACCCGCAACTCAAGAGTCCTGCGACGCTGGTGTACTGGGGCGAAATGCTCGCTCTGATCTCGCCGGTGATCCTAGTCGCCTACATCACGACGATGCTCTCAGCGGACATCCGCTTTGCCGTCGACAAGATCAGGCAGGTTTCGGATACCGACGACCTGACCGGCCTCTACAACATGCGCGCGTTCTCGGCGATGCTCCAGCGCGCGTTCAAGCAGGCGGTACGCCACAGCCACCCCCTGTCGGTGGCGATGATCGATTCCGACAATCTCAAGCTGATCAACGACAATCACGGCCACGAGTCCGGCAACCGGCTACTGCAGCACCTGGTGCGTTGCGTGCGCGACGAGCTGCGCGGCTCCGACGTCATGGCGCGCTTTGGCGGCGACGAGTTTGTGGTCCTGTTGCCGGAAACCAACCGCCGCGGCGCGCATGAAATGGCCGAGCGCATCCGCAAAGCAGTGGAAGTCTCGCGCTTCGACATTCGCGGCGGAGACATGAACACCACCGTCAGTATCGGCATTGCCAGCTATCCCGAAGACGGCGGCAATCTCGAAGTCATCCTCGACAAGGCCGACAAGGCCATGTACCGCGCCAAACAGCGCGGCCGCAACAAAGTCGTCGCCTACGCCATCGAAGAAGAAGCCTGACTCGATCCGCCGCGCGCGGAAGTACCGAAAAGCGAACCTCCAAGGCGCGAAGGCACCAGGAAGAACGAAACCCGACCCGCAGTCCTTGGTATCTTGGTGCCTTGGCGGTTAAAACGGTTCTCTTCCCTTCCCGAACTGGCCGCGAATCAGCGCTTGAGCGCCAATCGCCCTGGCCTGAAATAGTCGGCGTCGTCGTAAAACGCTTCGCGCTTGTTGTCCGGCCACCAGCCGGGAACGCCGAGCACGGGCAGCGGCGAGAGCGAGCGGCCGTGCTGAAAATGCACGGGATCCCACAGGTGCAATGCGACACGGCGATCGATCTCGCGCACTAGCGAACGCCGGTCCAAAGCGAGGACACCCGGCGGCACTTCGAGCAGGATCGCTTTGCCGGTCATGCCGATGAACGGTTTCTGCGCCTTCTCGTAAAGCGCGTGTCCGAATACCGCGAAGCGCATGCGCTGGCGCAGCTCGTCGCGCCGCTGCCAGAACAGATCCTTCCACTTGAACTCCCGCACCAGCCGCAGCAGGTCCAGGTCGGAACTCAGCACCACCACGCCGTCTTCGTCGAACAGCGTCAGCGCATCGCCTTCCGCCGCACGTCGCCCCCCGTCCGCGGTCTGCAGTGCGGCGTACTGGCGGGCGTTCAGTGCCGCCTTTGCAGTGGGAAAGGTCATCCACACCAGCGCGTTATAGAGGTCGTGCCAGCTGAAACGGCGCACCAGCACCTCGCCGCGCAGGTACGTGCTCGGTTCGAACGCCTCTTCGAAGCGCACCGGTCGGCTTTCCTGCACCGCGAAGCGGATTCTTACCCCGTTGGCGTTGACGACACGGCGGCCGCAGTCGTCCGCGATTGCATTCAGCACATCCGTATCCGGCCAGCCGATATGCGGCAAAAGAGAGCCGGCCTCGCGCAGAGGCGCGAACAGGTCCGAGCGCGTGAGCCAGTCGATATTCCAGTAGTCCGCCATCGCCGTTGCAGCAGATCAATCGGGTAACATTATCCGCCTTCGATTCCGTTTTTCCGTATTCCAATGGCAGAGAAAATCGACTGCGCGGTGATCGGCGCGGGCGTGGTCGGCCTTGCGATCGCGCGCGAACTCGCGCTCGCCGGCCGCGAGGTGATTGTGCTCGAAGGCGAAGACGCGATCGGTACCCACACCAGTTCGCGCAACTCCGAGGTCATCCATGCGGG
>DATKEK010000249.1:0-10890 GCA_035512195.1 Burkholderiales bacterium
CAATTTCCGGAATGGATATCGAAGTCATCAGGGACGGCGAAGCCGTATCGCTCACTGCCGAGTACTCGCGAAAGATCAAGTTGATGGGCAATGTCAGTGCCTGTATTGATTTTGTCGCGAAGAGCGACTGAGCGAGATCGGCTTACGTCCGGTCCATGCGCAACGAAGCGCTGGAAGAAAAGATCGGCTATGGCTTTGCCGATGGCCGCCTGCTGACGCAGGCGCTGACCCATCGCTCCTATGGCGCATCGCATAACGAGCGCCTGGAGTTTCTCGGCGACTCGGTTCTGAACTGCGCGGTGGCACAACTGCTTTACGAACACTTCACCAGGCTGCCTGAGGGCGACCTTTCGCGCGTACGCGCCAACCTGGTCAATCAACAGTGCCTGTTCGAGGTCGCAAGCAGGCTCGGGCTCGGCGAGCATGTTCTGCTAGGGGAGGGCGAGCTGAAGAGCGGCGGATTCCGTCGGCCGTCGATTCTCGCCGACGCGCTCGAGGCCGTTATCGGCGCCGTCATGCTGGATGGTGGATTCAATGCCGCCGAGGGTGTGGTCCGCCGCCTGTTCGAGCCGATCGCCAAGACCAGCGACCCGTCGGTCATCGCCAAGGATCCGAAAACGCGCCTGCAGGAGCTTCTGCAGGGCAGACGCATAGGCCTGCCGCAGTACTCGGTGGTGGATATCCGCGGAGAAGCGCACGAACAGTCGTTCCGTGTCGAATGCGCGGTTCCCGAACTCAATATCAGATCGTTCGGCGAGGGGCCAAGCCGGCGCGCCGCGGAACAGAACGCCGCCAGGATCGCTCTCGAGCAGGTGGCGGGTGGCTGATCGATGAGGGCAGGCCATCGCGCAGGATTCGTAGCAATCGTCGGCCGCCCGAACGTCGGCAAATCAACACTGCTGAACCGCCTGGTCGGGACGAAAATAAGCATCGTATCCCGGCGCGCACAGACCACCCGTCATCGAATTCTTGGCATCGTCAGCGTGCCGGACGCGCAGATGCTGCTGGTCGATACCCCCGGCTACCAGACCGCACATGGCGGCGCGCTGAACAGGCTGATGAACCGCTCGGTGATCGCCAGCCTGCAGGACGTCGATGTCATCGTGCTGGTTGTCGATGCCGGCAGGCTGACGCAGGAAGATGCGCGCGTGGTCGAACTGCTGCCGGAGAGTACGCCGGTGGTGCTTGCCGTAAACAGGATCGACAGGCTGAAGGACCGCGCCGTGCTGTTGCCGCTGATCGATCGCGCCCGCAGCCTTTACCACTTCAGCGCGATCGTTCCGATAAGCGCTCAGGAGGGCACGCAGTTAGGTGACCTGGTCGAGGCGGTCAAGCAACATCTTCCGCAAGGCCCGGCATTGTACGAAACCGATATGCTGACGGATCGCCCGGAGCGCTTTCTGGCGGCGGAGTTGCTGCGGGAAAAACTGTTTCACGCGCTCGGTGAGGAATTGCCCTATGCGGCGACGGTGGTCATCGACCGTTTCGAACACGAGGGATCGCTCAGGCGGATCCACGCCTCTATCATCGTGGACAAACCTGGTCACAAGTCAATTGTGATCGGCAGTCGGGGCGAGACGCTCAAGGCAATGGCAACCCGCGCGCGCAAGGACATGGAAAGGCTGTTCGGCGGCAAGGTGTTTCTCGAAGTCTGGGTGCGCGTGCGGCGCGGCTGGTCCGACGATGTCAGGGCGCTGCACAGCCTCGGCTACGACTAGACGCGGCGTGACAGGCGCTGGCAGGCAACGGCATGAGCACGAACCCGGCTTCGTGCTGCACAGCTATCCATTCCGGGAAACCAGTCTGGTGGTCGAAGTGTTCACGCGCCGGCTGGGGCGAATCGGTCTGGTCGCTCGCGGCGCCCGGCGGGCGCGATCGGCACTGCGCGGCACCCTGATGTCGTTTCAACCGTTGCTGCTTTCCTGGGGCGGCCGATCGGAGCTGCGCACATTGCACAGCGCCGAGTGGCGCGGCGGCATACCGCAGTTGAGCGGCCGGGCGCTGATTTGCGGGTTCTATCTGAACGAACTGCTGCTCAGGTTCCTGCCGCGCGACGACCCGCACGAACAATTGTTCGATCTCTACTTGGATTCGATCGCGGCGTTCGCGGCCGGAGCCGAGCTGGCGGCGACCCTGCGGCGCTTCGAGAAGAACCTGCTGAAAGAGCTGGGTTACGCGCTGACCCTCGAGCGGGACGCCAGCAACGGCAAGCCGATCGACCCAGCCGCACGCTACGGGTACGTGCTGGAGCGCGGTCCAATCCCGGCCGATCAGGCCGACGGCGATGCGGTCGAGGTGTGCGGCAAGACGCTGCTCGATCTCGCGTGCGACAATTACGCGGATCCGGTCACGCAGCAGCAGAGCAAGCTGCTGATGCGTCATCTGGTCGGTCATTACCTCGGCAATCAGGCGCTGCACACGCGCCAGCTCCTGCTCGACCTTCAGCAGTTATGAATCCTACCTCCTGCATCTCGATCACAGTGCAGTCCTCCAAGTGCGAACAGGCATCGCGATGACCCGTTTGAGCGTAAACGTGAACAAGATCGCGTTGCTGCGAAATTCCCGCACGATCGGCATACCGAGCGTCACTCGGTTGGCGCAGCTCGCGCTGGATGCCGGCGCTCATGGCATCACTGTTCACCCGCGACCGGACGGACGCCACATCCGGGCATCGGATGTATTCGAACTGCGGGTCCTGGTCCGCAACCGCGCCGGCGTCGAATTCAATATCGAGGGCAATCCATTTCACGACATGCTGGATCTGGTGCGAAAGGCGCGACCGGATCAGTGCACCTTGGTGCCCGACGATCCGGCTGCGTTTACCTCGGACCATGGCTGGAATCTCGAGCGTGATGCGGCAAGGCTGCTTCCGCTTATCAGCGAAATCAAGGCGCTCGGCCCGCGGATAAGCCTGTTCATGGACCCGGTGCCGGAACACATGGCTCAGACCCGAGACATCGGCGCCGACCGGGTGGAGTTGTATACCGAGCCCTACGCCCGTGCTTTCGGCACCGCGCAGCAAGGCGCAGTAGTAGAGCGGTACGCGCAGGCCGCGCGCGCGGCGCAGGCAGCCGGTCTTGGGATCAATGCGGGCCATGATCTGAACCGGGACAATCTGCCGCATTTTCTGCAGTCGGTACCCAAGGTGCTCGAGGTATCAATCGGGCACGCGCTGATTTCGGATGCCCTGGAATTCGGCATGGTCGAGGCCACAAGGCTCTACCTGAAGGCGATCCCGGATGGAGGCGGCTCGGCATGATCGCCGGAATCGGCGTCGACCTGGTCGACCAGAACCGCATCGCCCGACTGCTCAAGGACTATGGCGTACGCTTCGTAGAACGCGTGCTCGCCTCTGGCGAGTTGCAGGCCTACCATGCAAGCGCGCGCCCGGTAGCCTTTCTGGCCAACCGCTTTGCAGCGAAAGAGGCGCTGTCCAAGGCGCTGGGAACCGGTTTGCGCTACCCGGTTACGTTGCATTCGATCAGCCTGGTGTCCGATGAAATCGGCAGACCGGAGCTGCGTTTTCATGGCGACCTGCCTGGCTATCTTGTGAGGCGCGGCATCGTGCATTCGCATCTGTCGCTCACCGATGAGAGCGGATTCGCCTGTGCAATGGTGGTGCTGGAATCCGGGAAATGAATCTGCCCCTCGGCCCCGTAATGCTGGACGTGACAGGACTGCGGCTGGCCGCCGAGGACCACGTGCGCCTGCTGCATCCGATGTGCGGCGGCGTAATCCTGTTTGCCCGCAACTACCAGGCCCCGGAACAGTTGAGCGCGTTGTGCGAGGAGATTCATTCCCTGCGCACGCCAGCATTGCTGATTGCGGCCGACCACGAGGGCGGCCGCGTGCAGCGATTCCACGAAGGGTTCTCGAAACTGCCCGCCATGGCTGTGCTGGGCGCGCTGTGGAACAGCGACCCCGCGGCGGCGGTCGGTGCCGCGCGAGAGATGGGGTACCTGATCGCAACCGAGTTGGGGGCCTGCGGCATCGATTTCAGCTTCGCGCCGGTTCTGGATCTGGATCATGGCTCGAGCGCGGTGATCGGCGACCGCGCACTGCATTCAGATCCGTCGGCGGTATGCGATTTGGGTGAGGCAATCATTGCCGGCCTACACGAGGGTGGCATGGCGGCGATCGGGAAGCATTTCCCGGGGCATGGACATGTCGCCGCGGATTCGCATGTGGATGTGCCGATCGACGGTCGCGCGCTGGCACAGATCGAGGCAAGCGACCTGGTCCCGTTCGCACGACTGTCGCGACAGTTGCAGGGAATCATGCCGGCGCACGTGATCTACGCCGAAGTGGATTCCAGGCCGGCCGGTTTCTCGTGGATCTGGCTGCAGCAGGTTCTGCGAACGCAATTGCGCTTCGAAGGCGTGATTTTCAGCGACGATCTGACCATGGAGGGTGCGCGAGTGGAGGGCGACATCGACTCGCGTGCGTGGGCGGCGATTGCCGCCGGCTGCGACATGGTGCTGGTATGCAATAACCCCGATGCCGCATGTCGCGTACTGCATGCGCTGTCAGACCAGCCGGCGGCTCACGCGAATCCGAAGCTGGTCGACCTGACCGGCCGGCCATTGATCCGCGGTTTCGTTCACCTGCAGCAGAACCCGCGCTACCGGAATGCGGTTGCCACCGCCCTCGCGCTTGGTCAACCGGCGCCCGTACAGCGCGCATAGACACCCCATGCCCGCACATCCGCACCACCACGCCAACAGTCACTTCCGCTCCGGCACGCTGTATGTCGCACTGGGGATTACCGCGGGTTATGCGCTTGTCGAACTGATTGCAGGAATCCGGTTCCATTCGCTGGCGTTGATGAGCGATGCCGGACACATGTTTTCAGATGCCGCGGCCCTTGGTCTCGCCGCATTCGCCGCCTGGATGGCCCGGCGTCCGGCGGGTTCGCGCCACACCTTCGGGTTCGCACGCGCGGAGATCGTCGCAGCATTCATCAACAGCCTGGCCATGCTGATCGTGGTCGTGGTAATCGCGGTGGAAGCGGTGAAACGCCTGCTCGATCCGCCGGAGGTGCAGGGGCTGGGCGTGATGACCGTGGCCTTCCTTGGGCTGCTGGTCAACCTGCTGGTCATTTATCTCATCAGCAGGGGAGAGCGCACCCTGAATTCCCGGGCAGCTACGTTACATGTGTTCGGAGACTTGATCGGTTCGGTGGCGGCGATCACCGCCGGCGCGGTCATCTACTTCACCGGTTGGAAGCCGATCGACCCGCTGTTGTCCATCGTGATCGCATTGCTCATCCTGTTCGCGACCATGCGACTGCTGCGCGAAGCCGTGCACGTCCTGATGGAAGGCGTTCCGAGAAACATTCGGCTGGCCGATGTGGGCGAGACGATGGCACAGGCCCAGGGGGTACGGTCGGTGCATGATCTGCACATCTGGAATATCTCCTCAGGACAGATCGCGTTGTCGGCGCACGTGGATATTGACGAAATCGGCCAGTGGCCGGCCACGCTGGAACTGCTGCGAATCGCGCTGCGCGAGCGCTTTGGAATCGAGCACGTTACGCTGCAGCCGGAAGTGATAGGCGGGATCAACGCGGGACAGCAGGCCAGGGTGCGCATCGTGCCGAAAGATGGCGAGGGCGGGGAACCCACCTGATCCAGCCACTTTTGGTGCTCAGGCCGCCCGCTCGATATATTCTCCGGTGTCGGTGTTGACCTTGATCTTCTCGCCCTCGCTCACGAACTGCGGCACCTGGACCGTAATTCCGGTTTCGACCTTGGCAGGCTTGAACGACCCGGTCGCGGTCGCATTCTTCATGCCGGGCTCGGTTTCGGTAACGGTCAGCACCACGGAGGGCGGAAGCTGAATGCCGATCGGCCTGTCATTATGAAAATTGACCTGCGCATCGGTATTGGGAATCAGGTAATCGGCCTGGCCTTCCAGAAAATCGGCGGCAAGGATGAGTTGCTCGTAGGATTCCTTGTCCATGAAAACATAGCCATCGCCGTCCTGGTAGAGAAACTGCATGTCTCTCGGTTCGACGTAGGCGCGTTCGACTTTTTCCTCGGTGCGAATACGCTCGTTCTTCTTGGTGCCGGTCTCGATATCCTTCATCTCGATCTGCATGAAGGCGCCACCGCGACCGCCGACATGCACGTGATACGCCTTCAGAACGCGCCATACCCGCTTGTCCAGTTCGATGAGATTGCCGGCGCGGATTTCGGTTGCCAATACTTTTGCCATTGCTTCGCTTCAATCGTTTGAAAAGGCGTGGCATTTTACACTATGACGCCATGATCCAAAGTGCCAGTTCGAAGTTCTCCACCGCATGTCGGCGCTGCGCGCGTCTCGCGGATTTTCTGGACGACGTGCGCCGCAAGCACCCGGACTACCACGCGAGGCCCGTGCCTTCGTTCGGCGAGGATCGCCCCCACCTGCTGGTGGTCGGGCTGGCTCCGGGTCTGCACGGCGCGAACCGCACCGGCCGGCCGTTTACCGGTGACCATGCCGGTCTCCTGCTGTACCGCACTTTGCATCGATTCGGCTTCGCCAGCGCGCCCGAATCGTCCTCTGCGGCGGATGGTCTGCGCCTGATCGGTTGCCGCATCACCAATGCCGTGAGATGTCTGCCGCCGCAGAACAAGCCGACGGGCGCGGAGGTGCGGACCTGCAACCCGTTCCTGCGGGCAGAGCTGGCAGCGCTGCCGGCGTCGGCGGCGGTACTGGCGTTGGGAAGCGTGGCCCATTCTGCGGTGCTCGCCGCCGCAAAACTGCGCCAGAGCGGCATGCGGTTTCAGCACGGCGCGCGCCATGCCCTGCCGAACGCGTGCGCGCTGTTCGATTGCTACCACTGTTCCCGCTACAACACCCAGACCAGGCGGCTGACGGAACCCATGTTCATCGAGGTTATTGCGGCGATTCGCCGATTCATCGAAGAAACCGTGGGTCGCGACGGCGCCGGCGCAGCATGACTTTCCCGCCGAACCGCGGAACCGGCGCGGCCCAGCCGTCGGGCGCCATAGAAAAGCCGCAGAACGATGCGCCGCGGACATTCAACAGTACCGAGCTGCTCGCCGCATTGCCGCATCTTCCAGGCGTCTACCGGATGGTGAACGCGGCAGGGGAGGTGCTTTATGTCGGCAAGGCGCGTGATCTGAAGAAACGCGTTTCGTCCTACTTCCAGAGATCCGATGCCTCCCTTTCCCCACGGATCCGACTCATGGTGGCGCAGGTTGCCGGCATCGACACTACGGCCACGCGCTCGGAGGCTGAGGCCCTTCTGCTTGAAAACAACCTGATAAAAACTCTAAATCCACGATATAACATACTGTTTAGAGATGATAAATCCTATCCATACATTGTGCTGACCGGACACGACTACGCGCGCATCGGTTTTCATCGCGGTGGGCTGGACAAACAGAACAGGTATTTCGGACCTTTTTCGAACGCGGGAGCGGTGCGCGAGAGCATCCAGCTGATGCAGAAAGTTTTCACCTTGCGCACGTGCGCGGATACGGTGTTCTCCAACCGGTCGCGCCCCTGTCTCCTGCACCAGATCCGGCGCTGCAGCGCGCCCTGCGTAAATCTCATCAGCAAGCAGGACTATGCAGAGGACGTCAGGAGTGCAGCGCTGTTTCTGCTGGGCAGGGAGAGCGAGGCGATCGAGCGGCTGGAGCGCCGCATGTTCGAGGCGGCGGAACATCAGCATTACGAACAGGCGGCAGCACTGCGCGACCAGATCCGCTCGCTGTCGCGGGTCCGGGAAAAGCAGTTCGTCTCCAGCAACAAGGGCGTGGACGCGGATATTCTGGCGGTAGCATCGGCGCAGAACCTGCTCTGCCTGAATCTGGTCGTCATCCGCGGCGGAATTCACCGGGGGGACCGTAGCTTCTTTCCCCATAACGCCCGCGAACAGGATGAAGAGGCGGCATTGGAAGCGTTTCTCACCCAGCACTATCTGCAGGGCGATGCGCCTGCGCTGATCGTCGTGAACCGCCAGTTCGACGCTGCGGCGCTCGAACAGGTGCTTTCACAGCGTTCCGGGCAGCGGGTGCAGGTCGTGGTCGAGCCGACAGGGGAACGGCGGGCATGGGTGCGCATGGCGGAAAAGAACGCCGAGCTTGCCATTGGGCAGAAGCTCAGCACGCAGGCGACTCAGGAAACACGCGTAGCCGATCTGCAGCAGTTGCTGGGGTTCTCGGAAGGCGCATGCCGGATCGAATGTTTCGATGTCAGCCATACCATGGGAGAGGCGACAGTCGCCTCGTGCGTGGTCTATGATCGCGCCTCCATGCAGCCGAGCGAGTATCGACGTTTCAACATCACCGGCGTTGAACCCGGAGATGACTACGCGGCGATGCGCCAGGCGTTCGAGCGGCGCTACCGGCAGGTAATTGAGGGTGAGGGCAAGATCCCTGACCTGATCCTGATCGACGGCGGCAAGGGGCAAGTGTCGGCCGCGCATCAGATTCTGTGCGAACTCGGAATTGGCGAAGTGGCACTCATCGGCGTGGCAAAGGGCGAGGAGCGCAAAGCAGGCCTGGAGCAGCTGATTTTCCCGGGCGCGCGCGCGGGGTTGCGCATTGCCCCGGATCGGCCCGCATTGCACCTGGTCCAGCAGATTCGGGACGAGGCGCACCGCTTTGCCATCCAGGGCCATCGAAAACGCCGCGGCAAGGCGCGCACCCGTTCCGCGCTCGAGGATATTCCCGGTATCGGGGCAAAACGACGCCAGAAACTGCTCGCGCGATTCGGCGGACTGAGAGGCGTGGCTGCCGCCAGCGTCGAGGAATTGCAGCAAGTCGATGGCGTCAGCCGGGAGCTCGCGGAACGCATACACCAACAACTTCACTGATCGCCATGCCGCTGAATCTGCCAAACCTGTTGACCTGGACCCGCATCCTGCTGATCCCGATGCTGGTCGCAGTCTATTACTTGCCCGCCGAATGGCTCGCAGACCACAACAAGAACGTGGCCGCAACCACCATCTTCGGACTGGCGGCGATTACCGACTGGCTGGACGGCTATCTCGCCAGGTCGCTGAAGCAAACGTCGAAATTCGGCGCATTCCTCGACCCGGTGGCTGACAAACTGATGGTGATAACGGCACTGATCATGCTGGTCTGGCTTGGACGCGTCGAGGCCTTCATTGCGGCGATCATCATCGGTCGCGAGATCGCGATATCGGCATTACGCGAATGGATGGCCGGCATCGGCGCAAGCCGCAGCGTGGCGGTGTCTGCGCTTGGCAAGGTGAAGACCGTCTCGCAGATGATCGCAATCCTGATGCTGCTCTACCACGACCCGCTGTTGCTGCTGCAGACCCAGGTGATCGGAACATGGTTGATCTATGTTGCGGCCGTGCTTACGCTGTGGTCGATGATTTACTACATGCGCAAAGCGCTCCCGCAGGCTTGGAACAGCTGACAGTGCGGCACTTTTCTTGACAAGGCAGGGCCGCTCCCTATAATTGCCCGTCTCCAAAGCGGGAATAGCTCAGTTGGTAGAGCGCAACCTTGCCAAGGTTGAGGTCGCGAGTTCGAGACTCGTTTCCCGCTCCAGAATTCACATAAGTTAAAGCCAACAAGGTCGCTTCGTTCCCCGGTGGAGAATGACCGGTCGGCGCGATGAGGCGGTTTCAGATCACTCGGGGTGAAACACTCCGTCCGGATCTGTAATGGCTGTTTGCATTTTCCGGGGTGTGCCTGCCGGTGCCCGGGCGCAGGAGGAACTAGACCGGCATCCTCTGCTGAGCAGCAGGGCGGGGTGGCAGAGTGGTTATGCAGCGGCCTGCAAAGCCGTGTACGCCGGTTCGATTCCGACCCCCGCCTCCACGCATGCCTTGCCTTCTCCCGCGCTATGCTGTGTCCCGTTGCGCTGCCCGGATGGTGAAACTGGTAGACACAAGGGACTTAAAATCCCTCGGCCGCAAAGCCATGCCGGTTCGAGTCCGGCTCCGGGCACCATCGTTGAAACTCCGCCTCAACCGGCGCCGCCAGATGCACATCGCGGATGGAACGCATCACCTCGGCCAGTAACGCGCTGTTCAAGCTCGTGCGCCGGCTCAATGCCTCGGCCCGCGAGCGCAGCGAGTCGGGAAAGATCCTTCTCGATGGCGTGCATCTCCTGCAGGCCTATGCCCAGAGTCACCATTGCGCACACGCAACGATTGTCACCAGCGACTCAGGCATGACTAATCCGGAAATCGCTGCAGCAGTGACGGGCAGTCATGCCTCCCGGGTGGTTTGCGTGGCGGATGCGCTGTTCAGCAGGATTTCGCCGGTGCAAACGCCCTCCGGCGTGCTGGCGATCGTGGACAAACCGCATCTGCAGGAAACGGGCGACGAATCCTTCTGGGTGGTGCTGGACGGCATCCAGGACCCGGGCAACCTAGGTTCGATCCTGCGCACCGCAGCGGTATCCGGAGCAACCTGTGCCGTACTGGCACCGGAGTGCGCCGATCCGTGGTCTCCGAAAGCCCTGCGTGGGGGCATGGGCGCGCAATTCTCGCTGCCATTGCGTGAGAACGCCGTGCTGGCCGTTGCCCTTCGGGGATTCCAAGGGCGGGTCATCGGCATGACACCACATGGTGGTCAACCGATCTTCGAACTACCATTGCTGGGGCCGGTTGCGCTGGTCTTCGGGTCCGAGGGACTCGGCTTGCGACAAGACACCCTGGCCGCCGTGGCGTTGCACGCATCCAGCCCCGGGAGCAGCGCAGGGGAGTCGCTGAACGTGTCCGCTGCTGTCGCGATCTGCTGCTTTGAGCGCGTGCGGCAGCCAATCGTCCAAAAAAACTGAATAGCAGTCCTATCGATGAGGATTTAAGGCGGGAGCGTGGCTGCAGCATGCATGCGGCCAAGGTGTGAAAAACGTTAGAAATTGGAGTAGATAGAATCGTAATTACATAGAGATACA
>DATKEK010000250.1:0-34032 GCA_035512195.1 Burkholderiales bacterium
TTTCGGCACTATGGACGAACTGATGGAAGCGCTGACACTGGTGCAGACCGGGAAGATCCGGCGCATGCCCATCATCCTTGCGCATGAGCCGTTCTGGCGGGGGCTGATCGACTGGCTGCGCGAGCGGCTGGCGAGCGAAGGCATGATCGACCCGGCGGACATGGACCTGATCCAGGTGATCGACGAACCGACGGCGATCGTGGAGGCGATCTTCAATCATTACGAAAAGCGTACCTTCGAACCCTCCGCGGCCGAGCGCGAGGCGCAGCTCAATCTCTGATTACAGGCCGTCATGTCCGTTTTCACCACGGTCGCCCCGGAGCAGCTGTCGGCGTGGCTGCGCAACTACTCGATCGGAACCCTCGGCACGATGGAGGGCATTCTGTCGGGGATCGAGAATACCAATTACTTCGTAACGACTTCTCACGGCCGCTTCGTGCTGACGCTGTTCGAGAAGCTGACCCGGCAGGAGCTGCCCTTCTACCTGAATCTGATGGCGCACCTGTCGAATCACGGGCTGCCGGTGCCGAAGCCGATCGCGAACCTGCAGAACGAGTTCCTCGGCGAACTGAACGGCAAACCGGCGGCGATCGTGACCTGTCTGCCGGGTGCGCCGGTTACGGCGCCGACGCCTGAGCAGTGCGCGCGCGTCGGCGAAGTGCTGGCCGAGCTGCACCTGTCCGGCCAGACCTACAAGGGGCATCTGGACAATCTGCGCGGCCAGGCGTGGTGGACCGTGGTGGCACCCGAGCTGGTCCCGTTCCTGAGCCCGCAGGACGTCGAGCTGCTGCAATCCGAGATCCGCTTCCAAGCGGAAGTCCGGCGCGAGGGTCTGCCGCGCGGCGTGGTGCACGCCGACCTGTTCCGCGATAACGTGCTGTTTCATGGAGACGCAGTCGGCGGCTTCATCGATTTCTATTTCGCCTGCATCGACTGCCTGATCTACGATGTGGCGATCACCGTGAACGACTGGTGTACCGACAGCGAAGCCAGACTGGATCCGGCGCGAGCGCGGGCGCTGCTCGGCGCCTACAGATCGGTGCGTAAACTGAGTAGTCAGGAATGCGAGGCGTGGCCGGCGATGCTGCGCGCGGGCGCGCTGCGCTTCTGGGTTTCGCGCCTTTACGATTTCCATCTGCCGCGCCCGGGTGAACTGACGCATGCGCACGACCCGGAGCGATTTCGCAGGATACTTTGCAACCACCGCAGCACGGACGCAGCCGAACAGAGGCTCATCGCCTGAGGCGAGGATCAATGCAGATCCAGAAGACCGGCGCGGCGCAGGGATGGCGATGGATCGTCCACGGCTTTGCGATCTTCCGCAAAAGCCCGCTGTTATGGATCGTGTTCGTCCTCGTCCTCTACCTCCTTGCGCAGATGGTGCCGCAGGCGCCATTCCTCGGCGGGTTGCTGATGTTGTTCTATCCGGTGCTGATCGCAGGGCTGATGATGGGCTGTCACGACGTGGAGAGCGGACGGCAGCTGCAGATCGGCCATCTGGTCGCGGGCTTCAGGCGTAACCCGGTGCAGCTCACCACCATCGGCGCGATCTACCTGATCGGGCAGTTGCTGACGATGTGGGTGATGGTGGCGATCGGCGGCCAGGAACTGCTGCTTCTGCTCGAAGGGCAGGCCGACCAGCTCGACCCGGATGTGATCGTGGCAGCCTTCGGCAGGATGACGATCGCGCTATTGACCGGCGCGCTGCTGTCGCTGCCGCTGCTGATGGCGGTCTGGTTCGCGCCGCTGGTGGTCGCCTTCGAGAACAGACGCGCGCTGCCGGCAATGAAGGCGTCGATCGTCGCCTGCTGGAAGAACATGCTGCCGCTGTTCGTTTACGCCCTGATACTGGTGGCATTGATGGTGATCGCGATGATCCCGTTCGGCATGACCGCCGGGCAGATCAATCCCGGCATCTGGATCGTCATCCCCTTCACCCTGCCATCGATCTACGCCTCCTACCGCGACATCTTCCGCGCGGATTCGTGATCGGGCGCCAAGAACCCGGCAACCCCCCAACGGCACCAAAGAACAACAAGAGAATCCACGGTACCTCGGGTTTCTTGGTGTCCTTGGTGATCTTGGTGGTTCGTCCTGGCCTTTGAACTTTTTCAGGCGGCGGTGAGTTTGGCGTACTCCAGCGCCAGCCATTTCATGCCGGCGTTACGGAAGTTGACCTGTACGCGGGCGTCGGCGCCGCGGCCTTCGGCTTTGACGATGACGCCGGATCCGAACTTGGGATGGTTCACGCTTTGGCCGATGCGCCATCCGCCGACCGAATAAGGTTGCAGCGGGCCTGAGGCGAACGTGGGCGCCTTTGGCCCGGAGAACGCGGCGATCGACGCGGGGGCGTTTATGCGCCGCATCAGTTCCGCGGGAATCTCCTCGAAGAAACGCGAGGCGACGTTGTAACGGGTCTGGCCGTGCAGCATGCGGGTCTGTGCGTGGGTGAGATAGAGCCGGAGGCGCGCGCGGGTGATGGCGACATACATCAGCCGGCGTTCTTCTTCCAGGCCGCCTTCTTCGTTCATCGAGTTCTCGTGCGGGAACAGGCCTTCTTCCAGTCCGCTCAGAAATACCGCGTGGAACTCCAGGCCCTTGGCAGAGTGTACGGTCATCAGTTGCAATGCGTCCGCACCCGCCACCGCCTGGTGTTCTCCGGCTTCCAGCGAAGCGTGGGCCAGGAACGTGGTCAGCGCCTCGAATCCCTGGCGGATTTCGCCATCCTCCGTGACCATGGTCATCGGGCCGTCTTCCGCGATGAACGCCGCCGCGGCATTCACCAGTTCATTCAGGTTCTCGATGCGATCGGCACCTTCACGTTCTGTTTTGTAGTGCGCGATCAGGCCGCTTGCCTCAACCACGTGCTCGACGATCCCGGGCAGCGGCAGGCCGTCGCAGGCGACGCGCATGTCTTCGATCAGGCGCACGAAGGCGGCAATGCTGGCGCCAGCCCGGCCGGACGGCGGACTCGCGCAGGCCGTCTGCCACAGGCTGGTGCCGGCGTGCTCCGCAGCGGTCTGTACCTGTTCCAGGGACCGGTTGCCGATTCCCCGCGTCGGAAAATTCACCACGCGCAGAAGTGCGCCGTCGTCCTCCGGGTTGGCCACCAGCCGCAGATAGGCGAGCGCATGCTTGATCTCCTGGCGCTCGAAAAAGCGCAGCCCGCCATAAACGCGGTAGGCGATGCCGGCATTGAACAGCGCGTGCTCGAGCACGCGCGACTGGGCGTTGGAACGGTAGAGCAGCGCCATGTCGGATAGTGACACGCCCTCGTTCTTCAGCGCGCGCACCTCGTCCAGAATGTAAGCCGCTTCCTCGCTGTCGGTCACTGCCTCGAACACGCGCAGCGGCTCGCCCTTGCCCTCGGATGTCCACAGGTTCTTGCCGAGACGGGTGCGGTTGTGCCGGATCAGTGCGTTCGCTGCGTCCAGAATATTGCCGTGGCTGCGGTAGTTCTGCTCGAGCTTGATCACCTTCTCGACTGCGAAGTCTTTCTCGAAGTCGAGCATGTTGCCGGAGCGTGCGCCGCGAAAGGCGTAGATCGACTGGTCGTCGTCGCCCACCGCGAACACGCTGTTGCCGCTGCCGGCCAGCAGGCGCAGCCAGTAGTACTGCAATCGGTTGGTGTCCTGGAATTCGTCGACCAGGATGTGGCGGAAGCGCGCCTGGTAATGCGCCCGCAAAGTCTCGTTCCTCTGCAGCAGCTCGAAGCAGCGCAGCAGCAGCTCCGCGAAATCCACCACGCCCTCGCGGTTGCACTGCGCGTCGTAGGCTGCATAGACGTCTCTCAGTTGCCGCGAGAAATCGTCCACCACCTCGACCTGCGCCGGCCGCAGGCCGTTCTCCTTGCTGGCGTTGATGAAGTACTGCGCCTGCCTCGGCGGATAGCGGGTGTCGTCGACGTTCAGGCCCTTCATTACGCGCTTGATCATCGCCAGCTGGTCGGCCGAATCGAGGATCTGGAAGGTCTGCGGCAGTCCGGCTTCGCGGTAATGCGCGCGCAGCAGGCGGTTGCACAACCCATGGAAGGTGCCGACCCACATGCCGCGCGTATTGATCGGCAGCATCGCGGAAATGCGCGTGAGCATCTCGCGCGCGGCCTTGTTGGTGAAGGTCACCGCCATCAGCGCCTGCGGACTGACCTGCCCGGACTGGATCAGCCATGCGATGCGGGTGGTCAGCACACGCGTCTTGCCCGAGCCGGCGCCGGCAAGAATCAGCGCGGAACTGTGGGGAAGGGTGACGGCTTCGAGCTGCTCGGGATTGAGGCCTTCGAGGATGGACATCGACGCTGCAAGGGACGAACTTCAGTCGCGGATTATAAGTTCAAACGGTACGCAAGAGAGACTGCGAGGCGCCTGAAATCAAAATCAAGGCGAACCACCAAGGGCACCAAGGACACCAAGAAAAGCACTTCTGTTTCGGGTCCTCTTGGTGCGCTTGGTGCCCTTGGTAATTTGCTTCTGACTTTCCTCCCATTAATCAGGCCGCGCGAGCACGGCGGCTTTCTTCTACCAGTTCGATCACCATCGGGGTGACGATCAACTGCATGGCGAAGCGCATTTTCGCGCCGGGGACCACCAGGGTGTCCGGGCGCGACATGAAGGACCCGTCGATCATCGCCAGCAGCTGGGTGAAATCCACGCCGTCGGGTGTGGCGAAGCGGATGACGACGAAGCTTTCGTCGGGAGAAGGGATGTCGCGCGCACCGAACGGGTTGGAGGTGTCCACCGTGGGCACGCGCTGGAAGTTGATGTGGGTTCGGGAGAACTGCGGCGTGATGTAGTGCACGTAGTCGGACATCCGGCGCAGAATGGTCTGGGTCACCGCTTCGATCGAGTAGCCGCGCACCTGGATGTCGCGGTGGATTTTCTGAATCCACTCCAGGTTGACGATTGGTGTTACGCCGATCAGCAGATCGACATGCTGCGCGGCGTCGACGGTCTCGGTCACCACGCCGCCGTGCAGGCCCTCGTAGAACAGCAGATCGGTGTTCTCCGGCAGCGGCTCCCACGGGGTGAAGGTGCCCGCCTTCTGACGGTAGCGCGCTGCGCGTTCCTCGTTATGCAGATACAGGCGCGTTTTACCGGCGCCGCTCTCGCCGTATTCGCGAAATACGACTTCGATTTCCTCGAACAGGTTGGCCTCCGGCCCGAAGTGGCTGATCGCGCGCCCGGCGGTGCGCTCGTAGGCGTCGATCAGCTTGTGCATTTCCTCGCGTTCATACTTGTGGAAGCTGTCGCCCTCGATGAACGCGGCGTTCAACCTCTCGCGGCGGAAGATGTTCTCGAACGTCCGGCGCACCGACGTGGTGCCGGCGCCAGAGGCGCCGGTGATCGCGATGATCGGATGCGCACGGGACATGAGGTGGAAAAGCAAAAAAGAAAAGAGGACCGGCGGCAGGACAGCCGCCGAGATGGTACAACGAATCGCGTCGGCGGCGCGCGCCGGCCGGCGAATGCCGCGCTACCGCGTTGATGCGAAAGGCGCGATACCGGGATGGACCTCCCGCAATCGCGCGCCAAGCGCCTCGGCTTCCTTGCGACTGGCGAACCCGCTGAGCCGGACGCGGTAGATCTGCCCGCCGTTGTGCGGCTGTGGAAGTATGGTGACGGGATAGCCGTCGCGCCGCAGGCTGTCATAAAGCAGAAGCGCGGAATCCTGATTATCGTAAGTGGCGAGCACAAGGTGCCAGCGCCCGCCGGGCAGCAGTGCGCCACGTCCGGGCTGCAGTTCGGTTTCCGCCGCGTACGCCTGCAACAGGTCCATCGGGATCGGATGCACGCTGGCATCGCCGACCCGGGGCGCCTCGTAATAGGTCAGCGGCTGCTGCATCAGCACGGGCGCTTCGCCGTCGCGCGTCACCGTGATCTGTCCCTCGATCAGTACCACGACCTCGCGCTCGCCGAAGTTCCTGCCCCACAGATCGGTGCCGCGCACGCCGGCGGTGACCGTTGCGAAGCGCACGGTCACATCGCGCCGGATGCGGCTGCGTTGAATGATATCGGTGGTGAAGCGGAACGCCCCCTCGACCACTTGCAGCGCCGCACGAAAGACGCCTTCTCCCTGGCCCATGCCGCCAACTGTGAATGTCGCGTTCTCGCCGAGCTTGATCAGGCTGGAATCCGCAAGCCTGATGTATGCGCGGGAATCGACGCCGGTCAGGACTTCGTCGCCGTTTCGCAGTCTCGCGCCGAGCGCCAGCGGCAGGCGTGCGCCGTCGCGTACCAGCCAGGCGGGGCTTTGCACCGCTTCGACGGTTGCCTGGGTTACAGCCTGGGACAATGCGGGGAACAGCAGCAGCGACAGACAGAGAAAACCGGAAGAGATGCGCATGGCTGGATTATTGTTCGATTCGTGGACCGGTGCCCTGCCTTTTACGGGCAGATAAGGGTGAACGGATGCATGTGCGGACGATATAATTCCACACTTTTTAGCGGACATCTGCTTCAACCCGATGGATAACCAATATCAACCTGCGGAGATCGAGCGGCAGGTCCAGGAGAACTGGACCCGGCAGAAGGCGTTTCGCGCGGTGGAGGCCGACGGGCGCCCGAAGTACTACTGCCTGTCGATGTTCCCGTACCCGTCGGGAAAACTGCACATGGGCCATGTGCGCAATTACACCATCGGCGACGTGCTCACGCGCTATCACCGCATGCGCGGTTTCAACGTGATGCAGCCGATGGGGTGGGATGCGTTCGGACTGCCGGCGGAGAACGCGGCGATGGCCAACAGCGTGCCGCCCGCGAAGTGGACGCGCGACAACATCGCCTACATGAAGAAGCAGTTGCAGTCGCTCGGTTTTGCGATCGACTGGGAGCGTGAGCTTGCCACCTGCGATCCCTCGTATTACCGCTGGAACCAGTGGCTGTTCCTGCGCATGCTGGACCGCGGCCTGGTTTACAAAACCACCGGCACGGTGAACTGGGACCCGGTCGACCAGACCGTGCTGGCCAACGAGCAGGTGATCGACGGCCGCGGCTGGCGTACTGGCGCGCCGGTGCAGAAGCGCGAGATCCCGATGTACTACATGCGCATCACCGCCTACGCGGAGGAGCTGCTCGCGTCACTGGAAGAGCTGCCGGGCTGGCCGGAACGCGTGAAGACGATGCAGGCGAACTGGATCGGCCGCAGCGAGGGCGTAAACATCGCATTTCCCTACGCGCTGGACGGCGAGCAGAAGCAGCTCAAGGTGTTCACTACCCGAGCCGACACCGTCATGGGTGTGAGCTTCTGCGCGGTGGCGGCAGAGCATCCGCTGGCGGCGCACGCGGCCAAGAACGATCCGAAACTTGCCGCCTTCGTGGACGAGTGCAAACGCGGCAGCGTGATGGAGGCGGATCTTGCCACCATGGAAAAGAAGGGCATGCCGACCGGGCTCTACGTCACGCATCCGCTGACCGGCGAACAGGTCGAGGTGTGGGTCGGTAACTATGTACTGATGACCTACGGTGAGGGCGCGGTGATGGGCGTGCCTGCGCACGACGAGCGCGATTTCGCCTTTGCCAGGAAATACGGTCTGCCGATACCGCAGGTGATTGCGGTCGAGGGCATGACTTACTCCTCCGACGCGTGGCAGCCGTGGTATGCGGATTACGGCGTGTGCGTGAACTCCGGGCCTTACGACGGACTGGACTTCCAGGCCGCGACCGATGCGATCGCGCGCGACCTGAAAGCGAAGAAGCTCGGCGAGAAACAGGTGCAGTGGCGGCTGCGCGACTGGGGCATCTCGCGTCAGCGTTACTGGGGCACGCCGGTGCCGATCATTCACTGCGAAGGCTGCGGCGACGTCGCGGTGCCGGACGATCAGCTGCCGGTGGTGTTGCCGGAAGACTGCGTGCCGGACGGCACCGGCAATCCGCTGAACAAGCGTGCGGACTTCCTCGAGTGCGTCTGCCCCGAGTGCGGCGGCAAGGCGCGGCGCGAAACCGACACCATGGACACTTTCGTTGATTCGTCCTGGTACTTCCTGCGCTACGCCTGCCCGGACAGCGACAAGGCGATGCTGGACGAACGCGTGAAGCATTGGCTGCCGGTCGATCAGTACATCGGCGGCATCGAACATGCGATCCTGCACCTGCTGTATTCGCGCTTCTGGACCAAGGTGATGCGCGATCTCGGGCTGGTGCGGATCGGCGAACCGTTCGCCAACCTGCTGACGCAGGGCATGGTGCTGAACGAGATTTTCTATCGCAAGGCGGCTACGGGACGCATCACCTACTACAACCCGGTCGATGTCGACATTCGCACCGACGACAAGGGCACTCGAATCGGAGCCGCACTGCGCAGCGACGGCCAGCCGGTCGAATCCGACGGCATCGGCACCATGTCGAAATCCAAGAACAACGGTGTCGATCCGCAGAAGCTGATCGAGGAGTTCGGCGCCGACACCGCGCGGTTCTTCATGATGTTCGCCAGCCCGCCCGAGCAGACGCTGGAATGGTCCGACTCCGGGGTCGAAGGCGGGTATCGTTACATGAAGCGGCTGTGGGCGTTCGCGCACCAGTGGCAAGCGGCGATCGCCGGCGTCTCGAAGCGCAGGAACGGCGATTACACCGGCCATGCGTTTCCGGACGACCTCGGCAGTTCTTCCCCCACGGTCGCCGGGCTGCGGCGCGAGATCCATACGGTGCTGAAGCAGGCGAGCTTCGACATGGAGCGCAAGCAGTTCAACACCGTCGCGTCCGCCGCGATGAAGATGCTGAATGCACTGCAGGACGGCACCGGGGCGGATGGCGCGGCCAAGCACCTGCACGACGCGCTGCACGAGGGCTTCGGCATTCTGCTGCGCGTGCTGTATCCGATCACGCCGCATGTCTGCCACATGCTGTGGAACGAACTCGGCTACGCCGGCGATCTGCTGGATGCAACCTGGCCGGAAGTCGATGAATCGGCGCTCAGGCGCGATGAGATCGAGCTGGTGCTGCAGGTGAACGGAAAGCTGCGCGGCAACATCCTGGTGCCGAGCGAAGCAAGCCGTGCCGTCGTCGAAGGGCTGGCACTGGAAAGCGAGGCCGCGAAGAAGTACGTCGCCGGCCAGCCGATCAAGAAAGTCGTAGTGGTACCGGGGCGGCTGGTTAACATCGTCGTATGAAAGGAACGTGCTCAGTGCCCAGTGCCCAGTGCCCAGTGAAAGGCGCAGAACAGCGAACCGACTGCCATGCGGGACCGGACTTCTCCGGGTGTGACAGTGTCCCTGCGAGTTCTTGCTGGGCACTGGGTACTGGGCACTGGGCACACATCATCGCAATGCTTTGCATTGCGATGATGCTCTCCGGCTGCGGCTTCAAGCTGCGCGGACAGGCGGAACTGCCGTTCGAGTCGATCTATATAGAGACCGACGGCTTCTCGATCTTCGGCAACGAACTGCGCCGGGCGATCCAGTCCGGTACCCAGACGACGCTGGTGGACCGGCCGGATCATGCGGAGGTGATCCTGCGCATCGTCGCCGAGCAGCAGGAGCGGCATATCCTCTCCATTTCCAGCGCGGGCCGCGTGCGCGAATTCGAACTGCGCTACCGCATTGCCTACCGGCTGGTGGACCGGGCCGCGACCGACGTCGTGCCGCCGGGCGAGCTTGCTCTGCACCGCGACCTGACCTACGACGATACCGAGGTGCTTGCCAAGGAGTCCGAAGAGCAGTTGCTGTTCGAGGACATGAAGTCCGATGCCGTGCAGCAGATGCTGCGCCGACTGTCTCTCATCAGGCGGCCTTCCTGAGCCGCACGGCTATAATCGCGCGCAGTCGATAAACCCGATTCGTCATGTC
Organism: Burkholderiales bacterium; assembly: GCA_035512195.1. Classification (GTDB taxonomy): domain Bacteria; phylum Pseudomonadota; class Gammaproteobacteria; order Burkholderiales; family Eutrophovitaceae; genus DATKEK01. Next base: position 9,776 of record DATKEK010000250.1, read on the forward strand.
CGAAGGTTCAACAGGGATCGTCACGCCCCAGTCGATGCATTTCGACGAGCCGATCGCGCTCAAGAGTGGCGCGCAGCTGGACAGCTACGACCTCGCTTATGAGACCTACGGCACGCTGAACGCCGCGCGCAGCAACGCGATCCTGGTGTGCCATGCGCTGAACGCCTCGCATCACGTCGCCGGGGTGTACGCGGACGATCCACGCAACGTCGGCTGGTGGGACAACCTGATCGGCCCCGGCAAGCCGGTGGATACCAACCGCTTCTTTGTGGTCGGGGTGAACAATCTCGGCGGCTGCCACGGCTCTAGCGGCCCGTCCAGCATCGATCCGAAGACCGGCAAGCCCTACGGCGGAAGTTTTCCGGTGGTGACGGTGGAGGACTGGGTGGAGTCGCATGCCCGGCTGGCCACCCGTCTCGGCATCGAGCGGTTTGCGGCGGTAATGGGCGGCAGCCTGGGCGCGATGCAGGCATTGCAGTGGGCGATCAGCCAGCCCGACCGCGTGCGAAATTCGCTGGTGATCGCGGCGGCCCCGAAGCTGTCGGCGCAGAACATCGCGTTCAACGAAGTCGCCCGCCAGGCGATCACTTCGGATCCGGATTTTCACCACGGCAACTACCACGAGCACGGAGTGGTGCCGCGGCGCGGCCTGCGCATCGCGCGCATGATCGGACACATCACCTACCTTTCCGACGACGCGATGGCCGAGAAATTCGGTCGCGCATTGCGCGAAGGCGTGCTCAAGTTCAACTTCGACGTCGAGTTCCAGATCGAGTCCTATCTGCGCTATCAGGCTGACAAGTTTGCGGATCGCTTCGATGCAAACACCTATCTGCGGATTACCAAGGCGCTGGATTATTTCGATCCGGCCGCGGAGCATGGCGGTGTCCTGTCGGCGGCGCTCGCGCCGGCGAAGGCGAACTTCCTGGTGGCTTCGTTCACTTCCGACTGGCGGTTCTCGCCGGTGCGTTCTCGCGAGATCGTGAGTGCGCTGGTGCATAACTGGCTGAACGTGTCGTATGCGGAAATCGACGCGCCGCACGGCCACGACGCGTTCCTGATGGACGATGCGCGCTACCACGCCCTGATCCGGGCCTATCTCGACAATGTCACGCTCTAGAGTGCCCATGAACGCGCAGGCCACACCCCCGACCCTGGCAGGACGCCCCGACTTCGAGGCAATCGCCAGATGGATCAAACCCAGTTCGAACGTGCTGGACCTGGGCTGCGGCGACGGTTCGCTGCTGCGCTATCTGCATGAACGGCGCGATGCCAAGACCTACGGAGTCGAGATCGACGATACCAAGGTGCTGGCCTGCGTCAAGAACGGGGTGAACGTGCTGCAGTCCGACCTCGAATCCGGGCTGCTGGAGTTCGAGAGCAATTCCTTCGATTACGTGATGCTGTCGCTGACTTTGCAGGCAGTGCGCCATACCGAGCGCATCGTGAAGGAAATGCTGCGGGTGGGACGCGAGGGCATCGTGACATTTCCAAACTTCGGCTACTGGCGGCATCGGCTGCAGGTGCTGACCGGCAACATGCCAGTGTCGCGGGACCTGCCATACCAGTGGTACGACACGCCGAACATCCATCTGTCCACCATCGACGACTTCGAGATTTTCTGCGCGGGCCACGGCATTCGCATTCTCGAGCGCATCGTGATGGACGGCGGGCGCGAGGTGCGTTCTCTGCCGAATCTGCTGGGTGCGCTCGCGGTTTACCGTTTCGACGACCACGCACCCTGATAGCCGATCGACTGCGTTATCCGGCCGCGTCCTTCGCGGTTTTCCTGACCTGCGCTTCCGGATAGCGGCGCATCAGGATCACCAGCAGCGGCAGGCCGAGCAGGGCGATTCCCGCGGTCAGGGCGAAGAACACCGCCCAGTCGCCGTCCAGCGAATCCACCATCCAGCCGCTGGCGGCCGACAGCCAGATGCGCCCGAGATTGCCGAGCGATGCGAGCAGCGCATACTGAGTCGCGGTGTAGGCGACGTTGCACAAACCGGACAGGTAGGAGACGAAGGCAACGGTTGCCAGGCCCGCGGTGAAGTTGTCGCTGACAACCGCGATGCGGAACACGATCGGATCCTGCCCGGACATTGCCAGCCACGAATAGGTGAGATTGGTGGCGGCGGCGAGCGCGCCCGCCACCAGCAGCGCGCGGAACATGCCAAGACGGGCAACCAGCATGCCGCCGGCGAGCACGCCGATGCCGTTGGCGACGAAGCCATAGATCTTCATCACCTCGGCGATCTGGCCGAGATCGAAACCGAGTTCGCGGTAGAACACGCCCGACATGCGCCCGAGCAGCGCGTCGCCAAACTTGAATAGCACGATGAACACCAGCACCAGCAGCCAGCCTTCGCGCCGCATGAATTCCAGGAACGGCGCGATCGCCGCAGCGTGAATCCACGTGACTGCGCCGGCAAGGCGCCCGAAGCGTTGCGCGCGTGCGGCGAACTGCGATTCGCGCTCGACGGTGTCCGCCGGCGGACGGTACGCCGGCTCGGGCGCGAGCAGGATCGCAGTGATGCCGACCAGCACCGCGGCCGCGAGCACGAAGTACGCGGTATTCCAGCCGAGCGCCTGCGCAAGGTACAGTCCGCCCGCGCCGCCCACCAGCGTTCCGCCCAGATGCCAACCCCAGATCGCCGCGGCCGAACCCGCGCCGTAGCGTTCCGGCTCGAGCACGTCGATCCGGTAGGCGTCGATCACCACGTCCTGGGTGGCGGAAACGAAGGTGACGAACAGCACTGCTGCCGCCACTGCGAACAGGTTCAGCGAGGGTTGCGCCTGCGCAAGCACCAGGATCGCAACCATCAGCAGCAGCTGCGTGAACAGCGTCCAGCCGCGGCGACGGCCGAAGCGCGCGGTGAACCACGGCAGCCGCATGCGGTCGACCAGCGGTGCCCACAGAAAATTGATTGCGTAAGGCGTGGCGGCGAGCGCGAACAGCCCGATGTCGGTGCGCGAGACGCCTTCGTCGCGCAGCCAGATCGACAGGTTGGTGAAGACCAGCGGCGCCGGCAGGCCGCTCGAGAAGCCGAGAGCGAGCAGCGTCGCCATGCGCCGGTCACGGTAGGGGGCAAACAGTTGCGCGATGCGCTCCAGCACGGCGCTCAGGCGTAATCGATCGTGAGCGGCGCGTGATCGCTGAAGCGCCAGGCCTTGTAGATCGACGCGGACTGCGCTTTGCCCGCAATGCCCGGCGTGGCGACCTGGTAGTCGATCCGCCATCCGACGTTCTTGGCCCAGGCCTGTCCGCGGTTGGACCACCAGGTGTATTGCTCCGGCTCCTGGTTCAGCTGCCGGAAGACGTCGACGTAGCCGAGCCTGTCGATCACGCCCGAGAACCACTCGCGCTCCTCGGGCAGGAAGCCCGAGTTCTTCTGGTTCGAACGCCAGTTCTTCAGGTCGATCGCCTTGTGTGCGACATTCCAGTCCCCGCACAGCACCACGTCCCGGCCGCTGCTTGCCAGCCTGTGCAGCGGTTCGATGAACCGTTGCATGAAACTGAACTTGATAGCTAGGCGGTCCGGCGAACTCGTGCCGGACGGAACATACACCGAGACCACCGAGAGATTGCCGAACTGCACTTCCAGGTAGCGGCCTTCGGCGTCGATGTCGGGAATGCCGAGACCTTCGACGATGCGGTCGGGCTGTCTTCGGCAGTAAATGCCGACGCCGCTGTAGCCGGGCCGCTCAGCACAATGAAAGTAGCCGCGGTAACCTTGCGGCTCGAGCAGCGCCGGCGTCATGTCTTTTGCCTGCGCCTTGATTTCCTGCACGCAGATGAAGTCGGCTTTCTGCTCCGGCATCCAGTCCAGCAGCCCTTTGTTGACGGCGGAGCGTATGCCGTTTAGATTCAGCGTAACTATTCGCAGCATGAGATGACTTCGGATTTTCGGCAGGACTTCATAGAATTCGCACTGGCGCAGAAAGTTCTGTGCTTCGGCGAGTTCAAGACCAAGGCAGGCCGCCTTTCTCCGTATTTTTTCAACGCCGGCCTGTTCAACGACGGCGATGCCCTTCGCAGGCTCGGCCAATTCTACGCGAAAGCGATTCTCGCAGCGGACATGCCGTTCGACATGCTGTTCGGGCCGGCGTACAAGGGAATCTCCCTGGTGTCGGCCACCGCGATCGCGCTTGCGGAATCGGGACGCAGCGTGCTGTTCTGTTTCAACCGCAAGGAAGCAAAGGATCACGGCGAAGGCGGAATCACCATCGGCGCGACGCTTTCAGGGCGCGTGCTGATCGTGGACGACGTGATCTCGGCCGGTACCTCGGTACGCGAATCGGTGGAGATCATTCGTGGCGCGGGCGCGCAGCCCTGCGGTGTGGTGATTGCACTGGACCGGATGGAGCGCGGCAGCGGCAAGCTGTCGGCGGTGCAGGAAGTGCGCGAGCAGTTCGGTATCCCCGTGGTGAGTATCGCCAGCCTGGAAGACCTGCTGGCATTCCTGGCCCGCAGGCAGGAACTTTCGCCGGTGCTGGATGCGGTGAATCGCTACCGCAGCGAGTACGGCGTCAGCGCCTGAATCGCGCAACGGCCGCGCTCAGGACAGCTTGCGCCTGAGGATGTCGTTAACCTGCGCCGGGTTGGCCTTGCCCCTGGTCGCTTTCATTACCTGGCCGACCAGCGAGTTGAACGCCTTGTCCTTGCCGCTCCTGTAGTCCGCCACTTGCTGCAGATTCGCGGCCAGCACTTCGTCCACGATCTTCTCGATCGCGCCGGAATCGGCGATCTGCTTCAGCCCCGCCTCGACGATAAAATCATCTATCGAGAATTCGTAACTTTCCTCGGGTACTCGAAACATATTCGCGAGCGACGGCCGTTTGTCTCTCGCCAACTGGTACATGCCGATCCAGATCGCCTTCGCAGCCGATCTTGATATCGTTCCGTCGTGAATTCGAATCAGTAATGACGCGAGCCACCGCGATGAAATTCCACTGTTTTCAATTGTCACGGCGTCATCGTTTAGCGAACGAGCGAACTCGCCTTTGATCCAACTCGATGCAAGTGGGGCGACCAATTTGAGGTCCGCACCTGGTTCTTTCAGCTCTCCCAAAAGACCTTCAAAGAAATCCGCAGTATCGCGACTTGCGCACAACGCCGTCGCGTCTTCTCTCGTCAACTTGAACTCGAGTACGTAGCGGTCGCGCGTCGCCTCCGGCAGTTCGGGCATGCCCGCGCGCACGGCTTCCAGCCACGGCTGCGGAATCTCCAGCGGCAGCAGATCCGGGTCCGGGAAGTAGCGGTAATCGTGCGCGTCTTCCTTGGTGCGCATCGCCCGCGTCTGGCCGGTGTCGGGATCGAACAGCACGGTTGCCTGCTCGATCCTGCCGCCGTCCTCCAGGGTTTCGATCTGCCATCTGGCCTCGTACTCGATCGCCTGCTGCAGGAAGCGGAACGAGTTCAGGTTCTTGATTTCGCGGCGGGTGCCGAGCCTGTCCGTACCCTTCGGCCGCACCGAGACGTTGGCATCGCAGCGGAAGCTGCCTTCCTGCATGTTGCCGTCGCAGATGCCGATCCAGCGCACCAGCGCGTGCAGCGCCTTCGCGTAGGTGACCGCCTCCTCCGCGGAACGCATGTCAGGCTCGGAAACGATCTCCAGCAGCGGCGTTCCGGCGCGGTTCAGGTCGATGCCGCTCATGCCCTGGAAGTCTTCGTGCAGCGACTTGCCGGCGTCTTCCTCGAGGTGCGCGCGTGTCAGCCGCACGGTCTTCTCGCTATCGCCGACCTGGATCGCGATCGTGCCGCCCTGCACCACCGGGATCTCGTACTGGCTGATCTGGTAGCCCTTGGGAAGATCGGGATAGAAGTAGTTCTTGCGCGCGAAGATCGAGCGCCGGTTGACCGTGCCGCCGACCGCCAACCCGAAGCGGATCGCGCGCTCCACTGCGCCCTTGTTCAGCACCGGTAGCACGCCCGGCAGCGCCATGTCTACCGGGCAGGCCTGCGTATTCGGCGCCGCGCCGAACGCGGTCGACGCGCCGGAGAAGATCTTCGAGCGGGTGGACAGCTGTGCGTGCGTTTCCAGCCCGATGACGATTTCCCACTGCATCGGTTCAGAACCCGTCCGCCACCAAGGCACCAAGGCATAAAGAACTGCCCGTGACGCTTGTTCGGTCTTCTTGGTGTCTTTTTGTCTTGGTGGCTTGCATGGATTTTCCCGAGATGCGCGCTCCAGCCGTCAATCGAGTCCGGGACGGCGCAGGTGCCAGTCGGTCGCCTGCTGGTAGCGGTGGGCGACGCCGAGCAGCTTCGCTTCCTCGAAGTAGTTCGCCATCAGTTGCAGCCCGATCGGGCGATTGTTCGCGCCGAAGCCGCAGGGGATGCTCATTCCCGGAATGCCGGCGAGACTGGCCGGGATGGTGTACAGGTCGGACAAGTACATTTCGACCGGGTCTGCCGCCTTCTCGCCGAAGTCGAACGCCGTGCTGGTGGTGACCGGCCCGGCGATGATGTCGCACCGGGTGAACGCCTCCTGGAACTCGTCCGCGATCAGCCGCCGGACCTGCTGTGCCTTGAGGTAATAGGCGTCGTAATAACCGTGCGACAGGACATAGGTGCCGATCAGGATGCGGCGCTTGGGCTCGGGACCGAAGCCTTGCGCACGGGATTTCTTGATCATGTCGGTGAGGTCGCCGTAATTCTTCGCGCGGTAACCGTAGCGCACGCCGTCGAACCGGCTCAGGTTGGAGGAACATTCCGCCGGTGCGATCACGTAGTAGACCGGTATGCCGAGCCGCGCATTCGGCAGCGAGATGTCGACCAGTTCGGCGCCCATCTGCGCGTATTCGTCCAGCGCCGCGCGCACCGCGGTTTCCACGTCAGGCTGCAGACCGGCGCCGAAGAACTCCTTCGGGACGCCGATCCGCAGCCCTTTCAAATCGACATTCAGGTCGCGGGTGTAGTCCTCGCCCGGCCGCTCGAGGCTGGTGGAGTCCTTCGGGTCGAAGCCAAGCATGGCGTTGAAGATCAGCGCGGCGTCTTCGGCCGAGCGGCACATGATCCCGGCCTGGTCGAGGCTGGAGGCGAACGCGATCATTCCCCAGCGTGACGCCCTGCCGTAGGTGGGCTTGATGCCGGTGATGCCGGAAAAGGCCGCGGGCTCGCGAATCGAGCCGCCGGTGTCGGTGGCGGTGGCAGCCGGTGCAATCCGCGCCGCTACCGCTGCGGCGGAACCGCCCGAACTGCCGCCGGGAACGGCCGATTTATCCCATGGGTTCAGCACGTTGCCGTAGTGGCTGTTCTCGTTGGAGGAGCCCATGGCGAACTCGTCGCAGTTCAGTTTGCCAAGGGTCACCATGCCGGCATTCGCCAGGTTTTCCACCACTGTGGCATCGAACGGGCTCATGTAACCCTTGAGCATGCGGGAGCCGGCAGTCGAGGCGAAATCCCGGGTGACGAAGATGTCCTTGTGTGCGACCGGCACCCCGGTCAGCGGCCCTGCCGTTGCCTGCGCGATCCGCCTGTCCGCGGCCTGCGCCTGGGCGAGGGTGACTTCCGGGCGCACGTCCAGGTAGGCGTTGAGTTGCCCGTGCTGCTCGATCCGGTCGAGGAACAGTCGGGCAAGCTCCACCGCTGACACATCCCTGGCGGCCAGCGCGCGGCCGAGTTCGGCGACCGATTTGTCAAACATGCGGGGCCTACTCGATGACCTTCGGCACGAGGAACAGGCCGTCCTCGCGGGCAGGTGCATTGCGCATGTTCGCCTCGCGGTCGTCGGATTCGGTTACCGTGTCTTCGCGAAGCCGCTGGTTTCCGCCCAGCGGATGGGACATCGGCTCGATGCCACCGGTATCCACCGCGCGCATCTGCTCGATCAGTTCGAAGATGCTGTTCAGCTGAACCAGCACCTGTTCGGTTTCGGAATCGGTGACTTCGATGCGCGCGAGGTGCGCGATCCGCCTGACGTCGTCCAGTGAGAGTGACAAGGGTGTTCTGCCGCAGTGAGCGTCGGGAAACGTGTTGCGCGAAGCCCGTGAGGGCTTGCCGGACGGAGCCGTTGCAGGGCTGGAACGATCCGCTTGCGGCGCGCTTTCTTGTTAACCGCCGAAAGCCGTTAGGGTATCATAACCGCCACTTTCACCGCGCTCTCAAGCCACTCTGACACCCCTATGTTCGGCTTCCTCAACGGCTACTTTTCCAACGATATCGCCATCGATCTCGGCACGGCGAATACGCTCATTTACGTTCGCGGCAAGGGCATCGTGCTGAACGAGCCTTCGGTGGTGGCGATCCGCCAGGAGGGCGGCCCGAACGGCAAAAAGGTGATCCAGGAGGTTGGGCTCGCGGCCAAGCAGATGCTCGGACGCACGCCGGGAAACATCGTCGCCATCCGGCCGATGAAAGACGGGGTGATCGCGGACTTCACCGTGACCGAACAGATGCTCAAGCAGTTCATCAAGAAGGTCCACGACAATCGTTTCTTCGCGCCCAGCCCGCGCATTGTCATCTGCGTGCCCTGCGGATCAACCCAGGTCGAACGGCGCGCGATCCGCGAGTCCGCGTTCGGCGCCGGTGCGCGCAAGGTGGAACTGATCGAAGAGCCGATGGCTGCGGCGATCGGCGCCGGCCTGCCGGTGGAAGAAGCCACCGGCTCGATGGTGGTGGATATCGGCGGCGGCACCACGGAAGTGGGTGTCATCTCGCTCGGCGGCATCGTTTACTCGGGATCGGTCCGGACCGGGGGCGACAAGTTCGACGAAGCCATCATCAATTACATCCGCCGCAACTACGGCATGCTGATCGGCGAGAGTACCGCGGAGGAGATCAAGAACCAGATCGGTTCCGCTTTCCCTGGTTCCGAAGTGCGCGAGAAAGAGGTGAAGGGACGCAACCTCGCCGAGGGCATACCGCGCAGCTTCACCATCTCCAGCAACGAGATTCTGGAAGCGCTGACCGATCCGCTGAACAGTATCGTCAGCGCGGTCAAATCCGCGCTGGAGCAGACCCCGCCCGAGTTGGGCGCGGATATCGCCGAGAAGGGTATGGTGCTGACCGGCGGCGGCGCGCTGCTGCGGGACATCGACCGGCTGCTGATGGAAGAGACCGGGCTGCCGGTGATCGTTGCGGACGATCCGCTGACCTGCGTGGTGCGCGGCTCGGGCAAGGCGCTGGAGAAAATGGACAGGCTGACCGGCATTTTCACCAGCGACTGATTTTCGGGAGGCGAGGCGTGGGGAGTCGGGTTTGACGGGTAGACAGGGTTTGCTGCCCCGACGCGTTTTTTCCTTGCACCACCGCAAGTCGTCCGCCTGATGGAGTACTCTCCCCCGCCGTTTTTTCGTCGCGGACCCAGCCTGGGAACCAGGCTGATTTTCTTCTCTCTGCTGTCGCTCGCCCTGCTGTTCGCCGATGCGCGTTTCGGCTATCTCGATGACCTGCGACGGGGCGTCGGCGTGATTCTGTATCCACTGCAGAGTCTGGTCGATCTACCCGGCGACATGGCAATGCACGCAGCGGATTTCTTCGTAACGCAGACGACCCTGCGCAGCGAGAACGACAGACTGCAGCGCGATAATTTCCTGAATTCGATCCGTTTGCAGGAGTACGAATCGCTCGCCGCCGAGAATACTCATCTCCGCCAGTTGCTCGACTTGCAGCCGCGCGTGGACCGCCCGTCGCTGGTTGCGGAGATTCTGTATGCCGCGCGGGACCCGTTCATCAAACGCATCGTCCTTGACAAGGGCTCCACACAAGGCGTGCAGGCGGGCGCCCCGGTGGTGGACTCGCAGGGGTTGATCGGGCAGGTGCGGCGGGTTTTCCCCTGGGTCTCCGAGGTGACGCTGGTGACCGACCGCGAACAGGCGATCCCGGTGCAACTGGTGCGCAACGGCTTACGCGCCATGGTGTTCGGCCTCGGATACGACGGCGCGCTGGAACTGCGCTTCATGCCGGTCAATGCGGACATCGAAACCGGGGATGTCCTGGTGACCTCGGGCATCGACGGCATCTATCCGGCGGGCCTGCCGGTGGCGACCGTGGCCAACGTCGAGCGAAATGCGGCATACCCGTTCGCGCGCGTCACCTGTGTGCCGGCCGCCGGCGTGGACAGCCACCGCCAGGTGATGATTCTGTCACCGGGAGAAGTGTTCCCCGATCGCCCGCCGCCCGACAACGTGCAACAGCGCCCGCGCAGACCGCGGAGGGGGGGGTGATGCGGCCACGCGCGTTCGGCAGGCCTTTCGCGGAGGAAATCCTGCTACCGGTGAAGACCGGATTCGTGGCGCTCACCCTGATGGTCGCGTTGCTGCTGAATCTGCTGCCGTTGTCCGGCTGGGTGCTGCTGTTGCGGCCGGATTTCATCGCGCTGGTTCTGCTTTTCTGGGGGCTGGAGCATCCGCGCAAGGTCGGTTTCCTGCCCGCGTTCCTGCTGGGTGTGGCGATGGACGTGGCGCAGGGCAGTCTGCTGGGACAGCACGCGCTCGCCTATTCGGCGCTGATGTTCGCAGCGATCGCCATCCATCGCCGCGTGCCGTTGTTCGGAGTCCGCGAGCAGGTGCTGCACATACTTGGCATCCTCCTCGTGGCACAGGTGGTCGTACTGGGCGTGAGGATGGCCACCGGCAGCGAGTTTCCCGGATGGTGGTATTTCCTACCCAGCGCCACCGGGGCTATCCTTTGGCCATTCGCGCGCCACGCGCTGACGGCCCCGCTGCGGCCGCGGTCGGAACGGGAAGAAATTTGAACGTCGCGCGCCGGGGCGCGCGACAGCAACCGAGGAAGCATGAGCCGTAACGTTGAGCTGAGAGACCATCAGCGCGAACTCTATTATTTCCAGACTCGTCTGGCGGTGGCCGGCGTGCTCGTGCTGGCGTCGTTTCTGCTGCTGTTCGCACGCTTCGTCTATCTGCAGGTCGTGCAGCACGATCACTACCACCTGCTTGCCGAACAGAACCGCGTACAGATCGTGCCGCTGGTCCCCAACCGCGGGGTGATCGTCGACCGCAACGGCGTGGTGCTGGCCAACAACTTCGCGGCCTACACGCTGGAGATTGTTCCGGCGCAGGTTGCAAACATGGACGCGGTGATCGAGCGCCTGTCCGAGGTGGTGACCATCACTAACAAGGACCGCAGGCGTTTCCAGAGAATGCTGGAAGAGGTCCCGGACTTCTCCAGCATTCCGATCCGTACGCGCCTGAGCGACGAGGAAATCGCGCGATTCGCCGCCCGCCAGTTTCACTATCCCGGCGTGCAGATAAACGCCCGCCTGTTCCGTCATTACCCGCTCGGGGATATCGGATCCCACGTGGTCGGCTATATCGGCCGCGTCAGCGAGAACGACTACCAGGCACTGCAGGCGCGCGGGCGGGCGAGCAATTACAGCAAATCGGATTACATCGGCAAGGTCGGGCTGGAGCAGCGCTACGAGAAAGCGTTGCGTGGCATCACCGGATTCGAGCATGTCGAGACGGATGCAAACGGCCGCGCAGTGCGCACGCTGCGCTCGCTGCTCCCGGTGTCCGGCAACGATCTGCTGCTGGCGCTGGACGCTAGACTGCAGCAGGTCGCGGAGCAGGTGTTCGGCGAGTTTCGCGGATCCATGGTGGCGATCGAGCCGGCGACCGGAGGCGTGCTGGCGCTGGTGTCGCAACCAGGATTCGACCCGAACCTGTTCGTCGAAGGCATCGATCCGCAGAATTGGGACGCGCTGAACGACTCACCCGACCATCCGCTGAACAATCGCGCGCTGCAGGGTGTTTACCCGCCAGGCTCGACCTTCAAGCCCTTCATGGCGCTCGCCGGGCTCGAACTCGGCAAGCGCACGCCAGGATTCACCATAAACGATCCGGGCTACTTCCAGATCGGCGGCAGCGGACGCGTGTTCCGCGACTGGAAGCGGGGCGGTCACGGCGCGGTGAACATGCACAAGGCGATCGTGCAGTCCTGCGACACCTATTTCTACGGCCTCGCGCAGGACCTGGGCATCGACGCGATCCACGAGTTCATCAGCCATTTCGGTCTCGGCCGCCGCACCGGCATCGACATCGAGGGCGAAGTGGCCGGCCTGCTGCCGTCGCAGGAATGGAAGCAGCGGCGCTTCGGCCAGCGCTGGTTCGTCGGCGACACCATCTCGATCGGCATCGGCCAGGGCTACAACCTGACGACTCCGCTGCAGCTGGCTTTTGCGACCGCGATTCTCGCCAACAACGGCCGCATCTTTCGTCCGCACGTAGTCCAGCATATCCAGGACAGCCAGACCAAGGAGCTGACCACTATCGAGCCGCAACCGGTCGGCCAGGTGGATCTGAAGCCGGAGAACATCGACCTGGTGCGCAATGCGATGGTGGATGTGACGCGGCCGGGCGGCACCGCCGCCTGGTCGGGTATGGGCGCGCGATACGCCCTGGCCGGAAAGACCGGCACCTCGCAGGTGATCGGCCTGCGCGGGCAAGAGTACGACGAAACCCGCATAGACGAACGTCATCGCGATCACGCGCTGTTCATCGCCTTCGCCCCGGCGGACGACCCCAAGATCGCGCTCGCGATTCTGGTCGAGAACGGCGGCAGCGGCAGCGCGACGGCGGCGCCGATCGCGCGCAAAGTGATCGATTTCTATCTTTACGGCACGTTGCCGAAACGGCCGCAGCCGGCGTCCGCCGCGCAGCAGCCGCCAAGCGAACCGGAGCCTGTTCCGGAGCTGGAGCCGATGATTGCTCCGGACCTGTACTCCGACGCGCTGCCGGAGAACCAGCCGGAGCAGAACGCAGGTGATTAACAGGCTGTTCGCATACATGGTCAAGCACCTGGACCGGCAACTGCTGGTGCTGGTGAGCGCGCTGCTGGCGATCGGACTGTTCACGCTGTACAGCGCGTCGAACGCCAGCATCGATCGCGTAGGCGCGCAGACAGCCAACCTGCTGGTCGCGCTGACCATGATGTGGATCGCCGCAAATATTCCGCTGCACTATCTGTCGCGCCTGGCCTTTCCGGTGTATCTCACCGGCATGGTGCTGCTGATCCTGGTGGCGCTGTTCGGCGAGGTGGTGAACGGCGCGCGCCGCTGGCTCGACCTCGGTCTGGTCCGGATCCAGCCCTCGGAGCTGATGAAGATCGCGGTGCCGCTGGTGCTGGCCTGGTATTTCGACCGCTACGAGGCGGTGCTGAAGGTGAAGAATTTCGTGATCGCCGGCCTTCTGTTCCTGATCCCGGTGCTGCTGGTGGTGCGACAGCCTGACCTGGGCACTGCGCTGCTGATCGCGGCCGCAGGATTCTATGTGCTGTACCTGGCCGGGCTGAGCTGGAAATTCCTGATCGGCGTGTTTCTGATCGGCTCTGCGAGCCTGCCATTTCTGTGGTCGACGCTGCATGACTATCAGCGCCAGCGCGTGCTGACGCTGCTCGACCCGAGCCAGGATCCGCTCGGGGCCGGCTATCACACCATTCAGTCCGCGATCGCGCTCGGCTCTGGTGGGCTGTTCGGCAAGGGCTGGCTCAACGGCACGCAGTCCCACCTCGAGTTTCTTCCGGAACGCCAGACCGACTTCATTTTCGCGGTCTTCGCGGAAGAGTTCGGCCTGTTCGGCAATCTGGTGCTGATGATCCTGTTCGGGCTGCTGATTGCGCGCGGCCTGGTGATCGCAGCCAATGCACCCACGCTGTTCACGCGGTTGCTCGCCGGTGCGGTCACGCTCATTTTCTTCACCTATGTTTTCGTCAACATGGGCATGGTGAGCGGAATCCTGCCGATCGTCGGCGTTCCGCTGCCGCTGATCAGCTATGGCGGCACCTCGCTGGTGACGATACTATTCGGCGTCGGCCTGCTGATGAGCATCCACACGCACCGGCGCCTGGTGAAAACCTGAAGTGCAGGACTGAGGACTGCGTGCCGAGCATAGAGCGAAGAACCACATCCACGGATTGTTCAACCGCGGCGTGCAGAAATGCCAGGCGCGGGCCGGGCGACTCGGTTCTTCACTCAGTCCTCAGCGCGCAATCCGCAGTCCTGATCGCCGCGCTCTTCGCGGCGCTCGCGCTCTCCGGTTGCGGAAGCAAACCGTCCAAGTCCGGCGGCTACTATCTCGATGATGGTCCGCACGCACGGACGCCCCGGAATCTGGATCGCGTTGCCGATGCGGTGCCGCGCAACGAGCCCATCAGGCGCAGCAACTCGCGCCCCTATACCGTGTTGGGAAAAACCTACACGCCGTTTACCGAGCACCGGTCATATCGCGCGCGGGGGCAGGCAAGCTGGTACGGCAGACGCTATCACGGGCAGCAGACCTCCTCGGGCGAGACATACGACATGTACGAGATGACCGCGGCGCACACGCTGCTGCCGCTGCCGAGTTATGCGAGAGTGACCAATCTGTCGAACGGCCGATCGGTCGTGGTGCGGGTGAACGATCGCGGACCTTTCCATGAGGACCGCATCATCGATCTGTCTTACGTCGCCGCGCACAAGCTCGGCTTCATCGACCAGGGCACGGCCCGGGTGGAGGTGGAGGCGATTGTTCCCGGCGACAGCGGCCGGCAGGCGGCGCCGATCGTCGCGGTAACGCGGCCGCCACCGACGCCGGATCCGGTGGCGACGGAAGCCGGCGGAGTCTATGTGCAACTCGGCGCGTTCGCGTTGCCGGATAATGCCGATCAGTTTCTGCGCAAGATGCGCCTCGATCTCGGCTGGCTTGCCTCTTCGATGCAGGTCTACCAGGACCGCGGCCTGCACAAGGTGCATGCGGGCCCGTATCTGAGCCGCGACGCGGCGCAGCGCGACGCCGAGCGCGTGCGCCAGTCGCTGGGATTCGCCCCCTTCGTGCTCACTCGCTGAAACATCAACAGCAACGGACCTCCATTTCATGCGCTCCCTGATCTGCGGATCGATCGCGTACGACACCATCATGGTGTTCCGCGACCGCTTCAAGAACCACATCCTTCCGGACCAGATTCACATCCTGAACGTGGCGTTCCTGGTGCCGGACATGCGCCGCGAGTTCGGCGGCTGCGCCGGCAATATCGCCTACACGCTGAAGATGCTGGGCGGCGATCCGCTGGTGATGGCCACGGTCGGCGACGACTACCAGCCGTACGCCTACCGGCTCGAGAAACTGCGGCTGTCGCAGGCGCACGTGCGGCAGGTCAAGGACACGTTCACCGCGCAGGCTTTCATCACCACCGACCTGGACGACAATCAGATCACCGCCTTTCACCCGGGAGCGATGAATTTTTCACACCTGAACAGCGTGCTCGACGCAACGGATCTCTCGCTCGGCATCGTCGCCCCCGATGGGCGCGACGGCATGCTGCAGCATGCGCGCGAGTTTTCCGAGGCGGGCGTGCCGTTCATATTCGATCCGGGCCAGGGGTTGCCGATGTTCGACGGCGAGGAATTGATGCGATTCGTCGAGATGGCGGATTTCGTGGCGACCAATGACTACGAGGCGAAGCTGCTGCAGGATCGCACCGGAAAAACCGTCGAGCAGCTGGCGAAGTCGGTAAAGGCGTTCATCGTCACCCAGGGCCCGCAGGGGTCGCTGATCCATGCCGGTGGCCGCGCGATGCACATTCCGGCGGTGCCGCCGGAGCGTGTGGTCGATCCGACCGGCTGCGGCGATGCCTACCGTGCCGGCCTGCTCTATGGCATCGCCAACGATCTGGACTGGGAGACCACCGGACGGCTGGCATCGCTGCTCGGCTCGATCAAGATTGCCGAGCGCGGCGCGCAGAACCATCAGTTCACCCGCGATCAGCTGGCGCAGCGCTATCGTCAGGCGTTCAACGCCACGCTCTGGTAGAAATTTGCCCGATCAGGGGCATCGCGGCGGCGCGTGGCTGCCAGCGGGGTAACCGAAACTTAACCGCCGGGTCACCGGATCGTCACTGTGTGGCTCTAGTGTTTCCGAAATCTGAAATCGGAGACACTCCATGCTGCAGCTTGGCATTCAAACCCGGGGCCCGTCCGGAAAAAACCTGACCGTCAGTCTCGGCCGCAACCAGGAAGAGATCCGCGAGGCGCAACGCCTTCGCTACCGCGTTTTCGGCGAGGAACTCTGCGCGCGCCTGCCGACCCGCGACCCCGGCATCGACCACGACATCTATGATCCCTATTGCGAGCATCTGCTGGTGCGCGAGGAGGACACCGGAGAAGTCGTCGGCACCTACCGCATCCTGACCAGCGCGCAGGCGCGGAAAATCGGCGGCTTTTATTCCGATGAAGAATTCGATCTGACGCGCCTGCAGCACCTGCGTGATCGCATGGTGGAGATCGGCCGGTCCTGCGTGCACCCCGGCTACCGCAACGGCGCGACGATTGCGCTGCTGTGGGCCGGGCTCGCGCAGTTCGTGCAATTTCATCGCTACGAGTACATCATCGGTTGCGCGAGTATCGGCATGGCGGACGGTGGACACGCTGCCGCGAGTATCTATAATGCCGTGAGCAAGCAGGCGCTGAGCCCGATCGAGTACCGCGTGTTTCCGCGTTGCGCGCTGCCCTTGGATGCCCTGGACGGCGAGGCCGGCGCGGCGATTCCGCCCCTGGTGAAGGGCTACCTGCGGGCCGGGGCCTATATCTGCGGCGATCCGGCGTGGGATCCGGATTTCAATACCGCGGACCTGCTCATGCTGCTGCCGATGTCCAACGTGAACGCACGATACGCCCGACATTTCCTGAAGGATGAGCGATAGAGAAGAAGCCCCGGCGCCAATTCGAATCTATCGCTACTTTCGCCTGCTCCTCCATCTTCTCGCCGGCCTGCTGACGGTCGCGCTGCTGTTTCCGGCGTACGGTCGCGAACGGCGCTGGCGCGCAATCCAGCGCTGGGCGGCGGGGATCCTTTCGATACTGAATGTCCGGCTGGACGTGAAAGGTGCGCCGCCGGAAAGCGGACGGCCGCTGCTCGGCGTGGCAAATCACGTTTCCTGGCTGGACATCTATGTGATCCACGCTGCGTGGCGGGTTCGGTTCGTGGCGAAAGCCGAAGTGCGGGACTGGCCGGCGATCGGCTGGTTGTCGGCCAAGACCGGCACGCTGTTCATCGAGCGCGGCCGTCACCGGCATGCCGCGCACATCAACCGCGCGATACACGAGGCGTTCGCGCTC
The DNA here is from genome assembly GCA_035512195.1 of Burkholderiales bacterium. Classification (GTDB taxonomy): domain Bacteria; phylum Pseudomonadota; class Gammaproteobacteria; order Burkholderiales; family Eutrophovitaceae; genus DATKEK01. The sequence goes on from DATKEK010000250.1 coordinate 26,824, forward strand.
GGCGATGCGATCGCGGTGTTTCCGGAGGGAACCACCACGCAAGGCACCGAGCTCAGGCGCTTTCATGCCTCGCTGTTGCAGCCGGCAGTGGACGAGAATGCGCTGGTGATGCCGGTGGCGCTGCGTTATGCGCATGCCGACGGCAGCGTCGACGTCACGCCGAGCTACGTCGGCGATACCAGCCTGATGGAATCCATCGTGGCGATCGTGTCGCAAAGGCAGACCCGCGCCGAGCTCGCGTTCCTGGCGCCGATCGACGCCAGCGGCCGCAGGCGGCGGGAAGTGGCGGCGGCTGCGCAGGCCGCGGTCGCCGCAGCGCTCAGGTTGCCAGACCCGGGCAGTGCACCTGGAACAGGCGCCGGTCTTCCAGGCGCATCGCCGACAGCTGGCGTCCCCACAGACAGCCGCTGTCCAGTCCCATCAGATTCGCGGTGACTTTCAGACCGAGCGCCGACCAATGCCCGAAAATCACGGTGGCGTCGCCACTGCGCCGGTTGGGAACCTCGAACCAGGGCATATAACCGGCGGGCAGGTTCTGCAGTTCACCTTTGTGCGAGAAATTCATTTTCCCGTCCGCGGTACATAAGCGCAGGCGGGTCATCGCATTGACGATCACACGCAGGCGGTCGTAGCCCGCGAGATTCTCGGCCCAGCGATCCGGCTGATCTCCGTACATCCGTTCGAAAAGCGCGGCGTGGCTGCTTCCGCGCAGAGCCGACTCCGCTTCACCGGCGAGATCGCGGGCCTGCGCGACGCTCCACTGGGGCAGCAGCCCGGCGTGCACCAGCAGGTACTCGCCTTCGGCGTGCAGCATGGCGCGCGTGCGCAGCCAGTCAAGCAGTTCGCTGCGGTCCGGCGCGGCGAGGACGTCGTCCAGCGTGTCGCCGCGATGGATGCGAGCGTGCCCGGCCGCAACGGTGAGCAGGTGCAAATCGTGGTTGCCGAGCACGGTGATCGCGGCGTCCCCGAGGCTGCGCACGAACCTCAGCGTTTCGAGCGAATCCGGGCCGCGGTTGACGAGGTCGCCGACCAGCCACAGGCGGTCGCTCGTCGGATTGAATTCGATCTGGTCGAGCAGTTCGTGCAGCGGCTGCAGACAGCCCTGCAAATCACCGATCGCGTAGGTAGCCACTTAGTGTGAGAGTAAATTCTGGCCGCGGAGGCGCGGAGACAAAGTGGGCGAAAGAACTCCGGAATATGCGAACCGCTGCCATGGGCGTACGTCGATATGGCAGTCGATCTTCTCTACGGGTTTCTCTCCGCGTGTCCGCGCCTCTGCGCTGAGGTGCTTTGCGTCGATCAAAGCCGCGCAAGCATGTAATCGACCGCGGCCTTGATGTCGGCGTCAGCCGCGTTCAGCGCGCCGCCTTTTGGCGGCATCGCGTTCTTGCCCTTGATCGCGCTGTTGTACATCGCATCCTTGCCCTGCGCCACGCGGGGCTGCCACGCCGCATTGTCGCCGGTCTTCGGCGCACCGGCGATTCCGGCGCCGTGACACACGGTGCAGTACGCCTGATAGGTGTTCTGGCCGACTTCCTCCGGGCTGGCTGCCGCGACCTGTGTGGCGGGTGCAGGTGCGCCGGCTGCAGGCGCCGCCGGTGCTTCGCCCGGCTCGCCGAGTGCAATTTCCCCGACCGGCTTGAGCCGCTTGGCTATCGCATCCTCGGACATGGAGGGGCTTGTTGCGTCCACGCGTAGTCCGCCGACGATCAGTTGCACCAGCAGAATGATTCCCAGCACGGGAACCAGAAAAGACAGCGCGACCACGGTAATCAGTTGTCCGGGGGTCTTGATCGGCGAGGAATGTTCCTCGATATGCACATCAGCCATTGCAAATCCTTCGGGGGTGGGGCTCGGGAGCGCGAAATTATAGGGGAATTCCCCCACCCGAAAAAGCGAAACGTAGACCAAACAAGCGTTTACCGTTATGCTACGGACCCTCGCGCCCGTAGCTCAGCTGGATAGAGTACTGCCCTCCGAAGGCAGGGGTCGGACGTTCGAATCGTCTCGGGCGCGCCAGAATTTCTCGGCCAGGTTCATTCAAGAAGTCCTCTTGTCCAACGGCTTGGTTCACCGGTGAGCGAGGCGGCGAGTCTCGCCACGCTTTTCGCCTCGAGCTTCCTCGCGGCCACGCTGTTGCCGGGCGGCTCCGAGGTGGTTCTGCTTGCGGTGCTTGCAACGGAATCCGCTTCGCGCGGCGCCGCGATCGGGGTGGCAACCGTCGGCAACACGCTCGGGGCGCTGACCTCGTATGCGATCGGCCGGCTGCTCCCGCCATCGATCGATTCGCGCGCGCTGGCCAGGTTGCAGAAATACGGCACGCCGGTGCTGCTGCTGTCCTGGCTTCCGCTGGTCGGCGACGCGTTGTGTGTGGCGGCAGGCTGGCTGCGCAGCAACATCTGGTCTTCCATCGTTTTCATCGCTGCCGGCAAGTTTCTGCGCTATGTCGCGGTGGCGATGCTGGTGTAAGGCGTGTCACCGATGCTGCGCTGCGGTAGAATTTCAGGCCCTGTCTTTCAGTAACGCCGCCTCTGATGATTCCGGTTCCCGCATTCGCCTCATCCGGCGTTCGCCTGCGAGAAATCCCGTACAACTACACCTCGTTCTCCGACCGCGAGATCGTCATCCGCCTGCTCGGCGCCGAGGTGTGGGATTTGCTGAACGAGTTGCGCAGCGAGCGCCGCACCGGCCGTTCCGCGCGCATGCTGTACGAGGTGCTTGGTGACATCTGGGTCGTGCAGCGTAATCCCTACCTGCAGGACGACCTTCTCGACAACCGCAAGCGACTCGACCTGCTGACCGAGTCGATGCGCCATCGGCTGAGCGAGATCGCAGGCCGGCGCCTGAACGACGATCCGCGGGTGGAGAAACTGATCCTGGCAGCCAGTGCCGCGGTGAATGCGTTCCAGCAGGAACTCGCTGATGTGGCCGGCCTCAGGCGCAGAGCCCTGCGCCGGTTCTCCAGGGCGACGCGCAAGGACAACATCGCGTTCGACGGTCTGGCGCGGGTGTCGCATGTCACCGATGCCACCGACTGGCGGGTCGAGTATCCGTTCGTCGTATTGCACCCGGATACCGAGCAGGAGGTCGCCGGCCTGGTCAAGGCGTGCATGGAACTGGGCCTGACCATCGTCCCGCGCGGCGGCGGGACCGGATACACCGGCGGCGCAGTGCCGTTGACGCGGCGCGCGGCGGTGATCAACACCGAGAAGCTCGATACGCTCGGGCGCGTAGAGAACGTCCGGTTGCCCGGACTCGATCGCGAAGTACCGACCGTCGAGTGCGGTGCCGGGGTGGTTACCCGGCGGGTCATGGAGGCGGCAGAGGCGGCCGGCGTGGTGTTCGCGGTCGATCCGACCTCGGCGGACGCCTCCTGCATCGGCGGCAACATCGCGATGAACGCGGGCGGCAAGAAAGCCGTGCTGTGGGGCACCGCGGTAGACAATCTCGCATCCTGGAAGATGGTCACCCCGGACGCAGACTGGATCCTGGTCGAACGCGTCGGGCACAACCTCGGCAAGATTCACGACGCCGAAACGGCCGCCTTCCGCATCACCCGCTTTGCGCCCGACGGCAGAACCCGGCGCGGCGAACCCAAGATGCTGGAGATTCCCGGCCGGCGGTTCCGCAAGGAAGGCCTGGGCAAGGACGTTACCGACAAGTTTCTCGCCGGCCTGCCGGGCGTGCAGAAGGAGGGCTGCGACGGCCTGATCACGTCGGCGCGCTTCATCCTGCACCGCATGCCGGCGCACGCCCGCACCGTGTGCCTGGAGTTCTACGGCACGGTGGCGGAAGCGGTTCCCTCGATCGTCGAGATCAAGTCCTACCTCGACGCTCACCCCGGCGGCGCGATTCTCGCGGGACTCGAACACCTGGACGAGCGCTACATTCGCGCAGTCGGCTACGCGGCGAAAGCAAAGCGCGCCGGCCGCCCGAAGATGGTGCTGCTCGCCGACATCGTCGGCGACGACGAGAATGCGGTGGGCCAGGCCGCGTCGCAGGTCGTGCGCATCGCCAATGTTCGCCACGGCGAAGGTTTTGTCGCGGTCGGCGCGGAGGCGCGCAGGAAGTTCTGGCTGGACCGGGCGCGCACCGCGGCGATCGCAAAGCACACCAACGCTTTCAAGATCAACGAAGACGTGGTCATCCCGCTGCCCAGGCTGGGCGACTACTCCGACGGCATCGAGCGCATCAATATCGAACTGTCGCTCGGAAACAAGATCCGCCTGATGGATGCGCTGGAGGATTTCTTCGCGGGAGTGCTTCCGCTGCGCGCAGACCTGGAAGCAATATCGAGCGAAGAGCTGATCGGCGAAAGAAAGGAGGCCGCGCTCGAGATCGTGCGCACCACGCGCCAGCGCTGGCAGTGGATGCTGGAGCATCTCGATTCCGCCTGTGGCGAGCTCGAACATAACAAGCATGAACGCGCGTCCGGAACTTCAGCCGTGGTTTCCGATCCTGGCATGAGTGTCTTTCGCGCGCTGCAGGACCGGGTGCTGGTGGTGTCCTGGAAGAAAGAGGTGCGCGAGGCGCTGATGGACCTGTTCGACGGGCGCGATTTCGAAACCGTTTGCACCGAGGTCGATGCGATCCACAAGAATGTTCTCAAAAGCCGGATCTTCGTCGCGCTGCACATGCATGCCGGCGACGGCAACGTGCACACCAACATCCCGGTCAATTCCGACGACTACACCATGCTGCAGGAGGCGAACGCGGCGGTCAGCCGGATCATGAAACTGGCGAAATCGCTCGGCGGCGTGATATCGGGCGAACATGGCATCGGCATCACCAAGCTGGATTACCTCGACGACGACGAAATTCACGCTTTCCAGGAATACAAGCAGCGTGTCGACCCGCACGGTCGCTTCAACCAGGGCAAGCTGCTGCCGGGCGGCAACCTGGACGCCGCCTACACACCGAGCTTCAGTTTGCTGGAACTGGAAAGCCTGATCCTGGAGCAGAGCGAGATCGGCGACATTTCGGATTCGATCAAGGACTGCCTGCGCTGCGGCAAGTGCAAGCCGGTCTGCGCGACCCACGTGCCGCGGGCGAACCTGCTCTACAGCCCGCGCAACAAGATTCTCGCCACTTCGTTGCTGATCGAGGCCTTCCTGTACGAGGAACAGACGCGGCGCGGCGTTTCATTGCGGCACTTCGACGAGTTCTCCGACGTCGCCGATCACTGCACCGTCTGCCACAAGTGTCTGAATCCGTGTCCGGTGGACATCGATTTCGGCGATGTGTCGATCGCGATGCGCAATTTCCTGCGCAAGCACGGCAGAAAAAAATTCAATCCCGGCACTGCGGCTTCGATGTTCTTTCTGAACGCGACCGATCCGAACACGGTCAAGCTCGCGCGCAAACTGATGATCGACTGGGGTTACCGCGCGCAGCGGCTGGCGCACCGGGTGGCGAAGTCCATCGGTCTCGTCCAGGAGCAGACGCAGCGGCCGCCGGCGACGCTTGGCAAGCCGTCGGTCAAGGCGCAGGTCGTCCACTTCATCAACAAGCCGATGCCGGGCGGCCTGCCGAAACGCACTTCACGCGCGCTGCTGGACATCGAAGACAAGTCGATCATCCCGGTGATCCGCAATCCGGAGAAGGTGACCGACGACTCGGATGCGGTGTTCTACTTTCCGGGGTGCGGCAGCGAGCGGCTGTTCAGCCAGGTTGGCCTTGCGACGCAGGCGATGCTGTTCGATATCGGTGCGATCACCGTGCTGCCGCCCGGATACCTGTGCTGTGGCTACCCGCAGACCGCGGCCGGCGAGCAGGAGAAGGGTCAGAGGATCATCACCGACAACCGCGTGTTGTTCCACCGGATGGCGAACACGCTGAACTACCTCGACATCAAGACGGTGATCGTGTCCTGCGGCACCTGCATGGATCAGCTGGAGCACTATGAGTTCGACAGGATCTTTCCGGGGTGCCGGCTGCTGGACATCCACGAGTACCTGCTGGAAAAGGGCGTGAAGGTGGACGGCGTGACCGGCGTGCGCTATATGTATCACGACCCCTGCCACACGCCGATCAAGACCCGCCAGCCGATCGCGGTGGTGAACGAACTGATGAACGCCGAGGTGGCGCAGAACGAGCGCTGTTGCGGTGAATCGGGAACGCTGGCGGTGACACGCCCGGATATTTCGACCCAGGTGCGTTTTCGCAAGCAGGAGGAATTGCAGAAGGGCGCTGCCGCGATCCGCGCGCAGGGCCACCGGGGCGAGGTGAAGATCCTGACGTCCTGCCCGTCATGCCTGCAGGGGCTGTCGCGTTTCCGCGAGGACGCGGGTGTCGAGGCGGACTATATCGTGGTCGAGATGGCGAAACACGTTCTCGGTCGCGACTGGATGGGCGATTACGTCGACCGCGCCAACAGTGGCGGAATCGAAAGAGTGCTGCTCTGAATCTCGGCCGCCGTGGGCGGCCGTCCACCTTGGAGGTCGCGCACGATGACTTCACGACCGGATGCCGGCCGGACGACGCGGGAGTCCGACTGCGTGCTGTGCGCACAACTTGGCGGAGAAATCCTCTGGCATGACGAACTGCTGCGGGTGGTGCTGGTCGGCGACGAGGACCACCCCGGGTTCTGCCGCGTGATCCTGAACGCGCACATCGGCGAAATGACCGACCTGCTGGATGCGCAGCGCGCGAGGCTGATGAACGTCGTGTTCGCGGCCGAATCCGCGCTGCGTGAACTGCTGTCGCCGGACAAGATCAACCTCGCAAGCCTCGGCAACCAGGTGCCCCATCTGCACGGGCATGTGATTCCACGCTTCGTGCACGACCCGCATTATCCGAACCCGGTTTGGGGTGCGCGTGGAAAAGGGTCGGCATGCGCGTTGCCCGAGCGGTTCCGCGAACGCCTGGCCGAGCGCCTGCGCGCAGACCTGGAACCGGTCAGGCCTTGAGGCGTTCCGCGGGGGCGTCAGCCGGCCGCGGTTGCGTTGCTCTGGGCGCCAGCCGCCGGGTATCGGGGAAGACCGCGGAAAAGGTGCTGCCGCGGCCGGGGTCGCTGCTGATCTCAAGCCGGGCCTGGTGCCGGTTCAACACATGTTTCACGATCGCGAGACCCAGCCCGGTGCCGCCGGTCTCGCGCGAGCGGCTCTTGTCCACCCGGTAAAAACGCTCCGTCAGCCGTTCGATATGCTGCGGCTCGATGCCGATGCCCGTGTCCCTCACCGCAAACACGAGCTGGCCGTCCACATGTTC
>DATKEK010000251.1:0-11015 GCA_035512195.1 Burkholderiales bacterium
AAGGGTTCTTCAATCTTAGTAGGGTCCTTTAAAACACAACTTTTCGCATTCGCAATGCGAAGGTCGGGAGTTCGATCCTCCTCGTCTCCACCAAACAAAAAAAGGCCACCCTCGGGTGGCCTTTTGCCTCTCCGGCAAGCCGGACGGAATCTCACTGCAACGCCCTGTCTGCCTGCCGGTAGATTTGCCCGGTAACCAGTTCGCCCTTGCCCTTGATGACATAGCATGCCGCAAGATCTTCGAGCGCTTGCTGTCGTTGCAGCGAGAACACGCAGACGACGGTGAAGTCGTGTGCGTCCAGTTTCAGGGGCAGCGGTTTCATAAGTTGCGGCTTTGGCGGATGCGCGGAGGCCGCAACCCGGCGGCGGTCCTGCATCACCATGCCGGCCTCGGTGATCACGGTGCGGGCGTTCGTCTGATTGTCCACGTAGACCGACAGGCGCCTGCGTTCGCTGCCTTCATCCTCCAGCCAGCCGAACACGAAGAAGCGCCCGCGCCGGTCCAGCATGTCGATCAGCAGGCTGGCGACCAGTGCCAGGACGATACCGGAGGCGCCGGCGATCGCGTAGAGGATCAACAGATCGGTTTCGCTCATGCTTGTTCTTATGCTTGGCTGCGAAGCCCATTGCGAAAACGGCCGGCAGGCACTCCTGAGCAGCAGCAGCGTGTGTCGGTCCGCCGCGAAGGGTACCCCAATCGCCGGAAGTACGCAGGGTCGCCCGGGCCGTTTTGGCCGCCGCGATCATTTCAGCCTGCGTTTTTCTGCAGGCGGCGCAGGAACACGGTCATTTCCCTGGCTGCCTGTTGATCGCCGCGCGCTTCGGCCACTGTTACGCCCTGCTGCCAGGCGTCGCGCGCCGCAGAGCGGTCGCCCGCATCGAGACGGGCCTTGCCCAGCAGCTTCCACGCCGCCGAGTAGCGCGGATCGAGTGCGACCGCCCGCTGCAGATGCACGGTCGCCTGTGCGGGGTCACCCTGCTTGAGGTACTCGCTGCCGAGACTGAAACGCAGCAGCGCGGTATCCCGGCCGTTGGCGAGCAGGGCCTCCAGATTGCGGATCGCCGGCTTGTCTGTGTTCATCCTTGTCTGTGCCGAACGCGCGGGTCCGGGGACCGCGCTTCGCTACAGCTCGATACGCGTGCCGAGCTCAACCACCCGGTTCGCCGGAATCTTGAAATACCCGGTGGCGCTGGAAGCGTTGCGCGCCATGATGGCGAACACCTTCTCGCGCCACAACGACATCTCCCTGCCGAGCTTCGGCACCAGCGTCTGCCGCGACAGGAAGAACGAGGTTTCCATCATGCTGAACTCGAGACCGTGCTGCCTGGCAAGCTCCAGCGCCGACGGCACATCGGGTTCGTCCTTGAATCCATAGTGCACGACCACGCGGTGGAAGTCGGGTGCAAGCTGCTCAATCTCCAGCCTCTCGCTGTCATCGACATGTGGAATGTCGTCGTTCTGCACCGTCAGCAGCACGATGCGCTCGTGCAGCACCTTGTTGTGGTTGAGGTTATGCAGCAGCGCATGCGGCACACCCTCGGTCGCCGCGGTGAGGAACACGGCGGTGCCGGGCACGCGCGTCGGCGGGTGCTGGGTGACGCTCTCGATGAAAGGCTGGATGCCGATCGCGCCCGGCGCCAGCCGCTTCATCAGCAGGCCGCGCCCGCGCCGCCAGGTCGCGAACAGGGTGAACAGCACGACGCCGACCAGGATCGGGAACCAGCCACCGTGCAGCAGCTTGTGCGTGTTCGCACTGAAGAAGGACACATCGATGACCAGGAAGATCACCAGCAGCGGCACCGCGAGCCACTTCGTCCATTTCCACAGCGTGGTGATGACGAAGAACGCAAGAATGGTGTCGATGGTCATCATGCCGGTGACCGCGACTCCATAGGCGCTGGCGAGATTGCTCGAGGAACCGAAGCCGATCACCAGCGCGATCACCGCCAGCAGCAGCGTCCAGTTGATCCACGGCATGTAGATCTGACCGATCTCGCTTTCGGAGGTGTGAAAGATGTCCAGTCGCGGGCAGTAGCCGAGCTGGATCGCCTGCCGCGTGAGCGAATAGGTGCCGGAAATCACCGCCTGCGAAGCGATCACCGTGGCGGCGGTCGCCAGGCCGACCAGCGGGTACAGCGCCCACTCCGGCGCCATGTAATAGAACGGATGCGAAAGTGTCTGCGGATCGCGCAGGATCAAAGCGCCCTGCCCGAAATAGTTCAGCGTCAGCGAAGGCAGCACCACCAGGCTCCACGCGATACGGATCGGCTTCTTGCCGAAATGCCCCATATCGGTATAGATGCCCTCGGTGCCGGTGATCGCCAGCACCACTGCACCCAGCGCAAGAAAACCGGCGAACTTGTTGTCGACGAAGAATGCGACCGCGTGCAGCGGATTGATCGCGGACAGCACGCTCGGGTACTGCGCGATGTTGATCAAACCGAGCAGCGCGAGCACCGCAAACCAGACCAGGGTTACCGGTCCGAACAGCGCGCCGACGGTCGCCGTACCTTTTCGCTGCAGCATGAACAGCAGAATCACCACCACGATGGTGACCGGAATGACGAACGGTTGCAGCGCCGGCGTCGCGACTTCGAGCCCCTCCACCGCCGAAAGCACCGAGATCGCCGGCGTGATCATGCCGTCGCCGTAGAACAGCGCGGCGCCGAACAGCCCGAGGGACATCAGCAGGAAGCGCTTGCGCGAGCCGCGCTTGGTGGCGCGCAATACCAGCGACAGCAAGGCCATCATCCCGCCCTCGCCGCGGTTGTCCGCGCGCATCATGAAGATGATGTACTTGAGGGTGACGACCAGTATCAGCGCCCAGAAGATCAGCGACAGCACGCCGAGTACGTTGTCGAGCGAGGCCGCCAGCCCGTAGCGCTCGCTGAACGCCTCCCGCATGGTGTAGATCGGGCTGGTGCCGATATCGCCGAACACGACGCCGACCGCCCCTACGGTCAGCGCGAGTGTGCTGGTCTTGGTTGTGTCCTGAGCGGCTGCGCTCATGCGGTCGGAATGAGGCTGGCTTTGGTGTGCCGCGACCCTGGCGGCCGCCGTCGGTTGATGAATCGTGGTTTCGGTGTTCGTGCCGAATCCGACTGATTGTCAGGCGCGTCCGGTATCATCGGCAACAGAAAGCGGCCGCGCAAGACACGATGGATGCCGGCCTTGCTGTGGCGCAGCATTCTATACCCTGGAGCGAGTCGTGACCAAACAACCGCTGCACACCCCGGGCGCCCCGCAGGCGATCGGCACTTATTCGCAGGCAATCCGCACCGGCGGTATCGTTTACCTGTCCGGTCAGATCGGACTCGATCCGAAGAGCATGCAACTGGCGGACGGGATCGAGGCGCAGATTCACCAGGTGTTCCGAAACCTGCAGGCGGTCGCCACTGCGGCCGGCGCAAACCTGGACCACGCAGTGAAGATCACGGTGTTTCTGACCGACCTTGCCAACTTCGCCAAACTCAACGAGATCATGGCGCAGTATTTCAGTCAGCCGTATCCGGCGCGCTCTGCGGTCGGCGTCTCGCAACTGCCGCGCGGCGCGCTGGTGGAGATCGAGGCGATCCTGGCCGCATCGTGAACGCCGATGCCAGGGACCCGTGCGCGGGGCCGGTGGAAGCGTTGCCGGCCCGCGAGCGGCGCCAGCCGAAGCCGACCGGGCCGCGCGCCGTCGTCGGCGCATCGTCGCCTGTGCCGCCGGCAGCCGGTGAGCCGGGCAAGGCGCCGCATGCATCGCTTGCCTTTGCCACACCCGCGGTGCGCGAGCGGCTCGCGCGGCTCGGTATTCGCAAACTCGCCGATCTCGTGCTGCATCTGCCGCTACGTTACGAAGACGAAACCCAGCTGGCCGCGATAGCGCGTGCGCCCTCCGGTGAGACGGTGCAGATCGAGGGCGTTGTTGCCGAAACCAAGGTCCACTACCGTCCGCGCCGCCAGCTGGTATCGCGGATCGAGGACGACAGCGGCACGCTGCACGTGCGCTTCTTCAACTTCTACCCGAGCCAGCAGAAGGCGCTCGCGCCGGGAACGAAGGTGCGGGTGATCGGGGAGATTCGCCAGGGTTTCTTCGGCGCGGAGATGGTGCATCCGCGTTTCCGCGTCGTGCGCGGCGAGGCGCCGCTGCCGCAGTCGCTGACACCGGTCTATCCGACCACCGCCGGTCTCGGACAGGAAGCCCTGCGCAAGCTCGCCGCGCGTGCACTGCTCGCTGCGGATCTGTCCGACCCGCTGCCGGAACCGATGCGGCGGAAGCTGCGGCTGGAACCGTTCATGGACGCGGTCCGGTATCTACACCATCCCCCGCCGGACGCGGACGCGCTTGCACTGGCCTCGCACGCGCATCCCGCCTGGCGGCGGATCAAGTTCGACGAGCTGCTCGCGCAGCAGATCTCGATGCGGATGCACCACGACAGGCGCAGCCGCATTCGTGCACATCCGCTGCTTCAGCATTCGCAGCTGTCGCGGCAGCTGCTCGGTGCGCTGCCATTCCGGCTCACGCGCGCGCAGAACCGCGCGCTTGCCGAGATCCGCGAGGACCTGACCAGGCCGCATCCCATGCAGCGGCTGCTGCAGGGCGACGTCGGCAGCGGCAAGACCATCGTGGCGGCGCTTGCCGCGCTGCAGGCAATCGAGTCCGGTTACCAGGCGGCAGTGATGGCGCCGACCGAGATCCTGGCCGAGCAGCATTACCGCAAGTTTGCGCCCTGGCTGCAGCCACTCGGCATCACGGTGGCGTGGCTGTCCGGCAGCCTGAAAAAGGCAGAGCGCGAAGCGGCGCTGGCGGGAATCGAGTCGGGCGAGGCGATGCTTGCAGTCGGCACACACGCGCTGTTCCAGGAACAGGTCGTGTTCCGCAAACTCGGCCTGGCGATCATCGACGAGCAGCATCGCTTCGGCGTACACCAGCGACTGGCCCTGCGCATGAAAGGCGGCCGCGGCGACCGGACGCTGCAGCCGCACCAGCTGATGATGAGCGCCACGCCGATTCCGCGTACGCTGGCGATGAGCTACTACGCCGACCTGGACGTGTCCACCATCGACGAGCTGCCGCCGGGACGCACGCCGGTGGTCACCAAGCTGGTCGCCGAGACGCGGCGCGAGGAAGTGCTCGCGCGCGTGCGCGACGCCTGTCTGACCGGACGCCAGGCATACTGGGTGTGTCCGCTGATTGAAGAGTCGGAGGCGCTGCAGCTCAAGACGGCGATAGAAACCTGCGAACGGCTGCGCAGCGAGTTTCCCGACCTCAAGGTCGGGCTGGTACACGGGCGGCTGCCGGCGCAGGAAAAGGCCGAGGCGATGGCGGCATTCCAGCGCAACCAGATCCAGCTGCTGGTGGCGACCACGGTGATCGAGGTCGGGGTGGACGTGCCGAATGCTTCGCTGATGGTGATCGAGCACGCGGAGCGCATGGGGCTGTCGCAGCTGCATCAGTTGCGCGGCCGGGTCGGCCGCGGCGCCGAGAGCAGCGCCTGCATCCTGCTGTATCAGAGCCCGCTTTCTGAAACCGCGCGCGAGCGGCTGAAGATCATCTACGAGAACCACGACGGCTTCGAAATTGCGCGCCACGACTTGCGGCTGCGCGGACCCGGCGAGTTTCTCGGCGCACGCCAGAGCGGCGTGCCGATGCTGCGTTTCGCCGATCTCGAGCGGGACCTGGATCTGCTGGAAGCGGCGCGCAACGTCGCGGCGCAACTGCTCCGCGACCATCCATCGCTCGCCGACCGGCATCTGGAACGCTGGCTGGGCGGACGCCAGGAGTACCTGCGTGCCTGAGCGGTCGACAGCAACCGAGTGCATCGCAGGGAGCCTCGCACATGACGCTTACTGAACGGCTGAACGCCTATGAGAAGCTGATCCGTCTGGACAAGCCGATCGGCATCCTGCTTCTGCTGTGGCCCACGCTATGGGGGTTGTGGCTGTCCTCGCGCGGAATGCCCGACTGGACCGTGGTGTGGATCTTCGTGCTCGGCACGGTGCTGATGCGCTCGGCCGGCTGCGCGATCAACGACTATGCCGATCGCAATATCGATCCGCACGTGGAGCGCACGCGTGAGCGCCCGCTGGCAACCGGGCAGATCAGCGCGAAGGAGGCGATCGGCGTGGCGGTGGTGCTCGCCGGCCTTGCCTTCCTGCTGGTGCTGCAGCTAAACCGGCTCACCATCATGCTGGCAGTCGTCGCGGCGTTTCTCGCCGCGACCTATCCGTTCACCAAGCACTTCCTCGCGCTTCCGCAGGCTTACCTGGGGCTTGCTTTCGGATTCGGCATTCCGATGGCGTTCGCTGCGCAGACCGGGAAAGTGCCGGGGGCGGCCTGGTGGCTGCTGACGGCCAACGTCTTCTGGACCATGGCTTACGACACGCAGTACGCGATGGTGGACCGCGAGGACGACCGCAAGCTCGGTATTCGCACCTCGGCGCTGCTGTTCGGCGACAGGGACGTCGCCATGGTGATGCTGTTCCACGGCCTGTTCTTTGTCACGCTCGCGTATATCGGCTGGCGTTACGGCCTCGGGGTCTACTATTTCTTCGGGATCGGCTTCGCTGCCGCGCTGGCGGCATCGCAGTATCTGCTGATCAGGGAGCGTACGCGGGAAGGCTGTTTCCGCGCGTTCCGCCATAACAACTGGGTCGGTGCGATGGTGTTCGCCGCCTTGATCGCCGAGTTCAGTTTCCCGCCTTTGCGCTGATTCCGGTTCCACGACAGGGTTGTTGCGCCGGCGGCCGGCTTCTATAGTGAGCGGCCCTCCCTTATTCGAATCAGACTCGATGGATCTCGGACTCAAGAACAAAGTCGTACTCGTTACCGGCGGCAGCCGCGGCATCGGGCTGGCGTGCGCACGCTTGTTTCTGGAAGAAGGCGCGCGCGTCGGCATCGTCTCGCGCAGCCGCGAACATCTCGAAGGCGCAGCCGGCGAGCTTGCTGCAAGCGGGCGGGCGGCGACGTTTGTTGCGGACCTTACGCGTCCCGAGGATGCGGCCTCGATGGCCGGCCGCGCGGAGAAACAGCTTGGCCCGATCGACGTGCTGATCAACTGCGCGGGCGCGGCGAAGCGCTACCTGCCGCAGGATCTCGACGTCGCGGCGTGGCATGCGGCGATGGATGCGAAGTACTTCACCTATATACACGCGATGGAGGCGGTGCTGCCAGCGATGCGCAGCCGTGGGCACGGGGCGGTGGTGAACGTGATCGGCATGGGCGGCAAGACCGCGACGCCGATGCATCTGCCGGGCGGGTCGGCGAATGCCGCGCTGATGCTCGCAACCACCGGGCTGGCGCAGGTGTATGCGCGCGCGGGCGTGCGCATCAATGCGATCAATCCCGGGCAGACGATGACCGAACGCGTGCAGGAAGCGCTGACGCTCGAAGCGAAATCCCGCGGCATCAGCGAAGAGCAGGCGCTGCAGGAAGGCGAGGCGCGGGTGCCGCTCGGCCGCTACGCACGGCCCGAGGATATTGCCAACCTCGCGCTGTTCCTGGCATCCGCCAGGGCGGCGTACGTGACCGGCGCAATCGTGCCGATGGACGGCGGCTCGACCGCGGTGATCTGAATGCGCTACCGCGATCTGCGCGATTTCATCGCACAGCTGGAGAAGCTGGGCGAGCTCAAGCGTGTCGGCGCCGAAGTGTCGCCGGCGCTGGAGATGACCGAAATCTGCGACCGTGTGCTGCGGTCCGGCGGTCCTGCGCTGCTGTTCGAGAAGCCGGCCGGGTTCGACATGCCGGTGCTCGGCAATCTGTTCGGCACCACCCGGCGCGTGGCGCTGGCGATGGGGCAGGAGTCGACCGATCAACTGCGCGAAGTCGGCAGACTGCTTGCGTTTCTCAAGGAGCCGGAGCCGCCGCAGGGATTTCGCGATGCGCTCGGCAAGCTGCCGCTGCTGAAGCAGGCGCTGTGGGACATGGTGCCGAAGAGCGTCTCCGGCGCGCCCTGCCAGCAGCAAGTGCGCGAGGGCGATGCGGTCGACCTGTCAACGCTGCCGATCCAGACCTGCTGGCCGGAGGACGCCGGCCCACTGATCACCTGGGGGCTCACGGTGACGCGTGGCCCGAACAAGCCGCGGCAGAATCTCGGCATCTACCGCCAGCAACTGATCGCGCGCAACAAGCTCATCATGCGCTGGCTGGCCCACCGCGGCGGCGCGCTGGACTATCGCGATCACTGCGAACGCAATCCCGGCCAGCCGTTTCCGCTGGCGGTCGCGCTCGGCGCAGACCCGGCGACGATACTCGGCGCGGTGACGCCGGTTCCGGATAATCTGTCCGAATACCAGTTCGCCGGATTGCTGCGCGGTTCGCGTACCGAACTGGCGAAGTGCCTCGGCTCCGACCTGCAGGTGCCGGCATCCGCGGAGATTGTGCTGGAAGGCGTGATCCATCCCGGTGAGACCGCGCTCGAGGGCCCCTTCGGGGATCACACCGGTTACTACAACGAACAGGAGGCGTTCCCGGTGTTCACGGTGGAACGCATCACCACGCGCCGCGATCCGATCTATCACAGCACCTACACCGGCAAGCCGCCGGACGAGCCGGCGATTCTCGGCATGGCGCTGAACGAGGTATTCGTGCCGCTGCTGCAGCGACAGTTTCCGGAGATCGTGGATTTCTATTTGCCGCCGGAAGGGTGCTCCTACCGGGTCGCCTGCGTGAGCATGCGCAAGCAGTACCCCGGGCACGCGAAGCGCGTGATGTTCGGCATCTGGTCGTATTTGCGCCAGTTCATGTACACCAAGTTCATCATCGTGGTGGATGAAGACATCGACGTGCGCAACTGGAAGGAAGTGGTGTGGGCGATGTCCACCCGGGTCGATCCCGCACGGGACGTGCTACTGGTGGAGAACACCCCGATCGACTACCTGGACTTTGCCAGCCCGGTGTCCGGGCTCGGTTCGAAAATGGGCATGGACGCCACCAACAAATGGGCGGGTGAAACCGCGCGCAACTGGGGGAAACCGATCGCGATGGATGCGGCGGTGAAGCGGCGCATCGACGCCATCTGGCATGAGCTGGGCCTCTGAGTGAAAGCGAAGATCTGTCTTTCTGGAGAACGCTGCCGACTGCGGCGGTGAGCGACGCCGTGCGCGGCGACACAGGCCATTTCGGACCACAGC
This sequence comes from Burkholderiales bacterium, assembly GCA_035512195.1. Taxonomy (GTDB): domain Bacteria; phylum Pseudomonadota; class Gammaproteobacteria; order Burkholderiales; family Eutrophovitaceae; genus DATKEK01. Next base: position 9,118 of record DATKEK010000251.1, read on the forward strand.
AAAGCGGGAAGGAGGGCAAGCGATGAGCGGCAACCGTCTCGCCGGCGAGACCAGCCCGTACCTGCTGCAGCACGCGGACAATCCGGTGGACTGGTATCCGTGGGGCGCGGAAGCCCTCGACCGCGCGCGCAGCGAAGACAAGCCGATCCTGTTGTCGGTCGGATATTCGGCCTGCCACTGGTGCCACGTGATGGCGCACGAATCCTTCGAGAACGCGGAAGTGGCCGCGGTGATGAACCGGCTGTTCGTCAATATCAAGGTCGACCGTGAAGAGCGCCCGGACCTCGACCAGATCTATCAGACTGCGCAGGCGCTGCTGACCCGGCGCAACGGCGGTTGGCCGCTGACCATGTTCCTGACGCCCGGGGGCGAACCGTTCTTCGGCGGCACCTATTTCCCCAGGACACCGCGCTACGGCATGCCTGGCTTCCTCGATCTGCTGGAACGCGTGGCGGAAGCCTACCGTGAGCGCCGCCCGGAGATCGCGCAACAGAACGCTTCGCTGCTGGAAACGCTGGCAAGCACATTGCCGGCGGCCGCCGCGCCCACTCTGGACACGCAGCCGATCGCCGCCGCCATCGCCGATCTGAAGGACAGCTTCGATGAAGTGCATGGCGGGTTCGGCGGCGCACCGAAGTTTCCGCATCCCGCCGAACTAGAGTTCTGCCTGCGCTTCGGCGTGAAGGACGCTGCGCTGCGCGGCCATGCGCTGCTCACCCTGGAGAAGATGGCGTGCGGCGGCATCTACGACCAGCTCGGCGGCGGGTTCTCGCGCTACAGCGTGGATCAGTTCTGGATGATCCCGCACTTCGAAAAAATGCTCTACGACAACGGGCCGCTGCTGGGCCTGTACGCGGATGCGTGGCTGCTGACGGGAAATCCCCAGTTCGCGCGCATCTGCGAGGAGACCGCGGCGTGGACCCTGCGCGAGATGCAGTCGCCGGAAGGCGGTTACTACTCCTCGCTCGACGCGGATTCCGAGCACGAGGAAGGCAAGTTCTACGTGTGGGACCGCGAGCAGGTGAGTACCCTGCTGGACACAAACGAATACGCAGTCTGCGCCGCGCATTACGGGCTGGATCGCCCGCCCAATTTCGAGGACCATCACTGGCATCTGCATGTCGCGCGACCGCTCGATGCGGTGGCGCGGGAACTCGGGCAGCCGGCGCAGCGCGTCAGCGCGCTGCTCGATTCGGCAAGAAGCAGACTCTTCGCGGAACGGGAGAAACGCATCCGCCCCGGCCGCGACGACAAGGTGCTGACCAGCTGGAACGCGCTGATGATCCGCGGCATGGCACACGCGGGCCGTATTTTCGGCAGGCCGGACTGGCTGGCTTCGGCGCGCGGTGCGCTCGGATTCGTCTCGGGCACCCTGCGCGATGGCGACCGGCTGCTCGCCACTTACAAGGATGGCCGCGCCCACCTGAACGCGTATCTGGACGATCACGCGTTCCTGCTGCTCGCGTTGCTCGAAACCATGCAGGCAGATTTCCATAGCGAGGACCTCGAACTTGCGCGTGCGATGGCGGATGCGCTGCTGGACCGTTTCGAGGACCGCGAACTCGGCGGATTCTTCTTTACCAGCCACGATCACGAGCGGCTGATCCTGCGCCCGAAGTCCGGACACGACAATGCCACGCCTTCCGGCAATGGTGCAGCCGCGCTTGCGCTGGTGCGGCTGGGCTATCTGCTCGGCGAACCGCGCTATCTCGACGCCGCGGAGCGCACGCTTAGGATCTTCCTGCCGGCAATGCGGCAGCGTCCCGCAGGGTTTGCGTCGCTGTGCCTGGCGCTGGCGGAGATCGCCGAGCCGACGCGTACCGTCATTCTGCGCGGCGAGGCGCCGGCCATTCGGGAGTGGCGTGACAGCCTGGCAAGGCAACACCGCCCGGACACCG
>DATKEK010000252.1:0-15770 GCA_035512195.1 Burkholderiales bacterium
TCCAGATGGCTGAAGCGCAGCGAGCCCGCAGGCTTCAGGTCGGCCAGCCCCACCGTCTCCAGCCAGGTCGGCCACGCATGCCACGGCATCGGCCGCAACGGGTCTTCATAGTGCAGCAACACGTGATGGCGCAGATCCTCGGGACGCCTGAGCGGGCGGGCGCGGTCCTTCAGCAGTTTCGGCGAGCAGACCGGCACCACCTCCTCGCCGAAAAGATATATCGCGCCGGCGGGTGCTTTCTCCAGCGCGCAGTAACGCAACGCAAGATCGAACTCCCCCGCTTCCAGATCGACCACTGCGCTGCTCGCCGAAATCCGCACATCCACTTCAGGGTGGCGCTGGCGAAACCGCGGCAGCCGCGGAATCAGCCATAACGCGCTGACCGCAACCGACGCCGTCACGTTCAGTGCGTGGCTCGCGCGCTGCGCCGATACGCTCTGCACTGCGTCGTCCAGCCCTTTCAGCGCGGCAGTCACCCCGGCCTGCAGCCGCTTTCCCGCGTCGGTCAGCGCAAGACTGCGGTTGCGACGGTAGAAAAGCTTCACGCCGATCTGTTCTTCCAGCGCCGCGATCTGGCGGCTCACCGCCGACTGGGTGACATGCAGCTCGGCGGCCGCGCTGGTGAAGCTCAGCTGCCGGGCGGCCGCCTCAAAACCGCGCAGCGGATCGAGAGATACCAGCCGGCGAAGGCCCTTATTCATTCCCATTACTCATGCGACACATTCCGAAATGTCGTTTGTACCCTATAACCCGGCAGTCCATCATGCCGCCGTACATGATTCTACGGAATGGATGAAGAGTCAAAGGAGGAATCGGCCATGAACATCGATATCCGCAATTCGCGCCTGTTCGTACCCGAGAGCGGGTTGATCGCGATCCGCGACGGCATCGGCACGCGGATCGTTTGCCACTCAGGAGCGTTCTGGATCACGCAGGAAGGACGCATCAGGGACGACATTCTCAATCCTGGCGAGGAGCTGGTAGTGCAGTCGCGCGGGCGCACGATCGTCACGTCCCTTGCCGACGGCGAAGTCACCCTCGCCGAACCGGGACGCAGTGCCGGTCGCGCGACCGCTCCTGCATGGTGGCAGCACCTGTTCCGGACCGCTCCTGCGCCCGCGAATTGCTGACGGGGCGCCGGTCTGCGTAACGAGGACCGAGTGGGCGCAAAGTACAGCGCCCGGCGGTTCAGGGATTCTGTACGCCGAACCTGAATACGCTGTTGTGGGCGAAGCTGTTGTAGCCGTCGGCGGCGGCGTTGTAGAAGCGGCCGTCGATGCGGTAGCGGAAATCCTGGCCGATTGCGCGTTGCAGGTCGCCGATTCGCGCGACGAAGGTGGCGGTGGTACTGATCGCGTGTATCTCGAACACCTGCTCGCCGAACGCCGGCACGATCTCGGAGACGCGGCCGATACCGCGGGCGAAATGATTGCCGTTGATCGAGATGCTCATGTTCACGCCGTCGACCGGCACGTCGTAGGGGCGGGGATTCTGCACCCGCAGGCGCACCGCGTAACGCTGTTCCAGCACACCGATCTCCACCGGCACGAGTGACACCAGCGTCACCAGCAACGGCTCCGGCCGCGGCGCGCGTGGCCCCTTCGAGCAGCCGGCCAGCAGTGCGGCGAGACAGAATCCCAATACGAGCTTTTGCAGCATCACGTCCTCCCGGTCACGTTACCTTGCCTTGCCGCCCCGTTCCTTTTGAATCGGTCCCCCACATCACGCCGAACCACCGGTCACGGCCGCCATCGTTGCGAGGGAGCAAGGCGACCGTAGCAATCCCGCCTGTTGTCGCCGCGCCGCACTTGCCTTCATCCTTCATCCCTGCCCCTCATACCGCCCCTGCCCTGCGCAGCAGCTCGGCGATCGCTTCTGCCATTTTGCGGTAGCCCATCGCGTTCGGGTGAATCGGGTCCGCCTTGTAGGCATTGTCGCGCAGAATTTCCTTCAGGATGCGGTCTTCCAGCGGCAGGCCGAAATCGCTCGCGACCGCTTCGTAGAACTCAGCCTTGCCGGGGAACAGCGCCGGCCGCGGCACGCCGATCAATGCAACCGCCACACCCTGCGCGCGCGCCAGCTCGACCATCTTGCGCAGATTGGCTTCGGTAACCGACGGATCGACCTTGCGCAGCATGTCGTTTCCACCCAGGCACAGCAGCAGCAGTTTCGGACGGTGGTAGTCGAGCACATTCGACAGCCGGCGCAGGCCGCCCGCGGTCTGCTCGCCGGGCAGTCCCGCGCGAATCACCGTACGCCCGATCAGTTGCGACAACACCTCCGGGTAGCTCTCGCCCTCCGACGCGCCGGTGCCGTAGGTCAGGCTGTCGCCAAACGCCACGATCACGTCGTCCGGCCCGATCTGCGGCAACGACGGCACATCCTTGCCGCACGCCGCCAAACCTGCCAGCGCCAGAACCAACAACGCCCTGCGCATCCAGTCGACCGCCGTCATGTATCTGCGATGCATGTCTTCCGTCAAAACTTCGCTCTCCGTTTCGTGTCCGCCTTTTTACATTCCGCCCTCGACCTGGCGGGATGCCGGGCACCGGGCGCTCGCTGCCCGGGACAGTCCACCGACCGCCTTTGCCCAGCTCTCGGTTGTCGTCACTCAGTCCTGATCAATCCCCCGCCAACGTCATCCTGTCGACGAGAATCGAGCCGCAGCGGCGCGAACCGCGGATCAGCACGTCGCTGCCAACTGCAACGATTCCGGCGAACATGTCCTTGAGGTTGCCGGCGATGGTCACTTCATGAACAGGATAGGCGATCTCGCCTCCCTCGATCCAGAAGCCGGCGGCGCCGCGGGAATAGTCGCCGTTCACCATGTTGATGCCCTGCCCGAGCAGTTCGGTCACCAGGAGTCCGTGCCCCATCTTCTTCAGCAGCGCATCGAAGGTCTCGCCGGTGGAATCCAGCACGAGGTTATGGCTCCCGCCGGCATTGCCGGTCGACTGCATGCCGAGCTTGCGCGCCGAGTAGCTGCCGAGAAAATAGCCTTGCAGCACGCCGCCGCTTACGATCTCGCGCTCCCGTGTCGCCACGCCTTCGTCGTCGAATGGTCCGCTGCCCAGGGCACACCTGATGAACGGCATGTCGCGGATGCGCACGAACTCCGGGAAGATGCGCTGGCCGAGCGAATCCAGCAGAAACGACTGGCGCCGGTACAGGCTGCCGCCGCTGACCGCCGCCACCAGGTGCCCCAGCAACCCGGCTGCAACCGGTGCCTCGAACAGTACCGGAACCTCGGTGGTGCCGATCTTGCGGGCTTCCAGCCGGCGCGCGGCACGTTGCCCTGCGATGGCACCGACTGTTTCCGCAGACTCGAGATCATCCGGCGCGCGCGACATCACCCACCAGTCGTCGCGCTGCATGTTGTCGTCACGCCCGGCGATCACCGCGCAGCTCACCGAGTGCCGCGAGCTCGGATAACCCGCGAGAAAGCCGTGGGTGTTACCGTAGATGAACTGCGAATGCTGCGCGGACACGGTCGCGCCTTCCGAATTGGTGACGCGCGGATCGGCGCGGAATGCCGCCTGCTCGCAGGATCGCGCAAGGTCGATCGCTTCCTCGACCGGGATCGGCCATGGATGGTACAAGTCCAGGTCCGGGAACTCGGTGGCAAGCAGTTCCGGATCGGCCAGCCCGGAGAATTCGTCCGAGGCAGTCAGGCGGGCGATCGAAAGCGCCGCCTCGACCGTGGAGCGCACCGCCGCGCCCGACAGGTCGGAAGTGCTGGCGTGGCCACGCCGCTTGCCCAGGTACACTGTCACGGCCATGCCGCGATCACGGCTGTGTTCGATGGTTTCGATCTCGCCACGGCGCACGCAGACGTTCTGGCCGAACCCTTCGCTCACTTCGACCTCGGACGCGGTCGCGCCGCAGGCTGCGGCGTGGGAGAGCGCATCGCGCACGAGTTGCCTGAACTCGTCGAGATCGGAGGTAAAACCTTCTCTTTTCACTGATGCTCCGGGAAGAAACAAAAACAAAGCGGCGTGGAGGTGAGGCCACGCCGCAGACACGACACGGGCAGCGTAGGGGTTGAGACCACGCCGCGAACGCTCGGTTATCATACCACCCGGTTGCAAACCGGAATCCCGATGGAAGAAGAACTTCAGCCGAGCAAAACCCAGCGCAAGAAGCAGATGCAGTCGCTGCAGGATCTGGGGGAGGAACTGGCGGCACTGTCAACCGACCAGATCGCCGGGCTCGAGTTGCCGGAAGCCCTGCGAAACGCGTTGCTTGAGGCGAAACGCATCACCAAGTGGGGTGCGATCCGCCGCCAGATGCAGTATGTCGGCCGCCTCATGCGCGAAGTCGACACCGCGCCGATACGCGACCAACTGGACGCGCTGAAAGGTCTTTCAACCCAGCACACGGCGAAACTGCATGTCGCGGAGCGCTGGCGCGAAAGGTTGCTCGAGGATGACGCCGCCTTGGCCGAGTTCCTGTCGCAGCACTCGGAAACCGACTCCCAGCATCTGCGAGCGCTGATCCGCAACGCGCGCCGCGAGGCGAAAGAGGGCAAACCGCCGAAGAGCTTCCGTGAGTTGTTCCGGGCGGTGCGGGCCGCTCTCGACAAAACGGGCTGAAGCGCGGGAACGGAGAAGCGAAACACGAAGGCACGAAGACACGAAGAAAGGCAAAACGCAACACTGTGTATTTGTTCTTTGTGTTCTTTACGCTCCATTGCGTCCTTTGCGTTGAGCTTTTGTTTTCTGTTCTCTTCGTGCCTTGGTGTTTCGCTTTTTGAATGCTTCCCGGTACGTCCATGACATTTACGGTGCGTTGAAACATGAGCAATAGCGAAGAAGTCATCATCGGCCTGGTCTCGATCAGCGACCGGGCTTCGAAGGGGGTGTACAAGGACGAGGGGCTGCCGGCGCTGGAGGAGTGGCTGCGCGAGGCGATCGTCAATCCAGTGCGCTTCGTGTCGAAACTGATACCCGACGAGCAGCCGGTCATCGAAGCGACATTTAAAGAGCTGACCGACGGGGAGCGCTGCCACCTGATCCTGACCACCGGCGGCACGGGACCGGCGATACGCGACGTCACGCCGGAAGCCACGCTTGCGGTGGCGGACAGGGTCATGCCGGGATTCGGCGAGCAGATGCGGCAGATCAGCCTGAAGTTCGTGCCGACCGCGATCCTTTCCCGCCAGGTCGCGGTGATCCGCGGCAGCAGCCTGATCATCAACCTGCCGGGACAGCCGAAAGCGATTCGCGAGACGCTCGAAGGACTGAAGGATGCCGACGGCAAGCAGTTGGTGCATGGCATTTTCGCCGCCGTTCCCTACTGCATTGACCTGATCGGCGGACCGTATGTCGAGACGCGCGAAGAGATCTGCAAGGCGTTTCGACCGAAGTCGGCGATTCGCGCCAGGCCCGCGGAGTAATTCCGCTGCGATGCCCGCCGCGCGTTGCGCTAACCTGTCGTCCGTCGGCAGCGCTGCAGGCGGACACGCCATCGCCATGACCGGATCGGCAACAGGCCAGTGAACCAGCCCATCGATCGGATACGCAACGGTTGGCCGGTCTGGCTCGCCGCGGGAACGGTCACTGCCGTCTCCCTGACCGTCATTGTCGGCTGGGTGGTCGAGTCCCCGCTGCTCGTTCAGTGGCATCCGCACTGGGCACCCATGCAGTTCAATTCGGCCATCTGCCTGCTGATGGCGGGGGTAGGCCTGCTATTGCTCGAGCGTGCGCCACGGGCGACCGCAGCTTTGGGGTTTGCGGTGCTGCTGGTCGGCGTGATCGCGATTTTCGAGCATCTCACCGGCAGCGATCTCGGACTCGATCGCATTTTTCTCGACCCCTTTACCGCAGTGCAGACTCCGCACCCCGGACGCATGGCGCCCAATACCGCGGCCGCGTTCTGCATGACAGGATTCGCCCTGGCCGTGCTGGGCACACCCCGGCTTGCAGCGCGCATCCTGCCTGCGGCCTGGTCGCTGGGCATGATCACGGCCTTCATCGGCGCGGTCTCGGCGCTCGCCTATGTTGCCGGCGCACCATCGGCTACCGGCTGGCGCGCCTTCACCTCGATGGCGCTCAGCACCGCCATCGCATTCCTCGCGATCGGCGGCGCAATCGTCGCCGCGAGTGACGCGCGCTTACGCGAGACCGATGCGCAGCCCTGGCGCTGGCTGCCCTCCATGGTCGCAGTCGCGCTGGCGCTGGTGGCATTCAACCTGTGGCAGGCATTGCTGGCACAGGCCTTCGAGCGGCTCGAAAGCTCGACCGCCCAGGTACTGGACCGCACGCAGGCAATCGTAACCGACCGGCTTCAGGGACAACTCAACCTGCTGGAACGGCTGAGCCTGCAATGGTCCCGCGAGAGCGGATTTCCGGAGGAGGCCCGCTGGCGCGCGGACGCCGCCATCGTGCTGGATCACTTTCCGTATGTTTCCGGCATCGGCCTGACGGACCGGGACTGGATCTACCGGCGCACCGCCTTTCGCAGCCTGACGCTGGACGCGGTCGGCCGTGGCGCGGATTCGGACGCACTGCGCCGCCGCGCCATGGAAGCCGCAATCGCGCAGCAAACGATCCGCGTCACGCCGGCGCTGGAGATTCTTCCCGGTGGGCTCGGCTTCGCGATTGCGGCACCGATGTTCCGCAACGGCAACTTCCGCGGGCTGATGATGGCCGGGATCCGCTTCGACGACCTGTTGCTGTTCGCCGAGGGGGCGCAACCGCCCGGTTACGCGATTGCGCTGTTCGAAGGCGAGCGCGAACTGGCCCGCGCGCCGGCCGGCGACGCGCAGCCGGCGCAGGGACTCATGCGCCGGGCGGAGATCGTGCTGCCGGGGGCCGTGTGGACGCTGCAGGTGGGGCCGACCGCGCAGACCATCTCGCTGTCGCGCGGCAAGCTCCCCGAACTGGTACTCGGATTCGGCATGCTGGTCGCCATCCTGATGGGCATTGCGCTGGCGGCGATCCAGCTGGTTGCGCGGCAGAACCGGGAGCTTTCCCGTTTTACCGGCGTGCTGGAAAACCAGATCGCGGAGCGCGTGAGCGCGGAAGAATCCGTGCGCAGCCTGAACCTGGAACTGGAAGACCGGGTGCGCGAAAGAACCCACGACCTGGAAGAGATGAACCGCGAACTGGAAGCGTTCAGCTATTCGGTGTCGCACGACCTGCGCCAGCCGCTGTCCAGCATTGCCGGATTCAGCAAGATGCTGATGGACGAGCACGGCGGCAAGCTGGACGCCGCCGGCCTGCATTACCTGCAGCGCATTCACGGCAACGTGACACGCATGGGCCAGCTGATTGACGATCTGCTCGACCTGGCGCGGGTGAACCGGGCCGGGCTGGACCTGCAGGCGATCGATCTCACCGCCCTCGCGCGGCAGATTACCGGGCGCCTGCGCGAGCAGGACCCGCAGCGGCAAGCGCACATACGCATCGCCGACGGCCTGAGCGCGCGCGCCGACCGCGTGCTGATCGAAGTTGCGCTGGACAACCTGCTTTCGAACGCGTGGAAGTTCTCCCGCGATCGCCAACCGGCGCAGATCGAGTTCGGCTCCGAACAACGGGACGGGCGTACGGTGTTCTACGTGCGGGACAACGGCGCCGGCTTCGATCCGCGATACACGGGCAAACTGTTCGGCGTGTTCCAGCGCCTGCACGTCGAATCGGAATTCCCCGGCAACGGCGTCGGCCTCGCTACCGTGAAACGCGTAATCACCCGGCATCATGGCGAAGTCTGGGGCGAAGGCACGTCCGGCAAGGGCGCCGTGTTCTTTTTCTGGCTCCCCGGTTAGACTGCCACCGCAAGGCAATCAGCCACACGAATGAAAACTTCACGCAAGCAAGAGCCGCCACTGCCGGCGGTCGAACTGGAAACACGCCCCAACCCGAGCCATTCCGTCATCTGGCTGCATGGCCTCGGCGCCGACGGCAACGACTTCGTCCCGGTGGTCGAACAACTCGATTTGCCGCCGCTGGGCGTACGCTTCGTTTTCCCGCATGCACCGATGATGGCGGTCACCATCAACGGCGGGTTCGTCATGCGCGCCTGGTACGACATCGTCGCCGACAATATCGCGTTAAAGGAGGATGAAGGAGGGATCCGCCGGTCGCAGACCCTGGTGCAGGGGCTGATCGAACGGGAAATCGACAGGGGCATACCGGCGTCGCGCATCGTGCTGGCCGGGTTCTCCCAGGGCGGCGCAATCGCACTGCACACAGGACTGCGATACGCGAACAAGCTCGCCGGACTGATGGCGCTGTCTGCTTACCTGCCGCTGGCGAAGACGTTGGAGCGCGAACGCACACCGGCAAACAGCCTGACGCCGATCTTCATGGGCCACGGCACCATCGACAACATCGTTCCGCTGTCACTGGCGGTGTCTTCCCGCGCGCGCCTGACCCAACTCGGCTACCAGGTCGAACTGCGCGAATATCCGATGATGCACGCCGTCTGCCCCGAAGAACTCGCCGACATCGGCGCCTGGCTGAAGACTGTTCTGCTCTGACAAAGGCCCATTGCCACAGAGATCGCAGAAACGGAAACGCGAAACGCCAGGAACGGCGAACCACCAAGATCACCAAGAAGAACGAGGCACTCGATTCAGGTTTGGTATTTCTTGGTGCCCTTGGTGATCTTGGTGGTTTGTTTTGACTTGCTTTGTATGGTTTTCAGTACGACCGACGCCCTCACGCGGCGCGCTGAGAGATGCGGAAGTAGGCCATATCGAAGTCGATGCCGTTTTCGATCAGCATGCGCGGCTCGAGCACGTAAGTTTGCTGATAGACGTTCATCTGCACGCTCTCCAGAGACGAGAAACCGCCCTCGGGCAGCAGCAGGCTGACTTCGCCCTGGCTCACGCTTTCGCCGACATGCGACGGCAGCAGCACCGCGGTCTGCACCGGCCGGCCGCGTTCGAGCGGCTGCAGGGTCACGACGCGGGCGCCGCGGGCCAGCAGCTGAATGCCGACATAGCGCTGATCGTCCTCGCGCGCCGCCAGCCGGCGGACGATGCCCACGCCCCAGGAGCGATTGTCGGTCCCCTTGATCCCCAGCACCGTGCCGACCTTCACCCATTCGCTCTCGGCGATCGGCAGCACGGCACCGTAACCGCCTTCGCTTTCGTTCTCGATCTTCCAGGTGTGAACCGGTTCCGCAGGAGCACTCGCTCCCGCTTCGGCGGATAGCCGCATCACGATCTGCTGGAACCCCTGAATCACGCTGATCCTGGAGACGGCGACTTTGCGTTCCTCGCGGCGTGCCGGCCGGCGCGCCCACCAGTAGCGCCCGAGGTGCCCGATCACATCGATCACCATCTCGATATCCGAGACGCCGTTCAAGTTGGCGTTGTCCGGAATGATCTCCTCGGTGGCGATGGACGATGACAGCGCCTCGAGATCGTTCACGGCCTCGCCAGGCCCGAAGAATCGCGCACCGGGCTTGATGCGGTTACCGGGAATGAATCGCGCGGGCGCAGTACCCAGATCGACATCCACCAGGAAGTGGCAGCCTTTCGACGGGTAGCGCTGCAGATCGAAGCGGTCCGAGAAGTGCGCGGCAAGCCTCTCGGCCACATCCAGCCGTTCCGGCGGCAGGCTGTCGGCCGCGGATACGCCGAGCATCAGCGGCTTCAGGAACTCGCTGCGCAGGTTGGATACATCGTCATCGTCGTACACCGCGACGCGCGCCGACACCATACCCCGGTCTTCCACGTACGCCCACAACTGCGAGAGTTGGGTCCACAACTCCCGGTCCACCGGGCCGTAACGCATCAGCTGCCACTTCAGGCGGCGCCCGATTGCACGCATGCTGCGGGCAATCAGCAATGGCACGCGATCCCTGATGTCGCCCCATCCCGTGCCATAGGTCTGCACCTGCCGGACCAGATGCAGGTAAGCGGAAAGCAGTTGCGAAGAAAACATCGAGGCGGCGTTCCAGATGGCATCCTGTCCGGCGCCGCCGCTGTTGGTGGCGTACGCGGTAGCCAGCCGCTGCATCGGTTCCTGCGTGCCGCGGTCGATCAGGTCGACGATCTCGAGCTTGCGGGCGAGCTTCAGTTCGGACTGCCACAACGCCTCGAGGCGCCCGGAAAAATCGCCGAACGCCTCACACATGTCGGCCGGCGAGCCCGCGAGCAGCTGCAGGGCCAACTCGTCGTCGACCAGCGTATGGTCCACTTCCTCGTGCTCTATCCCATTGCCCACGCGCGCTCCTTGCTCGTCTCGATTATAGATGCCGGCCGGCCGGGTGTAGCGCGAAGTCAGGCCGCACGCTTCAGCACGCGATAGCGCGCCATGTCGAAATCGTTCCCGCCCTCGACCAGCCGCTTCGGAACCAGCAGGTAGTTGCGGTCGTAGGCCTGCATCTCCAGACTGTTCTGCGGGGAAAAACTGCCTTCGCGCAGCAGCAGGCTCATCTCGTCGTGCGCAAGGCTGTCGGTGAGGCTGGAAGGCAGCAACAGCGCGTCCTGGGGATTCCGCGAGCCGCCGACCGTGCATAACCTGACCACGGTCGCACCGCGTGCGAGCAGCTGGATGCCCACGTAAAGCTTATTGTCCTCCCGTGCGGTCAGCCGCCGCACGATTCCCACGCCCCAGGCCCCGCCGTCCGACATCCTGACGCCGAGCAGCGTGCCGACTTTCAGCCAATCGGCTTTCGCCTGCGGCAGAACCGCGCCGTATCCGCCCTCGCTTTCGTTCTCCACCGCCCAGGTTTCGGCGGTCTCGTCGAAGTTCAGGTCCTGGCTGTCGCCATTGATTTTGCCGACGATGTCGTCGAAACCGTGGACCACGCTGAAACGGGACACGGAACGCTTGCGATCGCCGCTGCGCGCCGGCGGCTGCGGAGACCAGTAGCGCGCGAGATGCTCGAGCACTTCGACGATCGCCCCGGGTTCAAGCTGCGCACCTGCGTACAGATTGGCGGGCACCGCACCGTCGTTGCGCACCGCTGCAGCCAACGCAGCCACCGCCTGCGAGCCATTTCCCGGACCGAAGAAACGCACACTGCCCGACTGGATACGGTCGACGAACCGCGCGGGCTGGTTACCTGCCGTCAGATCGAAATAGAAATGGCAGCCCTTGGACGGCTGTTTCTGCAGCACATACTGATCGGCAAAGCGTGCGATCAACCGCTCCGCAAGATCGAGCTTAGCCGGCAGCAGGCTGTCGGTGGACGATACGCCGAGCATCAGCGTCTTGAGAAACTCGTGCTGGATGGTGGTCTGCGTTCCCGGTTGCAGCTCGAGCACCGCGGTCGTCTCGTTCTTTTCCTCCGCGTACGCAAGCAGCTTGCCGAGATCCTCCCACAAGCCCTTGTCGATCGGTCCATAGCGCAGTAGATGCCATTTGAGTCTGGCCCCGGCGCAACGCACCCCATGTGCGACCACGGTCGGCATGCGCGCCTTGATCGCGTTCCAGCCATTCGCGCCGGCCTGGTATTTCCGCAGCACCAGCAGATAGGCGGCCCCCAGGCTTTTCCAAAAGCCGAATGCCGTGGTCCAGATGCGGTTCTCGTGAAAGCGCTGCAAGCGGCTGCCGGCCGACACGTACTCCTGCGAGAGCTTGCGCAGGTGATTGCGCGCCGTCAGATCGATGGGGTCGACGATCTCCAGTATCCGCGCAAGCTTCAGATCGTCTGCATCCTGCAGCGAATCCAGTCAGTAGCGCAGCTCCTCGAGCGCCTTGTAAGAGTCGGCCGGCAATTCGGAAATGAGCTCCCGCGCCGCCTTGTCGTCCGCAAGCGGGTGGTCCGATTGACTGCCCTTGATCCAGTCCAGCATCTGTACGCCTCCCACGTGCAGGTTGTGCCTGATTATAACGCTTTGTTTATTCTAATAAAGAGAATGCTGGGGTGTCATGCGGCCGCCCACTCTGCCCGACGCGCGACCTTGCGCCCGCGCTTCACGTCGATGCCGGCGAGAATCAGCAGCCCGATGATGAAATACGAGCCGATGGCCAGCAGCCCGAGACGGTGATCGCCGCCGGTGACCCAGGTCACTGTACCGTAGGTGATCGGGCCGAAGATCGACGACAGTTTCACCGCCAGGCCCCACAACCCGAAGAATTCCGCGCGGCGCGGCGCGGGACTGAGGTAGCCCACCAGCGCGCGGCCCGCCGATTGGCTCGCGCCCAGGCATAGCCCCGCCAGATTCGCCGCGATCCAGAAGATCCCCTGCGTGGTCGCCATCGCCGCGACCGCCACCGTGAGCAGCCAGCCCACCAGCGTGAGCGCGATCGTCAGCTTGTGTCCGAGGCGGTCCTGCACCTGCCCGAACGCGAGCGCGCCGAGGCAGGCGGTAATGTTGACCACCAGGATGAGCAGGATGGTCTCGCGCGTCTCGAATCCCATCGCCTGCTCGGCGTAGATCGCCGCGAGCGTGATCACCGACATCACGCCGGCCTGGTAGAACACGATGCACACCAGGAAGCGCATCAGGTCACGGTAGCGGCGCGCGTGCTGCAGCGTGTCCCAGGTGCGCGCGAACGCGCTTGCATATACTCCGGACGGAAGCGGCTGCGGCGTCGCGCGTTCCTTGAGATACAGAAAAGTGGGCAGCGCGGCAACCGCAAAGATCGCCGCGGTGATCAGCATGGTCACCGGCACGAACTGCGCGCTGGAAAGCCCCGCGCCCTGCGCCCAGGTCACGTAGCCGAGGCAGACGCCGAGCGTGAGCAGCCCGCCGATATAACCAAGGCTCCAGCCCCAGCCCGACACCTTACCCAGCGCGCGCCCTTTCGCGATCTCGGGCAGGAACGCCGCGATCAGGTTTTCCCCCGCGCTGTAGAAGAAATTCGACACGATCAGCAGCACGATCCCAAGTACCAGATCGCCGGGGCCGACCAGGCCGAGCGCCGCTGTGGCCACGATACAGGCGATGGTGGTGATCGCAAGCAGCTTCTTCTTGCTGGCATGCGCATCGGCATGCGCGCCAATCAGCGGCGCGGTCACGATCACCAGCGCATAGGACACCGAAAGCGCCGCGGTCCACGCGAACGTTCCCCACACCGCGCCCTGCGCCACCACTGCGACGAAATAGGCGTTGAACACCGCGGTGATCACTACCGTGGTGTAACCCTGGTTGGCGAAATCGAACATCGCCCACGCCCAGACTTCGCCCGGACGCACGCCCTTCTGCAGTGCGGTTCGCTTGGTCAGCATGCCGGATCGATCGGTCGGAATATTCTGAACAGTTCGTTGTCGTACGTTCTCGTCGACCTTCGGCCGCAACCGTTCATTCCGGCCAGTTCTTGATGTACTGCTTGAGCAGCTTGTTCTCGAAGCTCACCGCGCGGAGCGCGGCTCGCGCGACATCGTGAAAAGAAAGAATGCCGAGCAGCGTGCCCTCGCGCACAATCGGCAGGTAGCGCACATGGTGGTCGGTCATCAGCTGGCGCATGGTGTCCACCGTATCCTCCGGGTCGCCGGTGAGCGGGTTCTCCACCATGACCTCCACGATCTTCACCCGCGACAGGTCGCCCTGCGCATTCGACGCGGCGAGCACTTCGCGGAAGGTCAGCAGCCCCTGCATCGCGCCGGCTTCCATGACCACCAGCGAACCGATGTCGCGCTCGACCATGATCTTCACCGCCGCGGACAGGGATGCGGACGGCGCGATGCTGAACAACTCGTCGCCCTTGATCTTCAGAATGTCCTTGACCTGCATGGCGTCTCCGTCAGATGACGCGTTTTTCGCGCAGCGCACCGATCTGTCCGGCATCGTACCCCAGCGCGCCCAGCACCTCGTCGGTATGCTCGCCGAGCGCAGGGCCGAGCCAGTTTGTGCGGCCCGGGGTGCCGGCGAGCTTCGGCACGATACCCGGCACCTTCATCGGCGTGCCGTCCGGCAGCCGCGCCTCCTCGATCATGCCACGCGACAGGTACTGCAGGTCGCGGGTGATATCCGCGATGTCGTAGATCTTCCCGGCCGGAACCTGCGCGTCCGACAGCACGCGCAGCACGTCCTCGAAATCGTTGGCGGCGCACCAGCCGGCGATTACGTCGTCCAGCTCTTCAGTGCGCGCCACCCTGCCGTCGTTCTTGCCGAGCGACGGATCCTGCGCCAGATCCGGGCGTCCGATTGCTTCCATCATGCGCTTGAAGATCGAGTCGCCGTTCGCGCCGATGACCACGTACTTGCCGTCGCGCGTAGTATAGGTATTCGACGGCACGATGCCGGGCAGCGAAGCACCGCTGCGCTCACGCACGAAACCCGCGACATCGAATTCCGGCAGCAGGCTTTCCATCAGGCTGAACACCGACTCGTACAGCGCCACGTCCACCACCTGCCCGCGCCCGCCGTTCACCTCGCGGTGGCGTAGCGCCATCATCGCGCCGATCGCGCCGTACAGCGCCGCAATCGAATCACCGAGGCTGATGCCGGCGCGCACCGGCGGCCGATCCGGGTAGCCGGTCACGTAGCGGATGCCGCCCATCGCCTCGCCGATGGCGCCGAACCCCGCGCGCTGCGCGTACGGCCCGTCCTGTCCGTAGCCCGACAGGCGCACCATCACCAGGCCGGGATTGTGCAACGACAACTGTTCCCAGCCGAGACCCCACTTCTCCAGCGTGCCCGGGCGGAAGTTCTCCACCAGGATGTCCGCCTCGCCGATCAGCCGGCGCACGATCTCCTGGCCTTCTTCGCTCTTGAGGTTGACCGTGACCGACTTCTTGTTGCGCGACTGCAGATACCACCAGAGCGAAGTACCCTTGTGCAGCTTGCGCCACTGGCGCAGCGGATCGCCGCCTTCGGGCGATTCGATCTTGATCACCCGCGCGCCGAATTCCGCGAGAATACGGGTGCAGAAAGGCCCGGCGATCAACTGGCCAAGCTCGATGACTTTTACGTCCGACAATGGTCCCATGGCGCCGATTCTAACGGACCGGGCAGCATGCCCGGCTGAACTCGCGGGCCGGACGGCGTGTCATTAGAGAGTCACACAAGGAGCCTGTCATGAAATCGCTGAAGCTGCTGCTTTCCGCTACCGCATTGCTGTTTTTCTCGGAGGTTGCCATGTCCGCCTGTCCCGGCGTGCTGAACCACAAGATGAAGGATCTCGACGGCAAGCCGGTCGATCTCTGCCAGTACGCCGGCAAGGTGGTGCTGGCGGTGAACACCGCGAGCTTCTGCGGTTACACCAAGCAGTACGGTGGCCTGCAGGCAGTCTACGACCGTTACCGCGACCAAGGCCTGGTGGTGGTGGGTTTTCCGGCGAACGATTTCGGCAACCAGGAACCGGGCAGCCACGAAGAAATCAAGGAGTTCTGCGAACTGACCTACGGCGTCAAGTTTCCGATGGTGGAGAAAACCAGCGTGGTGCGCGACAAGGCCAATCCGGTATTCAGCGAACTGGCGCAGATGACCGGCCAGTCGCCGCGCTGGAACTTCCACAAATACCTGATCTCCCGCGACGGCCAGCGCGCTTTCAGCTACCCGAGCGCGGTCACGCCCGAAAGCGCCGAGTTCACCCGCCAGATCGAGACCCTGCTGGCCGAGCAGTCCTGAGCTCTTGTAGCAAGGTCGAACTCACCACAAAGGCACCAAGAACACCTCACATCGCTCTTTTGGTTTCCTGGCGCCTTGGTGCCTTTGTGTTTCATTGCACATCTTCACCGGCGCGCGGTCCTGAACTGATGCAGCGGCTTCGAGTTGAATACAAAGGCGCAATGGAAACCTGAGTTCTCTCTTTGGCTTTTTTCGGGTTTCTTTGTGCCTTGGTGCCTTTGTGGTTCATTACATATCTCCGCCGGCACGCGGCGGCGGGGCTAGCCGGCGAAGTCGCGGATGACCTGCCCGGCGC
>DATKEK010000253.1:0-7348 GCA_035512195.1 Burkholderiales bacterium
AAACAGCGAGCAACAGCGTAGAAAAAAATTTTCTCGCGGTGGACATGGTATGGCCTCCTGGGTTGAATGTTCTTGCTTCTCGGGTTCTCCCGGCCAGGTTGCCCTTGCCGGGATTGTCGGTATGGAGTGCTGCGGTTGCGCCCTCAAGATAGCGCGCGGGGCGCGGGCGTGCAATCGATGGTCAGTCCTTGCTTTCGACCCGCGCGCGGGTCCGGCCGCGCGCAAGCGTGATGTCGATTCTCTCGCCGATTGACAACGCGTGCGCATCGCGCACGATCGAACCGTCCGCCCGCGCGACGATGCCATAACCACGCGTCAGCACCTTGCGTGGGTTCAGATGTTCAAGGTGCGTCCCCAGTGCACCGAGCCGCTGGCTGCGGCGCTCGAACCAGAGCGCGGTGGACACGCGCAGCCGCGCTTCCAGCTCGAGTCTGCGCGTCTCGAGGCCCGCGACACCGGGACGCGCCGCCACCAGCGCGCCACCGAGGTTCTGCAGGCGATGGCGCGTGGCCTCCACATGCCACAACCATCCCTGCCGCATGCGAACCCCGAGATGGCCAAGCTGATCGAGTCGACGGGCGACGCGCTCGCCGGGATGCACCAGCCGCTTGCCCAGGTAATCGAGATGCTGCATGCGCCGCTCCAGCATGCGGGCAAGCGCGCGGGCGAGCCGGTGGCGCTGCGCGGCAAGGCGCTCTTGCAGCTCGCTCCGATCCGGCGTCACCGCGGCCGCCGCCGCAGTCGGCGTCGGCGCGCGCAGATCGGCGACGAAATCCGCGATGGTAAAATCGGTCTCGTGGCCGACGCCGCTTACCACCGGCACCGCGCACGCCGCGATCGCACGTGCCACGACTTCCTCGTTATAGGCCCAGAGATCTTCCATGCTGCCGCCGCCGCGGCACACCAGCAGCACGTCGACCTCGCTGCGCGCTGAAGCCGCGCGAATCGCCTGCGCAATCTTTTCTGCGGAACCCTCGCCCTGCACCGGCGCGGGATAGAGAATCACCGGGATGCCCGGCATGCGACGCCCGAGCGTGGTCAGCACGTCCCGCAGCGCGGCCGCTGCCTGCGAAGTGACCACTCCGATCGCGCGCGGGAAAAGCGGAATCGGCCGCTTGCGCTCCGCGGCGAACAGGCCCTCCGCGTCCAGCTGCTTCTTCAGCCGTTCGAACGCCTCGTAGAGCAGGCCGAGGCCGGCGCGCCGCAGGGTTTCCACGTTCAACTGGAAATCGCCGCGCGCCTCGTAAAGCGTCGGCAGCGCGCGCACTTCGACCTGCATGCCGTTCTCCAGCGCAAAGTCGAGCAACGCGGCCTTGTGCCGGAAGAACACGCAGCGCACCTGCGCCTGCGCGTCTTTCAGCGAGAAATAACAATGACCTGAAGCTGCGCGGGTAAAACTGGAGATCTCGCCAGCGATCCACATCAAGGGCAGTTCGCCTTCGACGAGTTGACGCACGCGGCGATTGAGTTCGCCGACGGTGATGACCGGAGCCCGCGGTTCGTTTCGATTCACGCGCGAATTTTACGTCGCGATTCCCGCCCGATGCGACGCGCGCGGAAAAAAATGCCCAACTTCCATGACTTGGCAGGTCTTGACAAAAGCACGCGTTCGCATTCCATGTCGTCCACAATGGTCACATTCCTGCAACAGGCATGCGAACGGCGCGATTTCCGCAGGGGCATATATCCTGTACAGTCATGATTTCAAACATAAAAACCGGACGCACAAAAATTTGGCAGGCAACCAAAAATGCTTGTCCCCGCGTCACTTAACGCGCCTTTTTACAAACTATGCACAGTGTTATCCACAACATCTGTGGACAAGATTTCGCGCGTATTTCGCGCCCGTTTTTCGTTTGGCGCGTGCTCTGCGCTCAACTTGCTGGCGCCCGCCTTGCAGTTTAAAGTGCGCGCACTCTCATAGGCTTGGAGAAAACGCGTGATCGAAATCATTCAGGCTGCCGGCTGGCCGATCTGGCCGATCATCCTGTGTTCGGTCATCGCCATCGGCATCATCGGCGAACGCTTTTACACGCTGCGCCCGAATGTGGTCGCGCCGCGCGACCTGCTGCCGAAAGTGGTGCAGGAATACCGCCAGACCGGGGTGACCCCGGAACTGCTCGACCGCCTGACGCATGGTTCGGCGCTCGGCAAGCTGTTCGCCGCAGGGTTGCGAAATGTGCGAAGCTCACGGGAAGTGATGAAGGAGTCGATCGAGGAAGCAGGCCGTGCCGTGGCGCATGATCTGGACCGGTTTCTAACCACGCTCGGCACCATCGCCACCATGGCCCCGCTACTCGGTCTGCTCGGAACCATCATCGGCATGATCGAAATCTTCGGCGCCACCGGCCCGACCGGTCTGACCGACCCGGCGCAACTGGCCCACGGCATTTCGATCGCGCTGTACAACGCCGCATTCGGCATTA
Source organism: Burkholderiales bacterium (assembly GCA_035512195.1). Classification (GTDB taxonomy): domain Bacteria; phylum Pseudomonadota; class Gammaproteobacteria; order Burkholderiales; family Eutrophovitaceae; genus DATKEK01. The sequence continues at coordinate 2,427 of DATKEK010000253.1, forward strand.
TCGTGGCGGTTCCGAGTCTGGTCTTCTACCGGCACTTTCGTGCCACGGTGGAATCCCTGGTAGTGGAAATGGAACTGCAGACGCTCAAGCTGGTGGAAGTCATCCACGGCGAGCGCACCGGCTGAGCGCGTCCGCCATGAACTTCAGGCGCGGACGCATCCACGAAGAGCCGGAAATCAATCTGGTGCCGTTCATCGACATCCTGATCGTCATCGTCATCTTTCTTGCCGTCACCACCACCTATTCCAAATACGCCGAGCTGCAGATCCAGCTGCCGACCGCCGACGCCAGCCAGCCGCTGGAGGCTCCGAACCAGATCAATGTCGCGGTATCGGCGACCGGGGAATACCAGATCAACCGCACCCGCGTGGCGTATACCACCCCCGCGGCGTTCGCTTCCGAACTGCAGCGCGCGGCGCGTGGCAATGCCGACCCGGTGGTGGTGATCGTCGCCGACGCCGGCGCCACGCATCAGTCGGTGATCCACGTGATGGAGGCTTCGCGGCTCGCCGGCTTCGGCCGCATCACGTTCACCACGCAGATCCGGCAATAGCAGGCGCACGCCCACGGCCTGCTAAGCTACGCGGGCCGTATTTGCCTCCGAACCGCATGCATCCCCTGGAAAAACACTGGGCGCGGCTGACCTGGCTGTCGGCCCTGCTGGCGCCGCTCGCGGCGGTGTTCGCGTCGATCGCGTGGCTGCGCCGCGCGGCATACCGTATTGGATTGCTGCACAGCCGGCAGATCGCCGTTCCGGTGATCGTGATCGGCAACATTACCGCAGGCGGCACCGGGAAGACGCCGCTGGCGATCTCTCTGGTCGAAGCATTGCGCACCCGCGGATTCCATCCAGGCATCGTCAGCCGCGGCTACCGCGGCGATGCAAAGCTGATGGCCGTGACAGCAGATTCGGATCCCGCGCAAGCCGGCGATGAGCCGGTTCTGCTGGCAGCGCGCACGCGCTGCCCGGTCTGGGTGGGCGCAAATCGCGTCGCCGCAGCGCGGGCGCTGCAGGCAAGCCATCCGGAATGCGACGTCATCCTCAGCGATGACGGCCTGCAGCATTACCGGCTCGCGCGCGACGTCGAGATCGCGGTCATCGATGGCGAACGCGGCTTCGGCAACCGGCTGCCGCTGCCCGCGGGCCCGATGCGGGAACCGCTATCCCGGCTTGCGCGTGTGGATGCGATCGTGATCAATGGTGAGCACGCACCGGCGCTGCCGCCGGTGCCGCATTTCCGCATGACCCTGCGCGGTTCTCGGCTCCGTAATCTTCAGGATGCGGAGTTGTTCGCGGACGCCGGCCGCTTCGGCGGAAAGACGGTGCACGCAGTTGCGGGAATCGGCAACCCGTCGCGATTCTTCGCGCAGCTTCGCACGTTGGGGCTGACATTCACCGCGCATGCGTTTCCCGACCATCACCGGTTCTCACCCGCCGATCTGGACGCATTTGCGCATCAGACGGTCATCATGACCGAGAAGGATGCGATAAAATGCGTCGGGTTCGCCCGAATCGACTGGTGGGTGCTTCCAGTAGATGCCTCGATCGATGCCGCGCTCGCCGAACTGATCACCGCAAAACTCTACGCCCTGCATGGACGCTAAGCTGCTCGACATCCTGGTTTGCCCGCTGTGTAAAGGGCCGCTGGTCTACCGCAAGGTCGAACGCGAGTTCATCTGCAAACCCTGCCGCCTCGGCTACCCGATCCGCGACGACATCCCGGTCATGCTGGAAGACGAGGCACGCAAGCTTCCGCCGGACGAGGAAGTTTGATGGGATGCGGGACTGAGTGCCCGGGGCTCGGTCGGACCGATTGCAGCACATCGATCCTGCACCTTGTTTCGCAGAGTCCTGCGGCCTGAGCGCCGAGCCCCGTGGTTACGTTCACAGTCGTCATCCCCGCCCGCTACGCGTCGACCCGTCTGCCGGGCAAAGCGCTCGCAGATATCGCCGGCAAACCGATGGTGGTGCATGTCTGCGACCGCGCGAAGGAATCCGGCGCGGGCGACGTGATCGTCGCCACCGACGACGAACGCATTGCGGCTGCCGTAGCCGCCCACGGCTACGCGTTCGCGCTGACCCGCGCGGATCATGCTTCCGGCACTGACCGCATCGCCGAAGTCGCGCAGCAGCGCGGATGGCAGGACGACGACATCGTGGTCAACGTGCAGGGCGACGAACCGCGGCTCCCGCCGAAACTGATCCGCGCGGTGGCCGAACAGCTGGACGACCATGCCGATGCCGCGATCGCCACCGCCTGCCATCCGATTCGAGACGCGCAGGAAATGTTCGACCCGAATGTGGTAAAAGTGGTGATCGACGAGCTGGGCTACGCGCTGTACTTCTCCCGCGCGCCGATACCGTGGGCGCGCGACGCATTTGCAGAGACTCGGTCGCGGTTACCCGATGGCCTGCCGGTTTACCGCCATCTCGGGCTGTACGCCTATCGCAGCAGCTTCCTGAGCAGGTACGCGACGCTCGCTCAAGTCGCGATCGAGCGCTTCGAGGCGCTCGAACAGCTGCGCGCGCTGGCTCACGGTTCTCGAATCGCGGTCGCCGTCGCCGCCGAAGCGCCGGAACCGGGCGTGGACACGCCCGAGGACCTGGAGAAAACCCGTCTCGCATTCGGTTCCGGCCACCGCGGCTGACGCTGCCGCTATAATTTGCGCTTCGCCGGCCGCGCAATGCGGCTTGTGCCCCGACAAGTGGCCCGACCCATCACAGAAAAAGCAGGAAGCCAATGAGACTCATATTGCTCGGTGCGCCCGGAGCGGGCAAAGGCACCCAGGCCGCCTACATCGTAGAGAAATTCGGGATCCCGCAGATCTCCACCGGCGACATGCTGCGCGCAGGGGTGAAAGCAGGAACGCAGTTGGGGCTCGAAGCGAAGAAATACATGGACGCCGGCGGACTCGTGCCCGACGACGTCATCATCGGCCTGGTGAAGGAACGCATCAGGCAGCCGGACTGCGCCGACGGATTCCTGTTCGACGGTTTCCCGCGCACGATCCCGCAGGCGGACGCCATGAAGAGCGCGGGTGTCGATCTCGACTACGTCGTCGAGATCGACGTCGACGATGCCGAGATCATCAAGCGCCTGTCGGGCCGCCGGGTGCATCCCGCATCCGGGCGCACCTATCACCTGGTGTTCAACCCGCCGAAGATCGAAAGCAGGGACGACGCGACCGGTGAACCACTGGTGCAACGCGATGACGACAGGGAGGAAACCATCCGCAAGCGGCTCGAGGTCTATCACTCGCAAACGAAGCAGCTCGTCGATTACTACTCGGACTGGGCGAAGAGCGGCAAGCCCGGCGCGCCGAAGTATGTGCGCGTGCCGGGCGTCGGTTCGATGGAGTCGATCCGCGACCAGATTTTCGCGGCATTGAAGTAATCAGTTGAACCACGGAGGACACGGAGGACACGGAGGAAACTCAAGGCAAAGCGTTCCAACCACCAAGGCACCAAGAACACCAGGAAAAGCGAGAGAACGGTTTTCCTGGTGTTCTTGGTGCCTTGGTGGTTCGCCTTGCTGTTTTGTGCTTTTGTTCCGTGTCCTCCGTGTCCTCCGTGGTAAATCTTTCCGGAGGTTCGTCATGGCGAGGAAAAATGCGTTTTATGCCCAGTCGGGCGGAGTGACGGCGGTCATCAATGCGTCCGCTGCCGGCGTCATCGAGACCGCGCGCAAGCACAAGGACAGGATCGGCAAGGTCTATGCGGGACGCAACGGCATCATCGGCGCGCTGACCGAGGACCTGATCGACACCACCCGCGAGTCCGCGGCGGCAATCCGCGCGCTCAGGCACACACCTTCCGGCGCATTCGGTTCTTGCCGCTACAAGCTGAAAAGCCTGGAAGAAAACCGCGCGCAGTACGAGCGGCTGATCGAGGTGTTCAGGGCGCACGATATCGGCTACTTCTTTTATAACGGCGGCGGCGACTCGGCGGATACCTGCCTCAAGGTTTCGCAACTTTCGGAGTCGATGGGCTACCCGATCAAGGCGATCCATGTGCCGAAAACGGTGGACAACGATCTGCCGGTCACCGACTGCTGCCCCGGATTCGGCTCGGTGGCGAAATACGTGGCCGTATCGATGCGCGAGGCGAGCTTCGATGTCGCCAGCATGGCGAAGACCTCAACCAAGGTGTTCGTACTCGAGGTGATGGGCCGGCATGCCGGCTGGATTGCCGCCGCGGGCGGGCTCGCCACCGATGAGACCATCGACCTGCCGATCGTGATCCTGTTCCCCGAGATCAGTTTCGACAAAACGAAATTCATGGCCAAGGTCGAAGGCATGGTGAAGAAGTACGGTTACTGTTCGGTGGTGGTATCGGAAGGCGTGAAAGGCGCGGACGGCAAGTTTCTCTCCGACCAGGGCCTGCGCGACGCCTTCGGCCACGCCCAGCTCGGCGGCGCGGCGCCGGTGATCGCGGGCATCGTGAAGGACGCCCTCAACCTGAAGTACCACTGGGGCGTGGCCGACTACCTGCAGCGCTCGGCGCGGCATATCGCCTCTAAAACCGACGTCAGCCAGGCCTACGCGGTCGGCAAGGCCGCAGTGGAGCTTGCGCTCAGAGGCCGCAACGCGGTGATGCCCACAATCGTGCGCAAATCCGACAGGCCGTACAAATGGGCGATCGGCACCGCCGAGCTGAAGGACGTGGCAAACGTGGAGAAAAAGATGCCGCGCGATTTCATCACCAGCGACGGCTTCGGCATCACTGCAAAGTGCCGTCAGTACCTTGCGCCGCTGATCCAGGGCGAGGACTACCCGCCCTACCGCAACGGGCTGCCGCGATACGTGATGCTGAAAAACGCCGGCGTGCCGAAAAAACTCGCCACGACCTTCAAGGTCTAGAGGCCGCAACGCATCGCGCGAATGATTATGAGATAGGTTCTATCCATCGGAGGAGACCATGA
>DATKEK010000254.1:0-3611 GCA_035512195.1 Burkholderiales bacterium
CCAGGCTCTCCATTGCGCAATCCGTTAGGGCTTACCAAGAGCACCGATGGCGGCGCAACCTGGAAGCAACTCGCGCTTTCGGGTGAATCAGACTTTCATCTCATGGCCGCCGGCTACCGCTCGAACGTGGTCTACGTAATCAATTCCGAGCCCAACTCCCGCATGCCTCAGGCGGGCGTTTATTCCACACGAGACGACGGGAAGACGTGGCAACGCAGCGCGGCCAAAGGTGTTTCGGAACGCATCGCAGGGATCGCGGTGCACCCGACGGACGCGGGCACGGTTGCATTGGCGACACTCGACGGCCTGTACGTTTCACGCGATGCGGGCGCCAACTTCAAGCGCACAGGGCCGCCGATGGCGGTGACCGCCGCAGTCTTCGATCTCGACGGCAAGTACTTGTATTTCGCGGCCGCTGACAATTCGGCGCTCCACCGCATCGCGCTCAATGGAAGTGCCGATACCAGGATCGCGCTGCCGAAGCTGGAGCGCGACTTCGTCCTGTACATCGCACAGAACCCTGTAAAGCCGGACGAGCTCGCGATCGCAACGCGCCGGCGAAACGTATTCCTGTCGGCCGACGGCGGCAGAAGCTGGAAGCAGATCGCGCGCGAAGGTAAGAATCCTTGAGAGGCTGCTCGCGATACATCGATGTCAGAACCAAAGCGAGGGACCAAAATGAACCTGCCACACAGCCTGATGAGTCGCCGCACGCGGGCGTTGCACTTCATGCCTCTTGCGCTTGCCGTGGTGCTCCTGTCGGAAAGTACGATCGGGAACGCCGCGGAAAGCGATCCGCGCCGCGGCAGCAAGGAATTCCGCAACTGCATCGCGTGTCACTCGATGTCGGCGGGCGAACATCTGACCGGGCCGAGCCTGCACGACGTATTCGGCAGAAAGGCCGGCACGGCGCCGGGGTTCCGTCGCTACTCTCCCGCGCTCAAATCGAGTGGCGTGGTCTGGAACACCGAGACGCTCGATGCCTGGCTCGCCGATCCTGAACGTCTCGTCCCGAACAGTTGGATGGCGTTCGCCGGGTTGAAGGACGCGCAGGCGCGGGTCGATCTCATCGCATTTCTGCGTACCAGCGCGACCGACGGCCAGGCGGCTGATAAGGAGGGGACGAAATCTCAGGCGCGGCCACGCACGCCCGATCTCAAAAAAGCGCCGCCGGAATCGATCGTGAAGAGCATCCGCTACTGCGCCGACGCTTACACGGTAGGCACCGCATCCGGGCGCGAAATGGTGATCTGGGAATTCAATCTGCGGTTGAAGACCGATTCGAGCGCTCGCGGCCCCATGAAAGGGCAGCCGGTGCTGCTGCGTGCGGGTATGCAGGGCGACCGTACATCGGTCATCTTCAGCGATCCGGCGGAAATCAGCGCTTTCATTCGCACATCCTGTTAGGCGCGCGAAGATGCAACCAGGCAGAGGATCGATGCTCGCTTCGCCGGCTGTATGGCGTTTCTTTCTCGTTCGGTATCTGCCGGTGTTCGGCGCAGTGAATCTCGCGTGGGAAGTGCTGCAGCTTCCGCTCTATACCATCTGGCACCAGGAGGATTTCGGCGGTCTCACCTATGCGGTACTGCACTGCACGGCCGGCGACCTCCTGATCGGAGCTCTTGCGCTTCTAGCCGCCGCCCTGCTTTTCGGCGGCGGCGCATGGCCTCGAGTGCGACACGGACCGGTGCTCGCCGCGGCGATGGCCTTCGGCATCGCTTTCACGGTGGCGAGCGAATGGATCAGCACGCGGATCACGCTCGGCTGGCAATACGCCGAGGCGATGCCGGTGGTCCCGCCATTCGGAACCGGCCTGACACCGCTGCTGCAATGGGTGCTGATACCGCCCGCCGCTTATGCAGTTGCGGTGGCGATGACGCGCCGCGCACACGCTGCGCAGGCGTAGAAGGCGTGAAGCTCGCCTTGCCCACCCCGCTCCGTCACGCCCTGCTCTTCGCGGCGGCGCTTACGCTGCTTGCGCTGGGCAACGGACGGGCCGCGCTTTCCGCAGATGATTTGCTGGAGCCCGAGAAAGCTTTCCGAGTTTCGACGCGCGGGCTCGATGACCGTACCGTCGAAGTACGCTTCGAGATCGCAGACGGCTATTACATGTACCGCGACCGGTTCAAGTTCGAAACGGCCGCCGGAAAGGTGCTCGCCGATGCGGAACTGCCGGCCGGGGTGCTCAAAAAGGATGAATTCTTCGGCGAGACCGAAACATACCGCCGGGAGGTGCTGATACGCGTCCCGCTCACCGCCGGCGATCTGGAACGGGGACGCGTGAAGCTCAAGGTCACTTCACAGGGTTGCTCCGATACCGGCGTCTGCTACGTGCCTCTGGAGCAAGTAGTGGATGTGCGACTGCCAGGCAGCCCATCCGGATCCGGACCTGCAGCTTCGGCGCAGATAGACGCGTGGCTTGCGCAAGGATGGTTCAAGGCCCTGCTCGCCGCTGCAGCGCTCGCGATATTCGCGCTGTCACTGCGGTTTGCGCCGCCGCTGAAGAGCTTGCGCGGCGCCGCGCGCGCTGCGCGCTGGCCTTATCCTGCACTGGCATTCGCCTTCGCCGCACTCGTGGCGACCGCCGCAGCTCCCGTTCTGCTCGAACAGGTACGGGATGCTGTCTGGGCCGCGCTCCTTATCATGGCGGCCGTCTGGTTGCGCGTGCTGGACCCGCTCCCGGAGCATACGCGCGGCTTCGTGCGCTTCGGAAAAGGCCTTGGAGTCATGGCGCTCGTTGGCGGCGTAGTCCTGCTCGCCTTTGCACTTGGCGCGCGCGGCTTGCTTGTCGCACAGTCGATGACTGCAGTTCCGGCCGGGCACGCGGCGCCGCGTTTCGAGCGTATCGCCGATGTGCGTGAGCTCGAGACTCGCGTGCGTGGCGCACCGCTGCCGACGATGCTCGACTTCTACGCCGACTGGTGCGTGACGTGCAAGGAGATGGAGCGCTTTACCTTCTCCGATCCCGCCGTCGCCGAGCGCATGGGCAGGATGCAGCTCCTCCAGACCGACGTGACGCGCAATACGAGCACCGACAAAGGGCTCCTGCGCCGCTTCGGCCTCTTCGGTCCGCCGGCGATACTTTTTTTCGACCAGACCGGGAACGAGATGCGCTCTCTTCGCGTCATCGGATACAAGTCGGCAGAGGAGTTCCGGACGGTGCTGGACGACGTGCTGTCCGGCGCCGGCAAAGCCGCGGGAGATCGTCCATGAGAAACGCCATTGTCACGCTTGTGGCAACGTTCCTGTTTGCGGGCGCGGCTCACGCCGATGAACAGGCGATACGTAAAGTGCTCGCAGCGAACATACCCGACGCCAGGGTGCTGTCGATCCGCAAGCTGCCCTATGCAGGGCTATACGAAGTCGCCGTGCAGCGCGCCGATGGTCCGCGGATTTACTACACCGACGCGTCCGCGCAGATCATTCTGGCCGGTGCGAACGTCATCGAGTCGCGCACCGGCCGCAGCCTCACCGAAGGGCGGCTGCGCCAGTTGACCGCAATCGACTGGGACAAGCTCCCGTTCGAGTGGGCGGTCACGACGCGGCGCGGCGACGGGCGCCGGCGGATCGCCATCTTCTCGGACCCGAATTGCCCCTACTGCCGCACGTTC
>DATKEK010000255.1:0-7733 GCA_035512195.1 Burkholderiales bacterium
AAAGACTGGTTCCTCTTGGCGAGGAGGCTCTGGAATGGATTCGACGCTATCTGTCCGAGTCGCGGCCAGTCCTGCTGCGCGGTCGTGGCGCGGAAGCGCTGTTCGTTACCGCGCGCGGCGATGGCATGACGCGACAGGCGTTCTGGAATCTGATCCGGCGTTACGCGAAAGCTGCCGGAATCGGCAAACCGCTTTCGCCGCACACCCTGCGCCATGCCTTCGCCACGCATCTGCTGAACCACGGCGCCGACCTGCGGGTGGTGCAGATGCTGCTCGGGCACTCGGATATTTCCACTACGCAGATCTATACCCATGTCGCGCGGGAACGTCTCAAGCGGTTGCACGCGCGGCATCATCCCCGAGGCTAGACCCCGATGCTGGACTTCTTGCTGATTGTTGCTGCTTACCTGATTGGGTCGATTTCCTTCGCGGTTCTGGTGAGCCGTGCCTTCGGCCTGCCGGACCCACACAGTTACGGCTCGGGCAATCCGGGCGCAACCAATGTGCTGCGCACCGGTCGCAAGTCGGCTGCTACCCTGACCCTCGTGGGCGATGCCGTCAAAGGTGCTTTCGCGCTATGGCTCGCACAGCGAGTAGGTACCCTTCACAACCTTTCCGAGCCGACCCTTGCGGCGGTCGCACTTGCCGCATTCCTCGGCCACCTGTATCCGCTGTATTTCCGGTTCAAGGGAGGCAAGGGCGTTGCCACGGCTGCGGGAATCCTGCTGGTCATGGACTGGCGGCTGGGGATGCTGGTCGGCGCCGTGTGGTTGCTGGTCGCCGGCGTGATACGCGTGTCCTCCCTGGCAGCTATAGCGGCCGCGGCCATTGCGCCGCTCGCAGGATGGTATCTGGCCGGTGTTTCCTACCAGACCGGCGCGGTACTGGCGATGTCGGTGCTTCTCATCTGGCGGCACCGGGCAAATATCTCGAAGCTGCTCGATGGCACGGAAAGCCGGATCAGGCTTTCGCGCTGACCGGTTCGGGCAATGAATCGAGCCCCCATCGCGGCCGGACAGTGAAGCCACGTACATTCGGCTGTGCGCTGTTCAGCCGCATGGCGCCGGCGAAGGCAATCATCGCGCCGTTATCGGTGCACAGCTCGAGCGGCGGATAGAACATTGCAAATCCCTGGCGTTGCGCAGCCTGCTGCAGTCGCTCGCGCAGGCGGCGGTTGGCGCCGACGCCGCCCGCTACCACCAGCGCGACGAGCCCGGTTGCCCGGAGCGCTGCCATCGACTTAAACGCCAGCACCTCGGCGATCGCTTCCTGAAATGCGGCGGCGATGTCTGCGCGGTCGGTTTCCGTATGCAGTTCTTGCCGTGCAAGGGTCAGCACTGCGGTCTTCAGTCCGCTGAAGCTGAAGTTCAGATCGCCGCTGTTGAGCATGGGTCTCGGCAGCGTGAAGCGCTGCCGGTTGCCTTGCTCGGCGAGCTGCGCAAGTGCCGGTCCCCCGGGGTAGGGAAGTCCAAGCAGTTTTGCAGTCTTGTCGAACGCCTCTCCGGCGGCGTCGTCCATGGTTTCGCCGAGCAGCGCGTAACGGCCAACGCCGTTTACACGCATCAACTGGGTATGCCCGCCGGAAACCAGCAAGGCCACGAAGGGGAACGCCGGAGCAGGTTTGGCGAGCAGCGGCGAGAGCAGATGTCCCTCCAAGTGATGGATTCCAACCACTGGAATTTGCAGCGCGTAGCCGAGCGCGCGCGCAACCGATGCGCCGACCAGCAGGGCGCCCGCCAGACCTGGCCCCTCTGTATAGGCGATACCGTTGATATCCGCATTGACGCGCCCGCAACGCTCGAGTAACTCACGGGTTAACGGCAACAGGTGGCGAATATGGTCGCGCGAAGCCAGTTCCGGAACCACGCCGCCATATTCAGCATGCAGCGCCACCTGCGAGTACAGTACGTGCCCAAGAAGGCCTTCCTGGGTATCGTAGAGCGCGACCCCGGTTTCGTCGCAGGAAGTCTCTATCCCCAGTGCGAGCATCTAAGTTGTTGATTCATAGAGTGTGGGCTCGCTGTGCGATTCGCTGCAGGTTTTGCAATTCAGGGAATTGCTGCTAGAATTCGCGCCTTTCTTTCAGCGCCACCCGATCAGGAATCCCCTTATATGCCGACTGTTCGAGTCAAGGAAAACGAACCGTTCGAAGTGGCGTTGCGCCGCTTCAAGCGCACTGTGGAGAAGACCGGCTTGTTGACCGAGCTGCGTTCCCGCGAATACTACGAGAAGCCCACCACTGCGCGCAAACGCAAATTGGCTGCTGCGATCAAGCGCCATCACAAGCGACTGCGCAGCCAGGTGCTGCCGCCGAAACTCTACTGAACCACCGAAGGGTTGCCAAAGCAACGGTGAACCGCCGCAGGCAGTTCACCGTTTTTGCTTTCAGAAACAAGGTCATCAGATGACGTTGAAAAACCGGATCAACGACGACATGAAGTCGGCGATGCGCGCCCGGGACGCCGCACGCCTTTCGGCGATCAGGATGTTGTTGGCTGCGATCAAGCAGTGCGAGATCGATGAACGCAAGGAATTGTCCGATACCGAGGTCGTAGGCGTCGTCGAGAGGATGCTCAAGCAGCGCAAGGAGTCGATCGCACATTACAAGCAGGGTGGCCGCGAGGATCTGGTGCAGGCGGAGCAGTTGGAGTTGACCGTGTTGCAGGCTTACATGCCGGAGGCCTTGTCCGATGCCGAAGTCGAGGCTGCGGTTGCAGCGGCTATCGAGTCCAGCGGTGCCCGCGCCATCGGCGATATGGGCAAGGTAATGGGCGAACTGAAGAGCCGTCTTGCCGGTCGCGCGGACATGAGCCGTGTTTCCGCGCTGGTGCGGGCCAGGCTCTCGGGCTGATCGAAATCGGGAATTCCCTGCGGTTGCGCACGGAGATTCTTGTTTTGGTTTGATGTTTTCGGTATTGCGCAATTTCTGCGGGGGGCAGGACAATCGCGCAAACCCGCCTATAATTCGGTCATGGCGTAACTTCCCTCGGCTTACGCCGTTCCCGCATATATTCAGCCGCGCATGATTCCGCAATCGTTCATCCACGATCTTCTTGCCCGGGTGGACATTGTTGACGTCATTGAGGGCCACGTGCCACTCAAGCGCGCCGGTTCGAATTTCTCGGCCCGCTGTCCCTTCCACAGCGAGAAGACGCCCTCGTTTACCGTCAGCGCGACCAAGCAGTTCTATCACTGCTTCGGCTGCGGAGCGCACGGCAGCGCGATCTCTTTCCTGATGGAGTTTCACGGAATGGGATTTGTCGACGCAGTGAAGGACCTGGCGGCGCGCGTCGGAATGACAGTTCCAGAAATCGCAACCAATCGCGAGCGGGTGCAGGAGTCCGATTCGGAGGAGCTGACCGGCGTTCTGCAGCGCGCTGCGCAGTATTACCGGGCTCAACTCAAGGAGGCGGGGCGCGCAATCGATTATCTCAAGGGTCGGGGGCTCACCGGGGAGATCGCGGCGCGTTTCGGGCTCGGCTATGCCCCGGACAGCTGGCAAGGTCTGGAGGCGGTGTTTCCCGATTACCGCGAAAACCGTGCATTGTCGGCAGCGGGGCTGGTAATCGATGCCGCCGAGGGCCGACGTTACGACCGCTTCCGGGACCGCATCATGTTCCCGATTCACAATCAACGTGGCGCCATTGTCGGCTTCGGCGGACGCGTCATCGACAGCGGCGAGCCGAAATACCTGAACTCGCCGGAAACGCAGGTGTTCGAGAAGGGGCGGGAGCTCTACGGCCTGCACCAGGCGAGGCAGGCGATACGCGGCGCAGGGCTGGTGCTGGTGGTTGAGGGATACATGGATGTGGTCGCGCTGGCGCAAAGCGACATCGGCTACGCCGTTGCCACGCTGGGAACGGCGACCACGCCATGGCAGCTGCAGAAGCTGTTGCGGCAGGCTGACCACGTGGTTTTCTGCTTCGATGGCGACGCAGCCGGCCGCCGCGCGGCATGGCGGGCGCTGGAGAACAGTCTCGGACAACTGGTCGACGGCAAGCAGGTCGGTTTCCTGTTTCTCCCGGAATCGGACGACCCCGACAGTTTCGTGCGGGCACGAGGCCGTGCCGCGCTCGAAGACATGCTGTCGCGGGCGCAGCCGCTGTCGGAGTTCATGCTCGAGGAATTGTCGGGGAAAGCCGACCTGAGAACGGCCGAGGGGCGCGCCAAGTTTCTGCAGGATGCCAAGATGCTGGTAAAGCAGGTTGGCGCACCCATGCTTTCTCTCCTGCTGCGGAAACGCATCGCGGAACTGGCCGGCGTTTCCCAGGCCGAACTCGACAGCCGTTATGAGATCAAATCGGCAGTGCGACCGCGCGCGCTCGAACGCCGTGCGGCGCAGAAACCTTCGATTCTCAGACAACTGGCCGAGATGATCGTCTTCCGGCCGGCGCTCGCAGCGCTGGTCGACTCCGCGCAGCTCGGCGAGCTTGCCGATTTCGCCGACAGCCAGGTACCGGGCGCGGAATTCCGGATGTTTTCCGGTTTGCTGGAACTGGCGCTTGAGCGGCCGGAGATGCAAGGGGCGATGGAGGCTTTTCGCGGCACCGATCTGGAAACGCTCGCACAGCAGATCGAGGCGGGAAGTCTGCTATGGGAAGAACGCAAGCTGGATGATGCGGCGCTCGAGGCCGATTTTGTGGGCGCCTGGCGCCAGCTTCTCGATCGATTCCGCAATGCGCGGATCTCGGCACTGCTGGAGAAGAGCAAGCGCAACGGTTGGACGGCTGAGGACAAGGCCTTATACCTCAGGCTGCAGCGGCCCTCGCAGAAAGATGCAGTGAGCGCTGACTGAAGCCTGCATTCGATGCAGGTATAATGACCGGTTATTTTTTCGCTCTCGTGTTAAGCACATGTTTACGCGAGACAAGTTTTGACGGGGCTAAGGGAAATGGCACGGGAAAAGCGTAAGGATCGGGAGCAGGCGAAGCAGCAGGTCGCGGCACAGCAACCGCTGGACGCCGAGGCCCGGCGCATGCGGCTAAAAACGCTGATCGTTCTCGGCAAGGAGAGGGGTTACCTCACCTATGCGGAGATCAATGACCATTTGCCCGACGATATGCTCGATGCCGAACAGATCGAGAACATCATCAGCATGATCAACGATATGGGCATCCAGGTCTACGACGAGGCCCCGGATACCGAGGCGTGGTTGATGTCCGAGCCGAGCGCTCCCGTGGCGGATGAGGATGCCGTGGAAGAGGCGGAACAGGCGCTTTCCAGCGTGGACTCGGAGTTTGGCCGCACCACCGACCCGGTTCGCATGTACATGCGCGAGATGGGTTCGGTCGAACTGCTGACCCGCGAAGGCGAGATCGAGATCGCGAAGCGCATTGAGGAGGGCCTGAAACACATGATCCAGGCAATCTCCGCCTGTCCGATGACGATTGCCGAGATTCTCGCTTTGGCCGACCGTATCGAGCGCGAAGAGATGCGGATCGATGAGGTGGTGGATGGACTGATCGACCCTTACGCGGTCGAAGAGGCTGCCATCAACGAAGTGTCGGAAGACGACATGGAGGAAGAGCTCGATTCTGAAGAGGAAGAGGAAGACGAGGATGACGGCGGCGCTGCACGCCAGGCCAGCCTCATGCTGTTGAAAGCGGAAGCGCTGGAGCGGTTTGCCAAGATTCGGGTGCTGTTCGGAAAGATGATGAAATCCCTGGTCAAGAATGGCCCGCGGAATCGCACTTACGTGAAATCTCAGGAGGAGATTTCCGCCGAACTGATGACGATACGGTTCTCGGCCAAGCAGATCGAAGCGCTTTGCGACAGCGTGCGCAAAATAGTCGATGAAGTGCGCTTCTACGAGCGCGGAATCATGGACCTTTGCGTGGAGAAAGCCGGGATGCCGCGGCCGCACTTCATCAAGAACTTCCCCGGTAACGAGGAGGATCTGAACTGGGTGAACCGCGAGATCGCATCGCGCAAGAACTACAGCGAAGTGCTGGCGCGGTTTGCCCCGGACATACTGGAGAACCAGCAACGGTTGCTCGACGTGCAACAACGCGTCGGAATTCCGCTGCGGGATCTGAAGGAGATCAACCGTCAGATGTCCACCGGCGAGGCAAAGGCCCGCCGGGCCAAGCGGGAAATGACCGAGGCCAATCTGCGGCTGGTGATTTCCATCGCGAAGAAGTACACCAACCGCGGGCTGCAGTTTCTGGACCTGATCCAGGAGGGCAATATCGGCTTGATGAAGGCGGTGGACAAGTTCGAGTATCGCCGCGGCTATAAATTCTCCACCTATGCGACGTGGTGGATTCGCCAGGCAATTACGCGTTCGATCGCGGACCAGGCGCGCACCATTCGCATCCCGGTGCACATGATCGAAACGATCAACAAGATGAACCGCATTTCGCGCCAGATTCTGCAGGAGACGGGGCAGGAGCCCGACCCGGCCACGCTTGCCGTGAAGATGGAAATGCCGGAAGAGAAGATCCGCAAGATTCTGAAGATCTCGAAAGAACCGATATCGATGGAGACCCCGATCGGCGACGATGACGATTCGCATCTGGGGGATTTCATTGAGGACACTGCGACCACGGCGCCCTCGGACGCGGCTCTTTACACCAGCCTGCGTGATGCGACCAAGGACATACTGGATACGCTGACGCCGCGCGAAGCAAAGGTGCTACGCATGCGCTTCGGAATCGAGATGAGCACCGACCATACGCTCGAAGAAGTCGGCAAGCAGTTCGACGTCACCCGGGAGCGGATTCGCCAGATCGAAGCCAAGGCATTGCGCAAGCTGCGCCATCCGTCGCGTTCCGAACGGCTGCGCAGTTTTCTCGACGGCAACTGAGAGTTGGCCGGCTGAAAGTAGAATGGCCGGGATTTCCCGGCCATTGTTTTTTGCTTGCGGGGGCCTGTAGCTCAGTTGGTCAGAGCAGGGGACTCATAATCCTTTGGTCGCTGGTTCAAATCCAGCCGGGCCCACCACCACCGCGCCGCTTGCTTCGCCACGCACCGCTGGTGCCGATGGCCAAGATGGGCAGTCCCATCATCCTTTGGTCGCTGGTTCAAATCCAGCCGGGTCAAACGTTGCCGCTGCATGTGGTTTGCCACGCGCCGCAAGTGCAACTTGCCCACGAGGAAGTGTCAGAGATCGCCCTCTTCAGGGTCTGCGTCTACGCTGTCGTCGTCCGGGAAGAAATCGTCATTCTCGTTCTGCCAGTCGCCTGCATTGATGACCTCGCTCACGATGTCTTCCACGCGAGCCCTGACGTCCACCTCTGCCTGTCCGGAAACGCCGTCGATATCGAGGTGCGATTCCTCGTCGTCTTCCACCGAAATCATCGCGTCGGGCCACTCTTCCTGAAAGGCCTCCACGACCAAATCCTTGAACCGGCCGTACTCCTCGTCCGTGGTCACGCCCAGCGTGTCCTGGGAAGCGTAATAAGCGATTACCAGTTGATTAGACATCTCAAGTCGTCCGCTGGAAGCGCGCAAAACTCTATCGGATTCCGAGACGCGTCGCCGGCTTCCGGTCGCGTCTGAGCAACAACGCTTGCTCCGCGCCGAGAAGGCTCGATGAAGGCATCGTGGGTGGCCGCGCAACGGCCATCATGCGATAATCTTGCCGCTGAAACAATACTCCCGAGTAGTCCTGCCGGTTCAGTCTCCATAGGTCCCGGAGATAGTCCGTCCACAGAATGCAAAGCGATGTCGTCCTCTTGTTCGGGGAGGTGCTGTTCGACGTCTTTCCCGACTGCAGTCACCCCGGCGGCGCG
>DATKEK010000256.1:0-3620 GCA_035512195.1 Burkholderiales bacterium
GGCGGCAACGCCGTTCACCGCGCACACCACCGGCATGCGCAGCGCGCGCAGCCTTTTCAGCAGCGGGTTGTAGTTGTGCTCCAGCGTGCTGCCGACGTCGATGTCGCCGCCGCCGGAAGACATCACCGGTTCGGCGAGGTCCTGCCCCGCACAGAAGCCGCGGCCGCTGCCGGTGATCAGCAGCGCGCGCACCGTCGGGTCGTTCTCAACGTCGTCCATCGCCGCGCGGATCTCCGCGTGCATCGCGGAGGTGAACGCGTTCAGCCGCTCCGGCCGGTTGAGCGTGACGGTGGCAACGCCATCCGATTTATCGAATAAAATCGCGGTGAATTGCATTTTCCGGCTCTCCTCCGTTGCGGCGTAGTTGTTCGAAGCGGAGGCATTATAGATCCCGTTCAGGAAGGATCCGATTCCCATGGCATACGAACACATTCTCGTCGAGACCCGCGGCAAGACCGGGCTGATCACGCTGAACCGGCCGAAGGCGCTGAATGCGCTTTCGCCCGAGCTGATGATGGAACTGGCGCATGCCCTGGACGGATTCGAGGCCGACGAGAGCATCGCCTGCATGATCATCACCGGCAGCGAGAAGGCGTTTGCCGCCGGTGCGGATATCAAGGCGATGCAGACCAAGTCCTACATGGATGTGTACAAAGCCGATTTCATCACCGCGGAATGGGAACGCGTCACCCGTTGCCGCAAGCCGGTGATCGCGGCGGTCGCGGGATACGCCCTCGGCGGCGGCTGCGAGCTGGCGATGATGTGCGATTTCATCATCGCCGCCGACAACGCGAAGTTTGGTCAGCCGGAGATCAATCTCGGCATTCTCCCGGGCGCGGGCGGCACGCAGCGGCTGCCGCGCTTTGCCGGCAAGTCGAAGGCGATGGAGATGGTGCTGCTCGGGCAGGCGCGCATGATGGATGCGCAGGAAGCCGAACGCGTGGGCCTGGTGAGCCGCGTGGTGCCGCTCGCGGACCTGCTGAACGATGCACTGAGGACCGCGGAGAAGATCGGCGAGCTCAGTCTGCCGATCGTGATGATGGCGAAGGAATCGGTGAACCGTGCATTCGAAACGACGCTCGCCGAAGGCGTGCGCTTCGAGCGTCGGATGTTCCATTCGGCTTTTGCCACCGAAGACCAGAAGGAGGGCATGGCGGCGTTCGTGGAGAAACGCAAGCCGGCGTTCCGCGACAGGTAGGCCGGACTGCGAGTGTCGGACGCGCTGCCGCGTTGCCCGGCATGGGGTGCGGCCTTATAATCCGGCTCCTCGTGCTGCTGTAGCTCAGCTGGTAGAGCAATCGATTCGTAATCGATAGGTCGTCAGTTCGATTCTGACCAGCAGCACCAGCAGACACAGTCAGCATGCGGAGACATTTCAACGCGTGCTGCTTTTTTGCGCGCTTCCGAAAGTTGCTGGCAGGCGGCACGCTTTTGACGGCCCTGGATGTGCCGGCGTCATGTTTTCCTGCGCAGCTGTCATGCGCAGACGGGGCGGGTCTCACCTCCCTTGGCCCGCCCCGTATTTTTCATCACTATCGGTAAACCAGTACCGGCACCTTGGTGTGCGTGAGCACCTTGGTGGTCTCGCTGCCGAGCAGCAGCGCCGACAGGCCCTTGCGTCCGTGCGAGGCCATGAAGATCAGGTCGCAGCCCTTGGTGTCGGCGGCCTCGATGATGCCTTCCCAGGCGTGGTCGTTCACCAGACTTAGCGTCTCGCACGGCACGCCCGCCTGTGTCGCAAGGTCGGCGAGTTCTTTTGTGAGGCGCTCGCCGCGGGTGCGCGCCTCCTTCTCGAACTGCTCCACCATCAGGTCGCTGGGGCCGGACTCGGTATACAGCATGTACGAGGTCGCGGGGATGGCGTGAAACGTCACAACCTGTGCGCCCAGTTGCCTCGCGAATTCGATTCCTTTCATCGCGGCCGTGCGGCACAGTTCCGACCCGTCGGTCGGAATCAGAATCTTGCGATACATGGGGTGTCCTCCATAATCGTGTTTATTGTATCTATAGCCCAACCCGAGGTTATGATCGGTCAATCAAGAACAACAATATCGAGGCCTGCATGAAAATTACCGATATCGCGATACACATTCTGAAGAGCCCGCTGTCGGAACCGTTCGCGTTCTCGCAGGGCTGGGTGAGGCAGCGCTCGGCGACCCTGGTCGAGATCGGCACCGATCAGGGTATCACCGGCTGGGGCGAAGCGTTTGCGCAGGGCCTCGAGCCGCCGGAGATCGCTGCCACCGTGATCGACAAGGCGTTGAGGCCTCTGGTCACCGGCGCCGATCCTCGCGATACCGAAGTCCTTTGGCACAGGATGTATCACGCCACGCGCGACTACGGGCGCAAGGGCTCGGTCGCGGCCGCGATCAGCGCAATCGATATCGCGCTGTGGGACATCGCGGCGAAATTCCACGAGGTCCCTGTCTACAAACTGCTCGGCGGCGCATTCCGCACGCAGTTTCAGCCGTATGCCACCGGTTTCTACCGCATCGAGGGCCAGGGCGAAGCGGCGCGGCTGGCGGACGAGGCCGTGCGGCATCACGAAGCCGGTTTCAGGGCGATGAAAGTGAAGCTCGGCTACGGCGTGGACGACGACATGCAGTGCATGGAAGCGGTGGCGCGCGCGGTACAGGGCAAGGGCGTGACGCTGATGGTCGATACCAACCACGCCTACGGCCGCGCCGAAGCGCTCAGGCTCGGCTACGCGCTCGACCGGTACGATCTGCGCTGGTACGAGGAGCCGGTGGTGCCGGAAGACCTCGGCGGCTATATCGAGATGCGTGCGAAACTCAGGAGCCCGATCGCCGGCGGCGAGAACGAACACACGCTGTACGGCTTCCGCGACCTGCTGGGTTCGCACGCGGTGGATGTCGCGCAGCCGGACATCGGCTCCTGCGGCGGCTTCACCGCCTGCCGGCATATCGTCGCGCTGGCGCAGGCGAACGGCATCGCGGTGAACCCGCACGTGTGGGGCTCGGCGGTGGCGCAGGCGGCTTCGCTGCAACTGATCGCCGCGCTGCCGGTCGCGCATCATTCCGTGTTCGCGCAGCAGCCGATCCTCGAATACGACCGCTCGGCGCACCCGTTCCGCCGCGAACTGATCACGCGCCCGATCGAACTCGACAACGCCATGGTGAACGTGCCCGACGGCCCGGGTCTCGGCGTCGAGATCGTGCGCGATACCCTGAAGCGTTATCGCGCGGGCTGACGAAAGCGTGAAATTCTCGTCGCGCCTCAGCACCCGGATCACCTTGCTGGTTCTGGCAGCGACGCTGCCCGCGCTGTCGCTGCTGGCGTATCGGGCGATGAGCGATCGCAGCGAAATGCTGGAGTCCGGTTTCGCCGATCTCGAAGTGGTTGCGGACGCGCGCGCGATCTCGCTCGGACGGCTGGTCGAGGGCGCGCGCCAGCTGCTGATTGCCGCTGCCGCGGTGCAGGCGGTCCGGTCCGGCCCGCACGAGGCCTGCCGGGATTACCTGCAGGAGCTGATGCAGCGCTTCCCCATCTATCCGTTCGTGGGCGTACTCAACCTCGACGGCACGCTGCGCTGCGTGGACGACCGCGACCTGCAGCGCGCCAATCTCTCCGAACGCGATTATTTTCGCAACGCGATCGAG
>DATKEK010000257.1:0-11427 GCA_035512195.1 Burkholderiales bacterium
ATTACCAACGCGCTGATCGTCGATTACTGGGGCATCGTCAAGGCGGACGTCGGCATCAAGAACGGGCGCATCAGCGGCATCGGTAAGGCCGGAAATCCCGATGTGCAGCCGGACGTGACCATCGTGATCGGCGCGGCCACCGAAATCATCGCAGGCGAAGGTTCGATCCTGACCGCGGGCGGGATCGACGCACACATTCATTTCGTCTGTCCGCAGCAGATCGAGGAGGCCCTCATGTCCGGCATCACGACGATGCTCGGCGGCGGCACCGGGCCGGCGACCGGCACCAATGCGACGACCTGTACGCCGGGACCCTGGCATATCGGACGCATGCTGCAGGCGGCCGAGGCGTTTCCGATGAATCTCGGCTTCATGGGCAAGGGCAATGCAAGCCTCAGGCTGCCGCTGCGCGAACAGGTTGCCGCCGGTGCGATGGGCTTGAAGCTGCACGAAGACTGGGGCACCACGCCTGCCGCGATCGACAACTGCCTCGCGGCGGCGGACGAGATGGACGTGCAGGTCGCAATCCACACCGACACGCTGAACGAATCCGGATTCGTCGAGAACACCATCGCGGCGTTCAAGGGCCGCACCATCCACACCTATCACACCGAAGGTGCGGGTGGTGGACATGCGCCGGACATCATCAAGGCCTGCGGCGAAGCGAACGTGCTGCCGTCCTCGACCAATCCGACGCGGCCCTACACCGTCAATACCATCGACGAGCACCTGGACATGCTGATGGTCTGCCATCACCTCGATCCGGGGATCGCGGAGGACGTGGCGTTCGCCGAGTCGCGCATCCGCAAGGAGACGATCGCCGCGGAGGACATTCTCCACGACCTCGGCGCGTTCAGCATGATCGCCAGCGATTCGCAGGCGATGGGCCGCGTGGGCGAGGTGATCTGCCGCACGTGGCAGACTGCGCACAAGATGAAAGTACAGCGCGGTACATTGCCGGAGGACGGCAATGGGGCCGACAACCTGCGGGTCAAGCGTTACATCGCGAAATTCACCATCAACCCGGCGCTGACGCACGGTATTGCGCATGAAGTGGGGTCGATCGAGGTCGGAAAACTTGCGGATCTGGTTCTGTGGAAACCCGCATTCTTCGGCGTGAAGCCGTCGCTGATCCTCAAAGGCGGCGTCATCGCCGCGGCGGCGATGGGTGACCCGAACGGGTCGATACCGACTCCGCAGCCGGTGCACTACCGCCCGATGTTCGGCGCCTTCGGCCAGTCGCTTACGCATTCGTCGGTGACCTTCGTGTCGAAGGCGGCGCTCGAGTCGGATATCGGGCGCAAGCTCGGCCTGCAGAAACCGCTGGTTCCGGCCTGGGGCACGCGCCAGCTCAAGAAGCAGGATCTGCCGCTGAACGGCTACACGCCGCACATCGAAGTCGATCCGCAGAACTACCAGGTGCGTGCCGACGGCCAGCTGCTGACCTGCGAGCCGGCGGCGGTTCTGCCCATGGCGCAGCGCTATTTCCTGTTCTGACCATGCTGGTGATATCGAAGCGCATCGCGCCGCGCGACACTCACGACGTGGAACTGGTGCTGCCGTTCGAGTTGCGGCAGAAAAGCCGTTTGCGTACGCGACTTGAGAACGGCGAAGACATCGGACTGTTTCTGGACCGTGGCCAGATACTGCGGGGCGGCGACTATTTGCAATCTGAAGACGGCCGCGTGGTAAAAGTCTGCGCGCGCCCTGAAAAAGTGCTGCAGATCGCTTGCGATACGGCCGAGGCGCTGACCCGGGTTGCCTACCACCTCGGTAATCGGCATGTGCCATTGCAGGTCGGCAACGGCTGGTTGCGAATCGCCGACGATTATGTGCTCAGGCAAATGGTCGAGGGGTTGGGTGCCATCGTGGCGACCATCGACGCACCGTTCGAACCCGAGGCCGGCGCTTATGGCGGACATCATCACCGCGACGATCCGGCCGGACACCGCGGCATCATTCATCAGTTCGGCGCAAACCGGACTGGAGCGCCGCGCGCATGAACGGCATTGCGCTGGCGCATCTGCTGCGCCTTGCAAGTCCCGGGCTGCCGGTCGGTGCGTTCAGCTATTCGCAGGGACTGGAATGGGCAGTGGAAGCGGGCGATGTGCGCGACGAGCACAGTGCCGGCGACTGGATCGGCGCGCTGCTCGCATCGAATATGACGCGCTTCGAGCTGCCCTTGCTTGTGCGCCTGCATCGCGCGTGGAATGCGGACGATTCGGATGCGGTGGGCAAATGGAACACCCTGTTCCGCGCATCGAGGGAGACCGCCGAGCTGCGTGCAGAAACCCTGCAGATGGGGGCGGCGCTGAAAGCGGCGCTCGCTGCGAGCGGAGAATTCAATAGCGCGCAGACGGCGAAACTGGATTCGATCGATGCCGTGACCTTTCCGGCGGCTTTTGCGTTTGCCGCGCAGGCCTGGGCGATATTGCCCGGCCACTGCGCGCTCGGCTACGCGTGGTCCTGGGCCGAGAGCCAGGTGACCGCCGCGATGAAACTGGTGCCGCTCGGGCAGAGCGCCGGCCAGCGCATCCTGGCGCGCCTGACCCCGGAGATGGCGAACGCGGTGGAGACTGCGCTCACGCTGGAGGACGACGACCTGTCCAACTTCGCGCCGCTTTATGCAATTGCCAGCAGCCGGCACGAAACGCAGTACACGCGATTGTTCAGATCCTGAAACCTCCGTGTCCTCCGTGGTCCAAGATCTATTTTCCAGAAAGGCAGACGATATGACGCAGCAACCATTGAGGGTGGGGATCGGCGGGCCGGTCGGGTCGGGGAAGACGGCACTGACGCTGGCCTTGTGCAAGGCGATGCGCGACAGGTACGAGGTCGCCGTGGTGACGAACGATATCTACACGCAGGAGGATGCGTTGTTCCTGGTGCGCAACGAGGCGCTGCCGGCGGAGCGCATCATCGGCGTGGAGACGGGAGGGTGTCCGCACACGGCGATTCGCGAGGATGCATCGATCAATCTTGAAGCGGTGGGCCGGCTGAGCCGCGCGTTTCCGAAGCTTGACGTGGTGTTTGTGGAGAGCGGCGGCGACAACCTGGCCGCGACCTTCAGCCCGGAGCTTTCCGACCTGACGCTCTACGTGATCGACGTCTCCGCGGGCGACAAGATCCCGCGCAAGGGCGGGCCGGGGATCATGAAGTCGGATCTTCTGGTGATCAACAAGATCGACCTCGCGCCGCTGGTCGGTGCCTCGCTCGAGGTAATGGACCGGGATGCGCGGAAGATGCGCGGGGAACGGCCGTTTGTGTTCAGCAATCTGAAATCGGGTCAGGGGCTGGCCGACATCGTCTCGTTCATCGAGACGCAGGGTATGCTGAAGCAGCGCGTGGCCGCCTGAGGTTGTCCTCGTTTCAGAAAACTGGCGTTACGTCCGCCGATGGCGGGACCTGTCGACGGCCGCGCCGGAGGATCAAATTATTTGCTGGTCGTTACCTGCCAGCGCGGCCAGGGGCCTCAGACCAGATGGTAGTTGTTGTGGCGCTGCTGTCCTTCCCATTTTCGCAGCAACCGATCCACGTCCCCAGCATCCGACGCCTGGGAGAGGTAACGGTCCAGATCGCGGGAGTTCTCTGCGCTGAGCCACTTCAGAATTCTTTCGAGCATGCTTTTCACGGTTGCAATCCTGGCAAATCGAATCATTTGGCGCTGTTGCGTCGCATGATTGTTCATAAACACCTTAACTAATTAATTCAGAGTAGAAGTATATCAGGAAGTTTCCGGCTCGAATGGAAAAATGATGCACCGCACCTCAAATTTCGTAAGATAAGTGAAGTGCGAACTATAACTATATGATCTTCCGTACAAACGGCCGATCATATCGGGCGGAATGCCATCGCCTTGCAGGTACACACGAACGCCGCCGCGATGGCGTGGTCTTTTTGCTGGATGGACATCAAATCCTTGTGCTGGCTACACTCAACCGGTCACTGCGCGATGCGGCGCTGGCGGACGGCAGGGTTGCTGGTTGCTGCGGTCCTGGCCTGCCACACTGCCCTTGCAGGCAGTGGCGTGGCTGACCAGATCGAGCGCGCGCAACATCTGCGAGGCCTGCAGGAACGTTTGCAAAGTCTGAATGAACGCTCCACGGTGCTGCCACCGGCCTCCCTGGATCGTAGTAGGTGGGTGGCAGAAGGCGCTGTAGGGGCAGATCGACGCTGGCGAGAACTGCTTGGTGCACAACAGCGGGAGCGGGCGGTGCCGGGCGGCAGGCCTGGATCCAGGTCGGTGCGGGCGTTGGCCGGGGAGCGTTCCGATCGTGCGGATGCACTCTCACGACAGATTCGACAACAGGATTTGGAATACCGGTCGGGCCACAGGCCCTGATCGGCGCTGTTTAATCAGAATATTTGAATAACAGGAGGAGCACATGGACAGCATCAAGAATGGGTGGAAATCGATCCTGGCAACCGGGGTGCTCATGTTGGCGGGCGCGGTACAGGCCTATCCCACGCCGGCGGGCGCCGATGTCGAAATACTGTTGGACGAGGTACTGGCGGGTGACCACCGGCCGGATGCCGACAAGGCGCGCGACAAATACCGCAACCCCAAGGAAACGCTGCTATTTTTTGGGCTGGAGCCGGGCATGACGGTGGTCGAGATCACGCCCGGTGCAGGCTGGTACACACGGGTGCTGGCACCGGTCATGAAAGACCATGGCACGTTCTATGGCGCGATTTACAAGGTGACCGACAGCTCGCCGGACATCATCAAACGGCTGGATCGCATGTACCGCGACCTGCAGGCGTCGAACCCGGACCTCTACGGCAACGTTCAGCTGTCCACCTTCGACGCGTCCGCGCCGGTATTCGCACCTGCAGGTTCGGCGGACATGGTGCTGACCTTCCGCAACGTGCACAACTGGGCCAAGTTCGGAACCGCCGATGCGATGTTCAAGGGTTTCTACGATGCGTTGAAGCCGGGCGGCGTCCTCGGCGTGGTCGAGCATCGCGCAATACCGGGAACGTCTTTCGATAAACAGACTGACTCCGGCTACATGACCGAGGCGTACACGATCCAGGTTGCGCAGAAGGCCGGATTCAGGCTGGTGAGCAAGTCCGAGATTAACGCCAATCCGAGAGACACGGCGGATCACCCGGGCGGCGTCTGGAATCTGCCACCGAACCTGCGTGGCGTGCCGGATGCCGAGAAGTCGAAATACCTGGCGATCGGCGAATCCGACCGCATGACGCTGAAGTTCGTGAAACCCTGAGCGCGACGCCCGGTTAAACTGCCCGGTCGAAACAGCAGACCCGGGTAAGACCCGCTCATCCGGAGGGCGGCAGGACTGCTTGCAGTTTTGCCGCCTTTTTCGTTTTCAAAAGAACAAGGAAAGAATGAAGTCAGACATCGAAATCGCACAGGCGGCCACCCTGCGAAGCATCGCCGAGCTTGCCCATGATCGCCTCGGCGTGGGCGCGCAGCATCTGGAGCCTTACGGGCATTACAAGGCAAAAATCTCTCTCGAATTTCTCGCCGCGCTGCCGGAACGGCGCGGGTCGAAACTGATCCTGGTCACCGCAATCAGCCCGACGCCGGCCGGAGAAGGCAAGACCACTACTACCGTGGGCCTCGGCGATGCGCTGAACCGGATCGGCAAACAGGCAGTGGTGTGCCTGCGCGAACCCAGCCTCGGGCCGGTGTTCGGCATGAAAGGCGGCGCGGCCGGCGGCGGTCGCGCGCAGGTGGTGCCGATGGAAGACATCAACCTGCATTTCACCGGCGACTTCAACGCGATCCAGCTTGCCAATAATCTGCTGGCGGCGATAGTGGACAACCATATTCATCACGGCAACGAACTCGGCATCGATATCCGGCGCGTGACGTGGAAGCGCGTGCTGGACATGAACGATCGCGCGCTGCGACGGACTGCAATCGCCCTTGGCGGGCCCGGCAACGGCTACCCGCGCGAGGACGGCTTTGACATCGTGGTCGCATCGGAAGTCATGGCGGTCTTTTGCCTGGCGGAATCGCTGACCGACTTGAAGGAAAGACTCGGCAAAATGGTCGTCGGTTATACCCATACGCAGCAACCCGTACGCGCGCGCGATCTGCGGGCGCACGGCGCGATGACCGTGCTGCTCAAGGATGCACTCAAGCCCAACCTGGTGCAGACGCTGGAGAATAACCCGGCGATCATTCACGGCGGCCCGTTCGCCAACATCGCGCACGGTTGCAACTCGGTTATCGCGACCAAGGCGGCGCTGAAGCTGGCCGATTACGTCGTTACCGAAGCCGGGTTCGGTGCCGATCTCGGCGCGGAGAAGTTCGTCGACATCAAATGCCGCAAGTCCGGGCTGCGGCCGGATGCGTGCGTGATCGTTGCGACCGTGCGTGCGCTCAAGTACCACGGCGGCGCCGATCCGAAGCAGCTCGGGCGCGAAGATCTGGAAGCGCTCGAAAAAGGCGTCGCCAACCTCGAGCGTCATCTGGACAATGTGCGCAACCGCTTTGGGCTCGGATGCGTGGTGTCGCTCAACCGGTTCTCGGGCGATACGGAGGCCGAGATCGCGCTGCTAAGGCGGAAGGTCGAGGCACTGGGGGTCCGGCTGGTGGTGGCGACGCATTGGGAACACGGCGGTGCGGGCGCGGAGGAACTCGCACGCGCCGCGGTCGAAATCGCGGAACGGCCGAACTCCGGATTCCGTTTCGTTTACGAGGACGACGCGACCCTGTGGGACAAGATTAAAGCAGTGGCCACGGAAGTGTATGGTGCGCAGGACATCGGTGCGGATTCCAGGTTGCGCGCGCAGATCCAGCGCTTGCAGGACGAGGGCTACGGGCGCTACCCGGTGTGCATCGCCAAGACGCAGTACTCCTTTTCCACGGATGCCACCGCCCGAGGTGCGCCAACCGGCCACGTTCTGCGAATTCGCGAGGTGCGCCTGGCCGCGGGCGCGGAGTTCATCGTGGTAGTCTGCGGCGATATCATGACCATGCCTGGTCTGCCGAAAGAACCCGCCGCAACACGAATCGACATCACCGAAGATGGAAGAGTGGTGGGGCTGTTTTGAACGAGGGAAGATGACGCCAGGCTTCACACAGTTCACCGCCCTATCCATCCCGGAAGGCGACAGCGAATCCGCGCAGGATCTGCACTGGCTTCGGCAGAACATTCCCTGCCAGGCGGCGTGTCCCGCGGGCACCGATGTGCCGGGGTATCTCGAGGCGATCTATCACGGCCGCTTCGAAGAGGCCTACCGCATCAACCTGCAGGACAACGTGTTTCCTGCGGTGCTCGGGCGCGTGTGTTCGCGCCCCTGCGAGGATTCGTGCCGGCACGGTTGGAAAGGCAACGGCGAGCCAGTGGCGATCTGTTTCTCCAAGCGTTCTGCCGCGGACTTCGCCGGCAGCGCGCCGGTCGTGCTGGATCCGGTTTTTCCGCCGAGCGGCAAACGCATCGCGGTGATCGGCGCAGGCGTGGCCGGACTGGCGGTGGCGCGGGACCTGGCGTTGTTCGGGCACGCGGTGACCGTCTACGAAAAGCACCGTTCCGCGGGCGGCATGCTGAACCAGGGTATTCCCGCCTTTCGCCTGCCGCGTGATGTGATCGAACGGGAGATCCGGCAGGTTGAAGCGGTCGGCGTCACCATCCGCTGTGGAGTCGAAATCGGGCGCGACCTGCCGGTAGCCGAACTCATCCAAGCGCATGACGCCGTGGTGCTGGCATCGGGCACGCTGCGGCCGAACCTGCTCGACCTTCCCGGAAGCGCACTTGGCGCAATCGAGCATGGACTGAAATTTCTGCTCGAAGTGAACGAGAACGGCCGCAACAGCATCGGCCGGCGCGTAGCGGTGATCGGCGGCGGTTACACGGCAATGGATTGCGCGCGAACCGCGACCCGTCTCGGTGCCGAGGTTGGCGTCTTTTACCGGCGCGAGCGCGCGGACATGGTGGTGCTGCCCGGGGAAGTCGAGGCACTGATCGAGGAAGGCGGAAAGCTGGAGAACAGCTGCGCGCCACGGGGTTACGAGGGCAATCGCACGGTCAAAGGCGTGCGATTCGCCCGCACCCGGCCTGGCGCAGCGGGCAGCGACGGGCGCCGGATGCCGGAGGACATTGCCGGCAGCGAATTCGTTGCGCAGGCCGACTCGGTAATACTCGCCACAGGGCAGTTTCCCGAAACCGCCTGGATCGATGCGTCGCTGAGGGCACGGCTGGTCGCCCGCGACGGCTGGTTTGCCAGCGGGACCGCGCATGAAACCGCACAGCCCGGGATTTTCGTCGCCGGTGATTGCGCGCTTGGCGCCACTACGCTGATACAGGCGATCGGCCATGCGCGCGAGTGTGCACGCAAGGTCGATGCGCATCTGATGGGCGGCAGGCGGGCATCGCAAGCCGCCCGCATCGGCAAGGTATTCCAGTCGAAGGTGCAGGGTGGCCGTACAACGCGGCGCACGCCGGAGATGAATGTCATCCCGCTGCACCCGATGCCGACCCTGCCGGTCGCAAGGCGCAACGGATCCGCCGAGGTTGAAACCGGTTTCGATCGCGATAGCGCGCGGGAGGAAGCGGCACGCTGCTATCTCTGTCACTACAAGTTCGAGATCGTCGACGCCAAGTGCGTGCTGTGCGACGAATGCCTCAAGGTGAAGCCGGTCGAAGGCTGCATCGTGGAAGTTGCCGAACTTGGGCGGGACGAAGAGGGCCGCGTCACCGGGTATCGTCGGGTGGAGCCCGGGCAGACCGATTCGCTGTACTACAACCGGCTGTGGATCGACCAGAACCAGTGCGTGCGTTGCGGCCGCTGCGAGGCGGTGTGCCCGGTGAACGCGATCACGATCCAGAAGGTGAGCCTGGCCGGAGTTGACCCTGAAAAGCGCGTTTAAACCGCCGATTAGGCGGCACAGTGGCTTCCCATTCGGGAAATCTGCCCATATACTCTTGCGCTAACGACGGAATCCGGCTCTGGGAGCCGGATTCCGTCGATTCGGTAGAGAGTACTGGAGCAACAGGTGGCATTCATTCTGGCTGTGGACATGGCCGGCGTGCCGAGCCGGTGGCTGGTGGTGGAAGAGGCGATTACGTACTACGCCCGCAGGATGGTGGCGTGGTCGCTGGGCGATATCGTCTGTACCTACCACGGTGGTTTCTCGCGCATAACCGGCGAGCGGTCCAGGCTTTCCACCCACAGCATCATCGCCATCAAGGGCTCGGTCGATTTCCTCAAAGAGCACCATGAGCCGCATCTGTCCAACACGGCGCTGTTCTCCCGGGATCGCCATGTCTGTGCGTACTGCGGCGGCAAGTACCGCGAGCGGGACCTGTCGCGCGATCACGTGATTCCGGTTCATGGAGGCGGGATCGACCGCTGGATGAACGTGGTCACCGCCTGCAGGAGCTGCAATATCCGCAAGGGCGGGCGCACGCCGGAATCGTCGGGCATGCCGCTGCTCTATCTGCCTTATGTGCCGAACCGGTACGAACACCTGATTCTTCAGAACCGCCGGATTCTGCATGACCAGATGGAATACCTGATGGTGAAAGTGCCGCGCCACAGCCGGCTGCACGCCTGACACCGTAATGTGTCCTGCAAGAGCCGGCCCTCGGGCCGGCTTTTTTGTTTTGCGGAAGCGCGTCATCTGATCCGGGACGGCTTGCGTTAACATTCGAAGGAAGCCGATACAAGCCAAGCCTGGAGAGGTCATGAAAAAGCTCATCACGGCCGGGTTGATCCTGATCACCCTGTCGATTGCCGGCTGCCAGACCAGCCCGGTCACCGGGCGCTCGCAGCTCATGCTGGTGTCCGAGGGTTCGGCGATTGCCGCGTCCAGCAACGCCTACACCGAGATGCTCAAGCCGCTGCAAGAAAAGGGGCAGATCGACAACGACCCCGCCGTCACCCGTCGGGTGCGCGACATCACCGAGCGGCTGATCCCGCACGCCATCGCGTACCGCCCGGAGACCGAGAAGTGGGAGTGGAACGTGGCGGTGATCGACGACCCGGAGACTGTAAATGCCTGGGCAATGGCCGGCGGCAAGATGGCGATCTATACCGGGTTGATCGAGCAGCTCGAGGCGACCGACGACGAGATCGCGCAGGTGATGGGGCACGAAATCGCGCATGCCCTGCTGAAGCACACCGCGGAGCGCATGTCGCGCGCGATCGCGATGCAGCTTGGCCTCGGCATCTTCGCCGTGACCCAGCGCGATAGCAAGCACGGCGGTATGGCGCTCCAGGGCGCGGCACTTGCCGCGGCCGTTGCGCTCGAGCTGCCGAACAGCCGGCAGGCGGAAACCGAATCCGACCGCGTGGGCCTCGAACTGGCAGCCCAGGCCGGCGATGATCCGCACGCCGCGGTGACGCTGTGGCAGAAGATGGGCAAGGTGGGCGGCGGCGGACCGCCGCAGTTTCTTTCCACCCATCCGTCGCCCGACCGGCGCACGGAAACCCTTTCGGCGCTGGTGCCGCAGATGATGCCGTTCTACCAGGACAAGTCTCCGCGCCCGACCTACGATCTCGCCGCGGGGCAGCTCAGGCCTGCCAGGTAGACCGCCAGTCGGCGCTTGACGCGCCGCGCCCTGGGTTCTCACACTGTGGATCGTTCGCAACGGGAGAACCCATGAGTAAAAGCAGTCAGCAAGTCCAGTTTCCCGGTGCCTCCGGCGAAGCGCTCGCCGCACGCCTTGATCTTCCAGACGGCGAGCCGGTCGCCTTTGCGCTGTTCGCGCATTGCTTTACCTGCTCCAAGGACACACGCGCATCGGCTTACATCAGCGGTGCACTGGCCGACGCGGGCATGGCCGTGCTGCGCTTCGATTTCACCGGCCTCGGCGGCAGCGAAGGCGAGTTCGCGAATACCAATTTCTCTTCCAATATCGACGACCTGGTCGCTGCCGCGGACTTTCTGCGGGAGAAATACCAGGCGCCCAGCCTGCTGGTCGGTCACAGCCTCGGCGGTGCGGCGGTGCTTGTTGCCGCGCCGCGGATCGAGGAATCGGTCGCAGTCGCCACCATCAATGCGCCTGTGGACCCGTCGCACGTGCTGCATCTGCTGAAGGATTCTCTGGAGACCATCCAGCGCCGGGGGCAAGCCGAGGTCGAGCTGGCGGGCCGGCGCTTTCGCATTACCAGGCAGTTCATCGAGGACGTGTCCGAGCGCAAACTCACCGACGTGCTCGGCAAACTGCGGCGTGCGCTCGTGGTGTTCCATGCGCCGCGGGATACCACGGTAAGCATCGACAACGCGTCGAGCATATTCACCGCCGCGAAGCATCCGAAAAGTTTCGTGTCGCTGGACGATGCCGACCATCTTCTGACCCGCAGGCAGGACGCACTCTATGTCGGCAGCGTGCTCGCCGCCTGGGCCACGCGCTAGCTCGGCGGCAAGCCTGTGCCCGATGTAGCTGCGATGCCAGCGGTAGACGGTGTGGTGGTGGAGGAGGCCGGGGAGGGGAGATTCGCCCAGAT
>DATKEK010000258.1:0-10397 GCA_035512195.1 Burkholderiales bacterium
CGCGCGTTCAATTCGCGCGGGCTGCCGCGGGAGATGATGCGGCCATGGTCCATGACCGACAGGCGATTGCACAGGCGCTCCGCTTCGTCCATGAAATGCGTGGTCAACAGGATCGTCTTCCCCTGCGCCACCAGTTGCTTCAGCCGGTCCCAGATGAGGTGTCGCGCCTGCGGATCGAGTCCGGTGGTGGGTTCGTCGAGGAAGATCAGGTCGGGATCGTTGATCAGCGCCCTCGCCAGGGCCAGCCGCCGTTTCATGCCGCCGGACAGTTGCTGAATCCTGGCGTCGGCGCGCCCGGACAGTCCGGCGAACTCGAGCAGCTTCGGTATGCGCTCGCGCAGCCGGTTTTCCGGCTCGCGAAAGTACCGTCCGTACACCAGCAGGTTCTCGGTCACGGTGAAGTCGGGATCGAGACTGTCCGCCTGCGCCACCACGCCGATCCGGATCCGCGCTTCGCGCGCAGCCTGCGGCACTGGCAGGCCCAAAACGGAGATCGCACCCGCATCCGGATCGACCAAGCCGAGACACAGCCGCAGGGTGGTGGTTTTCCCGGCGCCGTTCGGACCGAGGAGCCCGTAGCACTCGCCGCGCTCGAGAGAGAGGCTGATGCCGCGCACCACCTCGGCATGACCGTAGGACTTTCGCAGATCGACGACTTCAAGCAGGGCCATATCTTCAGATGCGGCAGTACTGCATTACCAGATTCTGCAGCGGCACCAGCATGCCGTGAAAGAAATGTCCGGTACCTGGGAAAACCACTACCGGCAGTTGCTGGGGGCGGGCCCACGCAAGCGCATCGGCCAGCGGTGCAACGTCGTCCTCTTCGCCATGCACGACCAGGGTGGCGGGCGGTACTTTGCCGATGGGATAGCGCTCGACCGGCGGCGCAATCAGAACCAGCTTCTGCGAATCCAGCTTCATGGCGGCGGCCGCGGCAACCGATGCACCGAATGAGAACCCGGCGAGAACCAGACCGTCGTTGCCGAATCGGCTGCGCGCACGGCCGGCAACCGCAAGCAGGTCCTCCAGTTCTCCGCAGCCCTCGTCGAACTCGCCGGCGCTCTTGCCCACGCCGCGAAAATTGAAGCGCACCGCCGCATAGTCGAGCGCGCGGAATGCCTTGGCCAGCGTCTGCACTACCTTGTTGTCCATGGTGCCGCCGTAAAGCGGGTGCGGATGCGCCACGATTGCGACGCCGCGCCGCTGCGGTCCGGGATCGGCAACAACCGACTCGATGCCGCCGGCGGGGCCGTCAACCGGCAGGGTTTCTGTGCTTTTCGCGCTCAAATCCGCAGACGCTCGACGATGCGCCCGTTGACGAGATGCTCCTCGATGATCTCGTCGATGTCGTCCTTGTCCACGTAGGTGTACCAGACTTCCTCCGGATACACCACCAGCACCGGCCCTTCCTCGCAACGGTCGAGGCATCCGGCCTGGTTGATGCGGGCCTGTCCGCGTCCCGCAAGCTTCAGCGCCTTGACCCGGGCCTTGGCGTAGTCGCGCATTTCCTGCGAGCGATGATCGTTGCAGCAGGCTTCGCCGTTTTCGCGCTGGTTGCAGCAAAAGAACACGTGGTGCTTGTAATAGCTCACCGGCGAAAATCCCGGAACATGGAAGGCGGATTATATCGAACGGGGAAAGCGTTTCACCGTACGCGATAGCCCGCGTAAGCCAGATAGGCAATGGCGACGAACGACCACGCGCTGGAAAGCGTCCGCGTCATTTCCGTCATGCTCTCGTAGTGACCGTGCTGCCAGACGCGCAGCGCGGCGGAAACATACGGGTTCTCCGGCGCCGCGTTCACCAGCGCCATGCCGATCGCAAGGCAGGTGGTGGCAACCACCACCTGGATCGGCTTTGGAAACGGCACCAGCACCATCCACAGCGCAAAGCCGATTCCCAAGCCCCACATCGAGCCCGGCGTCAACCACAGCGCAGGGTTGCCGGGAATGAACAGCGCGGCGGATGCGAGCGATTTCAACCCGAGCGCCATCAAGGTCAACAACAGCAGCGAAGAAGCGGCGGCGCGGAATGAACGCGAAATCGCGGTGAGCATCAGCGCGACACCAAGATAGTTCACCGCGGCGACCCCGGCTTCCAGCAGGAGATACGAACTCGCCGAGTAGGTCACGCCGGTGACCTCAGGAAACAGGTAGCGTACATCGCCATTGCCGAACAGCCAGATCTCCGCGTTCAGCTGCGTAACCAGCCACAGCGTAAGCAGCAGGAAGCACACGTCGACCGCGGTACCGTGTTCGAACCAGCGCTCGCGCATTCTGCGCAGTTCTCCCGACAACACCCAGCGCTCGCCAAGCCAGGCGCCCGCGGCCGCGCCGATGATCGCGCCGGCGCCGTTGCACAGCAGATCGACATTCGATGGAATGCGCGCGGGCAGATAAACCTGCAGCATCTCCATGCCGAGACTGACGCCAGTGCCAGCGATGCCTGCGAGCACGGCCGCCGGCAGCCGCGGCAGACGCGGCAGCAGCACGAGACAGAACAGCAGACCGAGCGGCACATAGGCCAGCACGTTCAGAACGATGTCGGTCCAGGTGATGTAGTAGGGCCAGTCCGCGGCAAGAAATTCGCGTACCTCGGGCGTCGGCGCGTGCCAGCCCGTGAAGGGATACAAACTGGCGTACGCGACCAGCAGAAGATAAGCTATCGTGAGATAGCGCACCAGCCGCGAACCGCGCGCGCCGGATGCGAAGTGTAGTGCGGAACCTCTGCTCAGCATTTCATTTTGCGGTCACCTGCTGTCCACTTCGCAAAGCGCGCAGCGAACCCACACTGGCTTTTGTCGCATGGCATTCTATGACATCTTCAACGGCGACGCGGACGGCATCTGCGCGTTGCTTCAGCTCAGGCTGCATGAGCCGCGCGACGCGGATCTGGTCACCGGCGTCAAGCGCGACATCGCACTGCTCGAAAGGGTCGAGGCTGCCGCGATCGACACATTGACCGTCCTCGACATCTCGCTCGACATCAATCGCCGCTCGCTGGAACGCCTGCTCGCCGCGGGCGCTAGCGTGGATTACTTCGACCATCATCACGCCGGAACGATACCGCGGCACCCGCGGCTGCATGCGCACATCGACGCCGATCCCGGAATCTGCACCAGTCTGATCGTCGACCGCCATCTCGGCGGAAGGTTTCGTTCATGGGCGGTGGTGGCCGCCTTCGGCGACAACCTGGATAACGCGGCGCGCGGCGCGGCCGCACAGATCGGCCTGCGCGCGGACGAGATCGAACTGCTGCGCGAACTCGGCGTCTGCATCAACTACAACGCCTATGGCGAATCGATCGACGATCTGCGGTTTCCCCCGGATGCGCTTTACCGGCAGTTGATTGGACATGCCGATCCGTTGGGATTCGCGCGGGAAGCGCCGCAGTTCGAGGCCCTGCGAACCGCGCTGCACGACGATCTCGCGCTGGCGCAAGCGGTGCCGGTAGAAAGGCTTTCGTCTGGCTGCGCGTGGGTCCGACTGCCGGACCAGGCGTGGAGCCGGCGTGTCGGCGGCGCGCTCGCCAACCGGCTGGCGCAGGGATCGCCGGCGCAGGCGCATGCCGTCCTTACCTGCCGGCCCGGCGGCTATCTGATCAGCCTGCGCGCGCCTGTCTCCAATCCGCGCGGCGCCTCCACTCTGGCGCGGCAGTTCAAATCCGGCGGCGGCCGCGAAGGCGCCGCCGGCATCGATTTCCTGCCGAATGGAGACCTGGACCGCTTCCTCGACCTGTTCCGCACGGCTTACGGCAAAAACTAGTCAGTTGCAGGTTCAAGCCGTCGCCAGGTGCTTCGAGGCGGCGCGGAAAAGAGCAAAAACCAGGAACGAAGGTGACGAAGGACCGACCGCACATTCTTCGTGCCTTCGTGTTTCGCTCTCCTCTGTTTCTAACCCCTATTGATCGTTCACTAATCAGGCCGGCAGTCAGCGCGTCGCCTTGATCTCGGTCCACATGCGGTTCAGCAAACGCCGCTCGCGCGGTGTCATGTCCGTCAACTGCTCGAGCTTCGCCGCTGTCGCCGCGTCCGGAAAGATCGCCTTGATCGCCTTGATCTCCGGGGTGATGTGCTGCAACGCGTCCTTGTTCGGATTCAGCGAGCCGATGATATTCGTGAGGTCGGCGGAATTGCGCCCTTCGAGCATGAAATCGATGAACTGGTGCGCGAGATCCGGCCGCGGCGCGTCCTTCGCGATCACCATCGCGTCCAGCGCCAGCACCGCGCCTTCCTTGGGCAGCGAGAATCCGACCCGGAAGTTCTGCTTGGCTTCCTGCGCGCCCTGGTCGGCCTGGAAGATGTCGACCGAGTAGCCATGCACCAGCCAGATGTTGCCACTGGCCAGTTCCTTGATGTAACCCTGCGCCATGAACGCCGCCCAGTACGGCTTCGCGCGGATGATCACCCTCTTGGCTTCTTCCCATTTCTTCGGGTCGCGCTCGTTCGCCGAGTAGCCGAGGTACATCAACGCCGCCGCCATCAGCTCGTTCGGGCTGTCGAGCACGGTGACTCGGCCTTTCATCTTCTCCAGGATCTTCGGATCGAAAATCGTTGCCCAGGAATCCAGCGGGATACCGAGCTCTTTGATCTTGCGGTCGTTGTAGCCGATCATGGTGATCGACATCGCGTACGGCACCGAGTACCTGTTGCCGCGGTCGAACTCGGTATTCATGTACTGCGGCATGATGTTCTTCAGGTTCTTCAGCTTGCCGTGGTCGATCGGCTGCAGCCAGCCGGCCTTGGCCATGCCCGGCACGTAGTTCATGGTCGGCACGTACATGTCATAGCCCTTCGCGCCTGCCGCGAGCTTGGCCAGCAGTTCCTCGTTGTCGCCGTAGTAGTCCTGGATCAACCGGCATTTGCATCGCGCCTCGAAGCGCTTGACGGTCTCGTCGGCAATGTAATCGTTCCAGTTGTAGATCCGCAGCTCCGCCCGCTGCGCAAGGGCGGGGGCGGCAAGGAGCATCAAGGCGCACAGCACCAGCTTCTTCATTTCGGGCATCCCCCACAGGTGAAAACCGGTGCAGATTAGGACAAGGATTTTCCGGCGTCCAGTACCCGCTTACCTGCCGCGGAACGCACCCGGCGACAGCCGGCTGGCAATCAGGATCAGCGCCAGCGTCAGCGCCATCAGCAGGGTGGACACGGCGTTGACTTCCGGGGTAACCGAGATCTTCACCATGGTGTAGATCTGCAGCGGCAGCGTGGACGACCCCACCCCGGCGGTAAAGAAGGTGATCACAAAATCGTCGATCGACAGGGTGAACGCCATCAGCGCGCCGGCCATCACGCCCGGCATGATCAGTGGCAGGGTGATCAGCCGGAATGCCTGCCAGGGCGTGGCGCCAAGGTCGCGCGCCGCCTCGATCAGCGTCTCGTCCATGCCCGCGAGCCGGGCGCGCACCACGATCGCCACGAAGCCGACGCAGAACGCGATATGGGCTAGGATGATCGAAATCATTCCGAGCGAGATGCCGACCAGCACGAAGAAGATCAGCAGGCTGACCCCCATCAGGATCTCGGGGATGGCGATCGGCGCGAGCACCAGTACCGGAAGCAACCGGGTGCGAAAGCGGTACATCGCGTATCCTGCCATGGTGCCGAGAACGGTCGACACCACGCTCGCGGTCAGCCCGATGATCAGCGAATTGCGCGCGGCAACCAGCATCTTCTCGTTCTGGAACAGTTTCTGGTACCAGGACAGGGTGAACCCCACCCACTCCGCATTCAGCCGCGAGTCGTTGAACGAGTAGGCGACCACGATCACCAGCGGCGCATACAGGAACGCATACGCCAGGAAGGCGGCCAGCCAGAGCAGCGGCGAGCGACGTCTCATTCGCGCTGGCGTCTCGCTATCCATGCTGCGCCCCCGGCAAGCAGCACGGCCATGGCGGTGAGCACCATCGCCAGCACGCTGCCGAAGGGCCAGTCGCGCGTGTCGAGGAACTGCTGCTTGATCACGTTGCCGATCATGATGCCCTCGGTGCCGCCGAGGATGTCCGGAATCGCGAACATGCCGAGCGCCGGAATGAACACCAGCGCGGCGCCGGCGTAGACCCCGGGCAAGGACAGCGGAAAAGTCACCCGCCAGAAGCGCTGCCACGCGTTCGCACCGAGATCCTGCGCCGCATCGAGTAGCGCCGGATCATGCTTCTCCAGGTTGGCATACAGCGGCAGCACCATGAACGGCAAGTGCACGTAGACCAGCCCGACCACCACCGCGAACGGCGTGTACAGCAGCGTCACCGGCCCGAAACCGAATACGCCCAGCGCGTTGTTCAGCATGTGTACGAACACCGATTGCGGCCCGAGGATGATCATCCAGGCGTAGACGCGGATCAGGAAGTTCGACCAGAACGGCAGGATCACCAGCAGCACCATGATGTCGCGGTGCTTCCTCGGACTGCGCGCGATCAGCAACGCCAGCGGATAGGCGATCGCCAGGCAGACGATCGCGGTGATCGCCGCGTAAACGAACGACTTGACGAACAGGCGGGCGTAAAGCGCGTCGGTGAAGAAACGCACATAGCTCTCGCCGGTGAGGTTTAGATACCGCCCGGTATCATCCTCGAAGAAGATCGGCGCCAACCCGCCGAAGTCGCCCGGATGCCGGAACGAGGCCACCACCATGATCAGCACCGGAACGGCGAAGAACACCAGCAGATAGGCGAGCGGCGGCCCGCCGATCAGCCACTTGTACAACTTGTTCGAAACGCGAACGCCTTCAGGCACGGCGGCCCCCTGGGTCCACCACCAAGGCACCAAGGCACCAAGAAAGGCGATGAACAGCAAGAGAACTTGGTACCTTGGTGCCTTCGTGGTTCATGATTCCCCAGGTCAGTCGTTCAGGAAATGCCCGGCGTCGATGCGCCAGCCGACTTCGACGCGGTCGCCGGGTTCGAAGAACTTGGCGCCTCCGGCGGCGGAGTTCGGCAGCAGTGCTTCCACGCGCGTGCCGCTGGCGAGTTCGACGATATAAACAGTGACGTCGCCGAGGTAGAGGAAATCGTGGACGTGGCCCTGGAACCGGTTCAGTTCGGGATCTTCCGGCAGGCTTGCGCCGATCGCCACTTTCTCGGGTCTCAGCGCGAGCACGCCGCGGGTTCCCGGGAGATCGCTTTCAGTGTCGATTGCGTTGACCTCGCCGATGCCGTCGAGCGCCATTGTCATGCGTTCGCCGGCGCGGGATTTCACCTCGCCGTCGAGCAGGTTGCACTGGCCGATGAAATCCGCGACGAAGCGGTTCTTCGGGTACCCGTAAATTCGCGAAGGCTCGTCCACCTGCTCTACGCGACCGTGATTCATCACCGCGGTGCGGTGGGACAACGCGAGCGCCTCGCCCTGATCGTGAGTGACGTAGATGAAGGTGATGCCGATCTCCTTTTGCAGGGCGATCAGCTCGAGCTGCACGCTTTCCTTGAGCTTGGCGTCCAGCGCCGCCAGCGGCTCGTCCAGCAGCAGCAGCTTGGGGCGGTTGATCAGCGCGCGCGCCACGGCCACCCGCTGGCGCTGCCCGCCGGACAATTCGTTCGGATAGCGCCGCTCCATTCCGGTCAGTCGCACGTCCTCCAGCACTTCCTCCACGCGGACGCCGATGCGCTCGTGCGGCACCTTCGCCATCTTCAGCGGGAAGGCGATGTTCTCCTCAACCGTCATGTGCGGGAACAGCGCGTAGCTCTGGAACACGGTGTGGACGTCGCGCGCTTCCGGCGGGATGCCGGCCATGTCGCGGTCGTCGAGCTCGATCCGTCCGGCGTCCGGCGCATCGAACCCGGCCAGCATTCTGAGCAGCGTGGTCTTGCCGCAGCCGGAAGGCCCGAGCAGGGTAAAGAACTCGCCCGCCTCGATCGAAAGGCTGACGTTGTCCACCGCGGTGAAGTCGCCGAAACGCCGGGTGACGTTGCGGATTTCCAGTAGCGCCATGTGCGGCCCGGTCTGCGAAGCCGCAATTCTACGGTCGGCGCCGGGCAGGCAGGCAAAAAAAAGAAGCCGCGGGCTTCCATCGGGAGATGGAAGGCGCGCGGCTGGAACGTTACCGGCTTAAGCTTGGGGCGAAAGGGGTCCTCGCGAAGAGGACCCCGTGCAGCACGTTGTTACCAGTTGATCTGCGCGCGCAGCGTGATCGCTTTCTCGTCGTCGCGCGCGACGCCGTTGACCGTGACCGGGGTGTCGTAGTCGGTCATGATGTAGTTGAGCATGAAGCGGGTCATGCCGGTCGGGTGCCAGTTCAGGCCGACCGTGATGGCATCCGCTTCGCCGGTGCCGGTGAACGTGCCCGCAGGAAAATCGCCGGCATCCCACTTATCGTAACGCACGCCGACGACCCAGGCGCCGGTCCCGCCCTCCTTGCCATATTGCTTGCTCGGCTTGATGCCGCCGAACACGCCGTTGCGATAGGCCTTGGCATAGCTCTCGCCGGTGATGGCCCATGCACCGTAGATGTAGTACGTGTCGAGTTCCCGCTTCGATCCGGCGGCATCGAACTCGACGTTCACCCATTCGGCCTGGACCTTGAACGGGCCGGTCGCGAACGCCGCTTCCAGGCCAAGCCTGTCGCGGTCATATGCCACGCCGGGAGTGGTACCCGCGAAGAACGTCGCACCGCGGCCTTCGGTCCGGATACCACTTGTAGTAGCACCGGCCGGTTGCGTGGTGGTGGTGTAGGCCAGGCCGAGGTGACCGACAATGTCCTTGTTGCCCATCATCTCCGGAATGTTGAATGTCACCCTACCCATCAGATCCATGTCATCTTCTACCGGATCACTTTCATTGTTGTTCTGCCCCGCACCGATCGAGGCAGCGACCGCGTAAGTAAATCCTGCAGCCGGAGAACCATGAACCATCACCCCGCGCTCCTTGCCGGGCGCCAGAGACGAACTGAACGAGCGCTCCTGGAAGGTAATGTTGTTGGAGCTCATCAACGTTTCCAGGTGGAACGGCATCTTGAACTGGCCGACGCGGATCTGCGCGTTTTTGCCGAAGAACCCGTAGTTGATCCACGCCACGTCCAGCGAAGTGCCGGCGGTAAATTCGCCAACGACTTCGAAGTTTATGTTTTCGTACACCTTGCCATTGAAACCGAGACGGGCACGGCGGATGTCGAACGTGTTCGCCACCGAATCGGAGGGCGAGAAACTGCGGTAATCGAAGTGCACGCGGCCGGTAATTCCGAACGAATGCTGCTTGTCGGCGGTTTCGAAGCGCAGACCGTCGCGGAACGTGGCCTTGATATCGTTCGCGTCCTGCGCGAACGTCGGCGCCGTGCCGAGCATTGCGGCGATCGAAGCGGCCAGCACGAGACGCTTCGGAATCGCGGTTTTCTTAACTTCCATTGCTTTCTCCTGTACACAGAAAAGGCGTTTCGACCGCTCCGGACGGGATATGCACTCCCCGAGCGCCATTGATGCGTAAACCGATGCTGCATTGCCCCTCCGCTTTCGCGGCGGTGCATCAACGGTGTGCATTCTGATGGCGCCATATGACGCTTTTATGAAACGTCACAGTCGCTGTTGGATCTGCGTCCGGATGTTGTGTCAGTGCAACAACATCGCCAGCAGTAAAACTCCGATCGTCCCGAGCAGAGCGACCGCGAGCGCGAGCAGCCGGGTGTGACGTCGCTGCTGCTCGCGCAATGCGTTCACCGCAGCCTGCAGTTTCGGCAGATCGTGCTGCGACAGCGCCCGATGCACCAGCCGTGGCAGTTCCGGCAGCGCGGTTGCCCAGTGCGGCGCTTCCTTCTGCAGGTTCGCCAGCAGCCCGCGCCAGCCGATCTGCTCGGACATCCAGCGCTCGAGATACGGCTTGGCGGTCTTCCACAGATCCAGGTCCGGATCGAGCTCGCGGCCGAGTCCTTCTATGTTCAGCAGCGTCTTCTGCAGCAGCACGAGTTGCGGCTGGATCTCGACGTTGAAACGGCGCGAGGTCTGGAACAGTCGCAGCAGCAGCTTGCCGAAGGAGATCTCCTTCAACGGTTTGTCAAAGATCGGTTCGCACACCGCGCGCAGCGCAGACTCGAACTCGTCCACGCGCGTATCCGCCGGTATCCAGCCGGCTTCCACGTGCGCCTGCGCGACCCGCCGGTAGTCGCGGCGGAAAAAAGCCAGGAAGTTCTGTGCGAGATAGTTCTTGTCGACCTCGGTCAGCGTCCCCATGATGCCGAAGTCCAGCGCCACGTAGCGGCCGTCCGCCGCGACCAGGATATTTCCCGGGTGCATGTCGGCATGGAAGAACCCGTCCCTGAACACCTGGGTGACGAAGATCTCGACGCCGGCGCGCGCGAGCTTCGGCAAGTCCACACTCTGCTGGCGAAGCACCTGCCCCTGGCTGATCGGCGTACCGAACATGCGCTCCATCACCATGACTTCCGTGGTGCAGTAGTCCCAGTGGATTTCCGGGA
>DATKEK010000259.1:0-3124 GCA_035512195.1 Burkholderiales bacterium
TTTGTCTGCGCCGGGCGCCAGCTTCGTGACGCTCATGCAGTCCGATCGCCTGCGCGGCTGCATCGGCAGCCTGGAAGCGCGCCGCCCGCTGCGCGACGACGTCAGGGAGAATGCACGGGCCGCCGCGTTTGGCGACCCGCGTTTCCCGTCACTGACCGCGGATGAACTCAACTGCACGCTGATTCAGGTATCGCTGTTGTCGCCGCTCGCGCCAATCGCTTTTCAGGACGAGAACGAAGCGGCGACACAGCTCGAGCCCGGCGTCGACGGTGTGGTGCTCGAATGCAACGGCAGGCGCGGCACCTTTCTGCCCCAGGTGTGGGACAGTCTGCAGGAACCCAGGCTGTTTCTCGCCGAACTGAAGCGCAAGGCAGGCCTGCCCGCAGACTTCTGGTCCGAGTCGCTGCGCCTGTATCGTTACCGGGTGGACAAATGGTCGGAAAACGCATGACGCAGTCGCATTACCCTGCGCGCTGGTGGCATGTGCTGTCGGACGGCAGGCTGCAATGCGATCTGTGCCCGCGCGACTGCCGGCTGCACGAGGGCCAGCGCGGCGCCTGCTTCGTGCGCATGCGCGAAGGTGACCGCATGCTGCTCACCACCTATGGCCGATCGTCAGGCTTCTGCATCGATCCGATCGAGAAGAAGCCGCTGAACCATTTTTTCCCGGGATCGAGTGTGCTGTCCTTCGGCACCGCCGGCTGCAATCTCGCGTGCAAGTTCTGCCAGAACTGGGACATCTCGAAGTCGCGCGACATG
The DNA here is from genome assembly GCA_035512195.1 of Burkholderiales bacterium. Classification (GTDB taxonomy): domain Bacteria; phylum Pseudomonadota; class Gammaproteobacteria; order Burkholderiales; family Eutrophovitaceae; genus DATKEK01. The sequence continues at coordinate 760 of DATKEK010000259.1, forward strand.
GACCGGCTGATGGACCAGGCGAGCCCGGAAGACATCGCCGAGGCGGCAGCACGCAGCGGCTGCAAGAGTGTCGCCTTCACCTACAACGACCCGGTGATCTTCGCCGAATACGCGATGGACGTGGCGGATGCCTGCCGCGTGAAAGGCGTGCAGACGGTCGCGGTGACCGCGGGGTACATGCATGACGCGCCGCGCCGGGAATTCTTTGCGAAGATGGACGCGGCAAATGTCGATCTCAAGGCATTTACCGAAGAGTTCTACTTCAAGCTCACCGGATCGCATCTGCAGCCGGTGCTGGATACCCTGCTCTACCTGCGACACCAGACCGACGTCTGGCTCGAGATCACCACTTTGCTGATTCCGACGCGTAACGACTCCGACGACGAGATCTTCCGCATGTGCCGCTGGATCGCGGAAGAGCTGGGCACGGATGTGCCGCTGCACTTCACCGCCTTCCACCCGGACTGGAAACTCAACGACCTGCCGCCGACGCCGCCGGCAACGCTCACGCGTGCACGCCGCATCGCCATCGACCAGGGTTTGCGTTACGTCTACACCGGCAACGTGCACGACACCGAGGGCGGCACGACTGACTGCCCGAAGTGCAGCACCGCCCTGATCGTGCGCGACTGGCATCGCATCCTCGCCTACCGGGTCGATGCGTCGGGTTGCTGCCCCCAATGCGGGGAGCGGATCGATGGGCGTTTCGAGCGCTTCGAAGGGCAGTTCGGCCCACGGCGCATACCGGTGGCGATCCGGCCCGCCGCCGTGCGCTGACAAACGGGTTCCGTGACCGATTCCGCCGCACCCGATACTGTCAGCATCCCGATCGATGCCGGCGTCCTGCAGGGATCTCTCACCTGCCCGGCGGACGCACGCGCGCTGGTTCTGTTCGCGCACGGCAGCGGCAGCAGCCGCCACAGCCCGCGCAATACTTACGTCGCCGGCGTGCTGCATGCGCGGGGAATGGCCACGCTGCTGTTCGACCTGCTGACCCCCGCTGAAGACGTGCACTACCGCACCAAGTTCGATATCGACCTGCTGACCGAACGACTGCTGGTGGCAGCGGACTGGGTGAAGCGGCAGGACCATCTCGCAACACTGAAGCTCGGCTATTTTGGTGCAAGCACCGGTGCCGCCGCTGCGATTCGCGCCGCCGCACTGGATGCATCGAAACCCCGCGCGGTGGTCTCCCGCGGCGGACGTCCGGACCTCGCAGGACAGGAATCGCTGCGACGGCTTGCCGCGCCGACGCTGCTGATCATGGGCGGCCGCGACGTGTCGGTGCTCGCGCTGAATCGCGAGGCGTTCGCATCGATGCAATGCGAGAAAAGGCTCTCCGTGGTACCGGGCGCCGGCCACCTGTTCGAGGAGCCCGGTTCGCTCGATCATGTCGCACAACTCGCCGCGGACTGGTTTGCCCAGCATCTGATGCCCAACGACTAGCCACGCAGGTCATGGGGAACACGCGACCCGCCCTCTGGACGAAGCGTGTGCCGGTCCGCCGTCTGGCGCAGTCCAGCTTTCCGCTTCCGACGCCTGTTCAGGCCTTTCCCTACTGGTTCGATAGCGCGCGGATGACTTCCCGGTCTTCTACCTGCGGGAACTGCCGGTAGAACTGCCCGACCGCGTAGAAGTCCGCTGGCGTTTCCAGGCAAACGATCTCGTCACACAGCGGCCGCACTTTCTCCACCGCCTCCGGCGGCGCGACCGGCACCGCGCACACCAGCCTGCCGGCACCTTTCGCGCGCAGCGCATGCAATGCCGCAATCATGGTCGAGCCGGTCGCGAGGCCGTCGTCGACCACGATCACGATGCGTCCCGCGGGTTCGATCGGCGCCCGGTGTGCCGTATACGACGCGCGCCTTTCGCGCATCAGGTCGCACTGCCGCCGCTTTTCCGCTTCGACGTATTCCGCCGACGCGCCGGCTGCGGCGGCATGCGGCGTGAGATACGACCAGCCCGACTCATCGACCGCGCCAATCGCGTACTCAGGGTTTCCCGGCGCCGGCAGCTTGCGCACCAGCACCACGTCGGCCTCGCCGTTCAGATCACGCGCGATGACGGCGGCCATCGGCACCGCCCCGCGCGGAATTCCGAGCACCAGGGGATTACGGCCGCGGTAGCGCGCCAGAGCGGCGGCAAGCTTCAGTGCCGCATCGGCGCGATCGTTGAACATCCCGGCCCGGCTCGCAAGCGCGCGTTGCCTATCGCTGCAGCGCCGCACCTGCGCGACCGCCCGATTCGGCAGCCGCACTCTCCGCCATCCGTTCCGCGGCCTGTATGGTGTTGCCCAGCAGCATGGTGATCGTCATCGGCCCGACACCCCCCGGCACCGGCGTGATGTGCGAAGCCTTCTCTCTTA
>DATKEK010000260.1:0-14159 GCA_035512195.1 Burkholderiales bacterium
TGTACATCGCTGCGATGTGGATCGCCGGAGTGATGCAGGGACTGATGTGGCGCGCGGTGAATCCGGACGGCACGCTCACCTATACGTTCGTCGAGAGTGTGAAGTCGACTTATCCGTTCTACGCCATCCGCCTGCTCGGCGGCATCCTGTTCTTCGCCGGCATGCTGATCATGGCGTGGAACGTGTGGAAAACGGTGGCAGGTGCGAAGCCCGCCGAAGCGCGCATCCCGGCCCCCGCCGGCGCGCACGCCTGAGGGAGCCGACATGGAAGTGGAAAATCTCCAGAGCCGGATCGAAAAGAACGTCAGCCTGCTGATCGTGCTGACGATCCTGGTGGTATCTGTAGGAGGGCTGGTGCAGATCGTGCCGCTGTTCTTCCAGCGCTCGACCACCGAGCCGGTCGAAGGCGTGCAACCCTACACCGCGCTGCAACTCGAAGGGCGCGACGTGTACGTGAAAGAGGGCTGCTACAACTGCCACTCGCAGATGATCCGGCCGTTCCGGGCCGAGACCGAACGCTACGGCCACTACTCGGTGGCAGGCGAGTTCGTCTACGACCGCCCGTTCCAGTGGGGCAGCAAGCGCACCGGGCCGGACCTGGCGCGTGTCGGCGGGCGCTACAGCGACGAGTGGCACCGCATCCATCTGATCCAGCCGCGCGACGTGGTGCCGGAATCGAACATGCCGGCGTATCCGTGGCTCGCGACCCGACTGATCGATGAGAACGTGACTGAGAGAAAAATGCGCGCGCTGCAGCGTCTCGGCACCCCTTACACCGACGAGCAGGTCGCGGAGGCGGCGGAAAAAGTGCGCGGGAAGACCGAGATGGATGCCCTGATTGCCCATTTGCAGGTGCTCGGCACCGCAATCCGTTCACGGTGAGGCCATGGACTGGATAACCGATCTTCGCATTGTCTTTACCGTGATCATGTTCGTGGTGTTCATCGGCATCGTATTCTGGGCCTTCAGCAGCCGGCGCAAGGAAGACTTCGACAAGGCGGCACGCATGCCGCTTGAAGACGACGAACCAATAGATAAAAACAGGAGCGGCAAGTGAGCGATTTCATACATGACTTCTGGAGCTGGTACGTCGCCGTTATCTCCATCGTCAGCATTCTTGCCTGCGGGGTGTTCCTCTGGTCCATGACCACCCGCCGGCTCGCGCCGGGCGAGAAGGCAGAGATCACCGGGCACGTGTGGGACGGCGACCTCGCCGAGTACAACAATCCGATGCCGCGCTGGTGGATGTGGATGTTCTACATCACCATCGTTTTCGGACTGATCTACCTGGTGCTGTATCCCGGGCTCGGTGCATGGTCGGGCACGCTCAAATGGAGTTCCGCCGACCGCTACGAAGCCGAGATGGCCCGCGCGGACGAGCGCTTCGGGCCGATTTTCGCCAGGTATACGGCGATGGACGTGGAGGAAGTGGCGGCCGATGCGCAGGCGCGCGAGATCGGGCAGCGTCTGTTCCTGAACTACTGCTCGCAGTGCCACGCGTCGGACGCGCGCGGCAGCCGTGGTTTTCCGAACCTTGCCGATGGTAACTGGAACTGGGGCGGCGACCCTGAATCTATCCGCGCCAGCATCGTGCAGGGGCGGCAGGGGATCATGCCGGCGCATGGCGGGGTACTCGGCGAAGAAGGCGTGAAGGACACCGCGCATCACGTGCTTCGCATTGCCGGACTGACTTACGACAACCTGCGCGCGGCGCGCGGCGCCGACAACTTTCAGGCCCAGTGCGCGGTATGCCACGGCGTGGACGGCACCGGCAACCAGATGCTCGGCGCGCCGAACCTGACCGACGGCGTATGGACCTATGGCGGCGGCGAAACCGCGATCATGCAAACCATCCGCCGCGGCCGCCATGGCGTGATGCCGCCCTGGGGTGAATTCCTCGGCGAAGAAATAGTCCACGTTTTGACCGCGTACGTGTGGGGGTTGTCCAACGTGCGCTGAAGGCGGAAACCTTATAGCGAACCACCAAGGGCACCAAGAAAACAGAACTACTCGAGAGATCGATTTCTTTCGCTTCTCTTGGTGTCCTTGGTGATCTTGGTGGTTCGATTTTGATTGTCTTCACCCCTCCCATGTTGTTTAGCCAGTGCAGTCTCCCGGAAAGTCCAAACTGACCACCGAACCCGCCGAGCAGGCGCTGTACGAGATACGGCGCAAGATCTATCCGCGGGCGGTCACCGGCACGTTCGCGATCTGGCGCTGGATCTTCGTGTGTGGCACGCAGGTCGTGTTCTACGGTCTGCCATGGCTCATGTGGAACGACCGGCAGGCAGTGCTGTTCGATCTGGTCAATCGCAAGTTCTACATTTTCGGGCTGGTGTTCTGGCCGCAGGACATCGTCTATCTCACCGTCCTGCTGATCATCTCGGCGTATTCGTTGTTTCTGTTCACCGCGGTGGCCGGGCGGCTGTGGTGCGGGTATGCCTGCCCGCAGACCGTGTATACGGAAATGTTCATGTGGATCGAGCGCCAGATCGAGGGCGACCGCCTGAAGCGCATGAAGCTCGATCAGTCGTCTTTGTCTGCGCGCAAGGCCGGGCTCAAAGCGGCGAAGCACGGCGTGTGGATCGTGCTCGCTTTGTGGACCGGTTTTACCTTCGTCGGCTATTTCACCCCGATCATCGAGCTGTGGGGCAGGATGTTCGCCTTCGCGCTGGGGCCGTGGGAGACGTTCTGGGTCCTGTTCTACGGTTTCGCGACCTACGGCAATGCCGGCTGGATGCGCGAGCAGGTGTGCAAATACATGTGTCCGTACGCGCGGTTCCAGGGCGTGATGTTCGATCGCGACACGCTGATCATTTCTTACGACGACGAACGCGGCGAACCGCGCGGATCGCGCTCGAAGTCGACCGACCACAAGGCAAAGGGACTGGGCGACTGCGTGGACTGCGGGATCTGCGTGCAGGTCTGCCCGACCGGCATCGACATCCGCGATGGCCTGCAGTACGAATGCATCGGCTGCGCGGCGTGCATAGACGGCTGCGACCAGGTGATGGACAAGATGGGTTATCCGCGCGGGTTGATCCGCTACTCGAGCGAGAACGCCCTCGAGAAGCATTTTTCGTCGGCGCAGATGGTGAAGCGCATAGTGCGCCCGCGCGTGCTGCTGTACACCGCAATCCTGTGGGCGATCATCATCGCCGCGGGGGTGACCTTGTACAACCGCGTGCCGGTGAAGGTCGACGTCATCCGGGACCGCATTGCCACTGCGTATGCAGACGACCCGGTGATAGAGAACGTGTACCGGCTGCAGATCATGAACACCTCCGAGAAGGCGCGCAGCTTCGTGATCACGGTGAGTGGCATCGACGGCATCGAGATCGAGTCTGAACGCCAGCCGATCGAGATGGGCCCTGCCAGCGCGAGGCCGGTGCCAGTGCGGCTGCGCGCCGCGCGCGAGAATACGCGCCCGGGCGCCAACCAGGTGCAGTTCAGCATCCGTACGGTCGGCGGCCCGGACGAGGAACTGGTGATCAACGAGAAGGCGACCTTCGTGGTGCCGTGAAGGAGAAGTTCGTGGAATCAACCGAGAAAGCTGCCGGGCCATGGTATCGCGAACCCTGGCCGTGGATTGTGATGTCGATACCGGGTGCGTCGGTAGTGCTGGGCATAACGCTGCTGACGATCGCGGTGAAGAACCAGGACGGCCTGGTTGCAGACGACTATTACAAGCGAGGCCTGGCAATCAACATGGTTATCGAGCGCGAACGGCATGCGGCGGAACTCGGGCTGCGCGCGCAGGTGATGTTCAGCGAGAGCCTGGTGAGGGTATTCCTGCAGGGCGACGCCGCAACCTCGCCGACGCTCAAGCTGAGACTCGTGCATCCGACCCTGGCAGAGAAGGACGTCGGTATTGTGCTGACTCCGATCGCCAGCGGCTGGTACGAAGGCGAACTCGCACGACCTGCGGCGACGCGCTGGCAGGTCCAGCTCGAAAATGCCGACCGGACCTGGCGGCTGGCGGGCAGGCTGGCGGCGACGGAAAGCGGGCTGCAGCTTGCAGCCGAAAAGATCTGAGCGGAGACATGCAGTGAGCAACGGCAGAAGGCTGATCTACATCCTGTGGCCATCGTTCATAGTGGCCGGGGTCGCGGAGGCACTGTTCTTCACCGCATTCGATCCGATGGACCTGGCGCTGTTCGGGTTGCCGCTGACCTGGAGCCGTACCGCGGTGTACTCGGTCGGCTTCTTCGCGTTCTGGGCGGTGGCCGCGGCGTCCAGCGCGTTCACCTGCTTCCTGCAGCGTCCCTCCGACGAGGTCAATCGCCAGTAGCGCGTCGGCGCCGGCGGCTGCCGGGCGGCCACTTGGCCGTCCGTTTTCCTGTGTCCAATACGATCGTGTGAGGGTGCTTCAGCAGCGCTGGCCGATGAGCTCGCGCAGACGCGCGAGATCGAGGATGCGGATGTGCTTCTGCTGGACGGCGACCAGGCCGTCTTCCTGGAAGCGCGAAAACACGCGGCTCACGGTTTCCAGTTTCAAACCGAGATAACTGCCGATTTCCTCGCGTGTCATGCGCAGGTAAAACTCCGAGGCGGAATATCCGCGCGCGGTCCAGCGCTGCGACAGATTCAGCAGAAAGGCGGCGACCCGCTCCTCGGCGCGCATGCTGCCCAAGAGCATCATCACGCCCTGGTCGCGCACGATCTCGCGGCTCATGACCTTGTGGAAGTGGTGCTGCAACGAAGGAATGTCGCGCGACAGTTCTTCGAGTCTGGAAAACGGGATCACGCAAATCTCGCTGTCCTCGAGCGCGACTGCGTCGCAGGGATGACGCTCGGTGCTGATGCCATCCAGTCCCATGATCTCGCCGGTCATGTGAAAGCCGGTGACCTGGTCCCGGCCATCCTCGTTCAGCAGGCTGGTCTTCAGGAAGCCGGAGCGCACGGCATACAGCGCCTCGAACTTGTTGCCGGCACGATAGACATGCTCGCCCTTTTTGAGCTGCTTTCGGACCCGAACCAGCATATCGAGCTGCTCGATTTCATCGCCGGTCAGGCCGAGCGGCAGGCACAGTTCGCGCAAGCTGCAGTTCGAACAGGCGGTTCGAAACGTCTCGGGATTGAACATCGGAACGATCTTGGTTTGTGCCACGTTCTTGCTACTTTCCGAAGGCGGGTATTTGATCTCAATCAACGACGGAAACCGGTTGCCAGCCTAGAGTTCTCGTGTGAAATCCCTGAACCGGCAGGTGTCGAGACCAATTCCCATGTGCGCTTCAACAGCAGTTCCTGCCGTAGATACAGAGGTGTTGCGGCGCTTCGAGGGCAGCGGGCCACGATACACCTCCTACCCGACGGCCGACCGCTTTGTCGAGGCATTCGGCCCGCAGACCTATGAAACCTGGCTGCGGAAGCGGAGCATCGGAGGTTTTTTTCGGCCGCTTTCATTATATGTGCATCTGCCGTTCTGCAGCACCATCTGCTATTACTGCGGCTGCAACAAGGTCGTTACCAAGGATCATGGGCGTTCCGCCAAGTATCTGAAATACGTAGAAAAAGAGGTCGCGCTGCAGTCCGCCCTGCTGGATGACCGGCGGGTTACACAGGTGCATCTCGGCGGCGGTACGCCGACCTTCCTGAGCGACGCGGAACTGCGACAGCTGGCGGAGATTCTTTGCGCGCACTTCGAGCATGCCGACGACGCCGAATGCTCGATCGAGGTCGATCCGCGCTCGGTGAACGTGGACACGATTCACCTGCTCGCGGAACTGGGGTTCAATCGGATATCCGTCGGTGTGCAGGACTTCGATCCCGATGTGCAGAAGGCGGTGAACCGGATTCAGTCTGAGGCACAGACCATCGAGACCATCGAGGCGGCGCGCGCCGCGGGGTTCCGCTCGGTGAATGTGGATCTGATTTACGGGCTGCCGCGCCAGAACGTCATCGGTTTCAATCGCACGCTGGAGAAGATCGTCGAGGTGGCGCCTGACCGCAGTGCCCTCTACAACTACGCGCACCTGCCACAGATCTTCAAGCCGCAGCGTCGCATCAACGAGGCGGAACTTCCGGATCTGGACACGCGGTTGCAGATCTTCAGCCTGGCCGTGCGGCGCCTTGGGCAGGCCGGCTACGTGCATATCGGCATGGATCACTTCGCCAAACCCGAGGACGATCTCGCTGTCGCCCAGCGACAGGGAAGGCTGCACCGGAACTTCCAGGGATACTCGACCCATGCCGACTGCGATATGCTGGGACTCGGCATCACCGCGATCGGCAAGATCGGTCCGACCTACAGCCAGAACGTGCGCACCCTGGACGAGTACTACGATCGGCTGGATGCGGGCCTTCTGCCGATGCTGCGCGGTATCGAGCTGAGCCCGGACGACTTGGTAAGGCGCTCGGTCATCCAGGCCCTGATGTGCAATTTCGAACTCGCGAAGGAATCCGTGGAGATTTCGCACCTGATCGATTTCGACCGCTACTTCGTTGCCGAACTGGAAGAACTGAAGCCATTCGTCGAGGCAAGGCTGCTCGAGACCGACGACGACTGGCTCACGGTGACGCCGCGCGGACGCTACGTGGTGCGCGCGATCTGCATGGTGTTCGACCGGTATCTGCGCGAAGGCCGGCAGCGCGCTTCGTACTCCAAGGTGATGTGATGCCCGAGGCGAGCTACCTTGCGGTGTTCATCGTAGGGCTCCTCGGTGGCGGCCACTGCGCAGGCATGTGCGGCGGCATCGTCGGCGCCCTGTCTACGCAGCCGGGCGGGGGCCGCCTGCCGCTGCATCTCGTGTACAGCACTGGCCGGATCTCCAGCTACGCGGCCGCCGGCGCAATCGCGGGCTCGATCGGCGGCCTCGGCCTGCTGCTCTCAGACGTGCTGCCGGTGCAGCTCGCGCTCTACGTGCTGGCAAACGTCATGCTGGTGTTGTTCGGGCTATACCTCGCCGGCATCAGCGCCATCGTGACTCGATTCGAATCCGCCGGCCGCTGGCTGTGGTTGCGCATTCAACCGTACGCGGGGCGCATGCTCCCTGCGAATACGCTGCCGCGCGCGCTGGGCGTAGGCCTGATGTGGGGCTGGCTGCCATGCGGGCTGGTGTATGCGGTGCTCGCCACCGCGTTGTTCGCCGGCAGCGCGCTGCAGGGCGCTGCGCTGATGGTGGCGTTCGGCCTCGGTACGCTGCCGAATCTGCTGGCGGCGGGCCTGCTGGTCGCACGGCTCGGCCGTTTCCTGCGCGCGCGGCTGGTGCGGCTCGCGTCCGGCTCGCTGGTGCTGGGATTCGGCGTCGTCGGGCTGGCGCATGCGTTCGAACTGGGAGAGCAGATCCGCCGCGGTGTTCTCTGCATCGGTTGAGTCCAGGTTTCTCACCAAGCGTTTGATACACAAGGGGATGCGTGTATAATCCGCGCCTTTCCGACCCCTTGCCTCACTGGACCCGCATTCCGGGAGGCTTTCCGCCCGCATCGATGGGCGCTTAACCCAAAAGGAGCATCAATGCGGCATTACGAAATCGTATTCATCGTCCATCCCGATCAGAGCGAGCAGGTGTCCGCAATGATCGACCGCTATCGCGGCATCGTTACCCAGAGCGGCGGCAAGATACACCGCCTTGAAGACTGGGGCCGCCGGCAACTGGCCTTCCCGATCCAGAAAGTGCACAAGGCGCACTATGTTCTGATGAACATAGAGTGCAACCAGGCGGTACTTGAGGAACTCGAGCACGGTTTCAAGTTCAATGACGCCGTCCTGCGCCACCTGACCGTCAAGATGACGCGCGCGGTGGTCGAACCTTCGCCGATGATGAAGGAAGACAAGTCGCGCGCCCTGGTAGGCGAGGCGGCCAGGCCGGAGCCGGCGAAACAAGAACCCGCGAAACAGGAACCCGCCGCCGAGGCTCCGGTTCCGGCAGAAGCCGACAAGTGATTGGGTGAGCCGCAACGAGGTCGCTCTGACCGGGACTCTGGTTGAGCGCGGTGAACTCAGGTTCACGCCTTCGGGCCTGCCGGCATTGAATTTCCGCATTGGTCATGTTTCCGATCAGGTCGAGGCAGGCAGAAGCAGGAGCGTGGCGCTGGAAATAGACGGTGTGGCGCTCGGGGAACTGGCCGAAAGACTGGTCAAGCTGGCAACCGGAGTCGAGTGCAGGTTCGAGGGCTTCCTGGCGCAGAAGAGCAGATTGTCGCGGCACAATGTGCTGCATGTGACGAATTTCGAATTGATTTGAGGGCAGATACAAATGGCACGTTACTCAGGCAGTAAGGGCAAAGGCAAGGACAAGCGCGAGCGCAGCAACCGGCCGCTTTTCCGTCGCCGCAAGTTCTGTCGTTTCACGGCGGAGAAGATCGCTGAAGTCGACTACAAGGACATCGAGATCCTCAAGGACTTCATTAACGAGAACGGCAAGATCATTCCGGCCCGCATTACCGGAACCAAGGCGCGCTATCAGCGCCAGTTGTCGGTTGCGGTGAAGCGCGCGCGGTTTCTCGCGCTGATGCCGTACACCGACGTGCACTGAGGAGCAAAGCCATGCAGATCATTCTGTTGGAATCGTTGCACAACGTGGGGCACCTTGGCGACGTGGTGAAGGTGAAGGACGGCTTCGCGCGCAACTATCTCATTCCACAAGGCAAAGCCAAGCGCGCCACGCCGGAGAACATGGCGGCATTCGAACAGCGTCGTACCGAACTGGAAGCGCAGCAGGCAAAGGCGCTGGGCGAAGCGCAGGAACGCGCGGCCAAGCTGGAAGGGTTGATGATCCAGATCACGCAGAAGGCCGGCGTCGATGGCCGCCTGTTCGGCTCGGTTACCAACTTCGATATCTCCGAGGCGTTGAAGACGCAGGGCCACGACGTTGCCAAATCGAAGATCCGTCTGCCAGGCGGGCCGCTGAAGCAGGTAGGGGACTATCAGATCGGCATCGACCTGCACAGCGATCTCGAAGTCAAGATCACGGTTTCGGTTCTGGGCGAGGGCTGAGCAACGCAGGCAGTGACAGCATCCGTCGCCGGTCGACGACAGGCGCTAGCAGGCCGCACGGTGCTCCGTGCGGCCTTTTTGTTTTTCTCTCAAGCGGTTCTGTCGCGAAGTTGAGTGCGCGCTTTTTTTTCTGTCGCGCGCTGGATCGTTTCCACTAAACTTACGCGCAGTCCGTAGCGCACGTGCAATATAACAACCAGCGGGATCATTCAGGGAGAAGCATGGCGCAAGCAGCAACGCAACGGCTGCAGGATGCTCAGGTCGAGCTGATCAAGCTGCCGCCGCATTCGGTCGAAGCGGAGCAGTCTGTGCTCGGCGGCCTGTTGCTGGACAATTCGGCGTGGGAACGGATCGCGGATCTGCTTGGCGAATCGGACTTCTACCGCGCCGATCATCGCGTCATCTACCGCCACATCTCCAAGCTGGTCGAGGCGTCGCGGCCGGCGGACGTGATCACCGTGTCCGAAAGCATGGAGAGCACCCGCGAGCTGGAGACCGTGGGCGGGCTCGCGTATCTTGGCGCACTCGCCCAGAACACGCCTTCCAGCGCCAATATCCGTCGCTATGCGGAGATCGTCCGCGAGCGCGCGATCATGCGAAAGCTCGCCGAGACCGCGACCGAGATTGCAGACTCCGCGTATAACCCAATGGGGCGCGAAGCGCCCCAGTTACTGGATGAAGCCGAGTCAAGGATTTTTTCGATTTCAGAAGAAGGTTCGCGCGGGAGGCAGGGTTTCCTCGATATGCCGCCGCTGCTCACGCAGGTGGTGGAGCGCATCGACCTGCTGTACAACCGCGATAATCCGAGTGATGTCACCGGCGTTCCCACCGGCTTTACCGATCTCGATCGCATGACTTCCGGGCTGCAACCTGGCGACCTGGTAATCGTCGCCGGCAGGCCGTCGATGGGAAAAACCGCGCTGGCGCTGAACATTGCGGAACACGTCGCGCTCGAGGCGGGGCTGCCGGTCGGAGTGTTCTCGATGGAAATGTCGGCGACCCAGTTGGTGATGCGGATGCTTGGCGCGGTCGGCAAACTCGATCAGCACAAGGTGCGTACCGGGCGCTTGGCGGACGAGGACTGGCGGCGGCTGACCGATGCGGTCGGCAAGCTGAACGAAGCGCCGATACAGATCGACGAGACCGCCGCGCTGAACGCCCTGGAATTGCGTGCACGCGCCCGGCGGCTGCATCGCCACTTCGGCAAGCTCGGGCTGATCGTGGTGGATTACCTGCAGTTGATGTCGGCCGCCTCCAGCGGCGAGAACCGGGCGACGGAGATTTCCGAGATTTCGCGCTCGCTCAAGGCGCTGGCGAAGGAGCTGAACGTGCCGGTGATGGCGCTGTCGCAGTTGAACCGTTCGCTGGAGCAGCGCCCCAACAAGCGGCCGGTGATGTCGGACCTGCGCGAATCGGGCGCGATCGAGCAGGACGCGGACTTGATCCTGTTCATTTACCGTGACGAAGTCTACAACCCCGACACGGCGGACAAGGGTCGCGCCGAGGTCATCATCGGCAAGCAGCGCAACGGCCCGATCGGCACCGTCATGCTGACCTTCCAGGGCGAGTTCACCCGCTTTGCCAACTTCGCGGATCCGTCGCGGTTCTGATACCCGGCAGAGCCGGGCTCAGAAAGAAAAGCGAAACACGAAGACACGAAGACGCGAAGAAGAACGACGAAACTCGTCGAAAAGTGGTGATGTTTCGTCCCTGCGGCGTTCGTGGTTTGGCTCACGCGAGAAACTCACACCCCGGGTTACTGGAACATGCGTCGAATGGGGGACTACGGTAGCGAACCAGTCCCCAATCGGTTTCTGTTTCTCTTCGTGTCTTCGTGCCGTCGTGTTTCGCTCTTGATGTTTTCCCTGTGTCACTTTGGTGAAATTCGTGGTCACTCCGTGGTGTCGCCGGGGAAGCGCTGTTTGAACTCGCGGTGGGCGCGTTCGAATTCCCTGTCCATGGCTTCCTGGCGATAGATCGCCAGCAGTTTGATCCAGGAGTCGCGGTCGTTCGGGTCCTTATGGACCTGGAACTCCAGCAGGCTGATTGCGTTCTGCGTACGGCCGAGCGCGATGAAGCGGTCCACGTCGGTGAACATCGAGCGCGAATTGTCGAGCGCGAGGTCCATGGCCTGGCGCAGGTTGGTAGAAACCGCAAGCGCTTCATCGGTCTGTGCAGCGGGGCCCCTGTCGAGTTCGAGATCGACACCGCTGGTCGCGTTCGGCTGAGTTGCAACGGCGAGACCGGGTTCGTCTGCTCCCGCGAGCAACTGGTTGCTTGCTTTCCGGGCGGCAGCATCGGCTGCAGATTCTGCGGCATCGGCGACCGGCGGCGCGGGGCGGGCGGCGGGCCGGCGCGGCCTCGGGGCCGGTACCGTCCGCGGGGATTGTTCCGGCTCGCCCGGTGTAAACAAAGGACCTGCAGCGGCACGTGCCTCGTCCAGCAGAGAGTCGATCCGCTGCTCGTGTTCGCGCATCAGATTGCGCGCCTGGATGCGCCGCCCGAGCCGGAAGGCGCCTGCCGCCACCAAAACCGCCATGAACGCAATCACCGCCCAAAGCAGCCAGGGCGTTTCCTTCTTTGCCAGCACAGGCTGAGGCGCCGGTCGAGGCTCTGGCCGCGGCGTAGGTGCGGGCGCGGGTCGCGGCTGCGGCGTGAAGGCGACGATGGCCTTGCGCAAGCCTTCGACCGCGTCTTCGAGCGATTTCAGCTGACTGTCGATCACCGATTGCGAGTCGCGGAGCTCGGCAATTTTCAGTTCCAGCGCGGCGGTATCCGGCGCCACCACGGGCGGGCGCGCAGCCCGCAGCGGTTCACCGCGGTACTGCCTGCGCAATTCCTCGCGCTTCGCATCCGTGACGCCTTCGCTGAAACGCAGGTCGAGTTCGTGGCTGGAAAGTCTGAGCACCAGCCTGGACGCTTCCCGCGGCCGGTGCGCAGGTCGGACTGCCGGTTCGCGGGCAGGGCGAGGCGGAGCCGAAACGGCGGATGGCGGAACGGTTGCGGAAGGCTTTGCGGCCGGCTTCGGCGCCGGCGTTGAGCTGACAGCCGGCGGCGGCAGTGCCGCCACGATCGCGCGAACCGTGCGCAGATCGGGTATGAACAGCGTCGTACCGGCGGGAAGCTGGCGGCTGCGTTGGTCGGGAAACAATCCGGGATTGGTATGGATGATTGCGCGCGCGAGATTGCGTTGCGCATTGCGGTCGCGCGGAAACATTACCCGCGCGATGCTTTCCGGGGATTCGCCGGCGGCTGTTTTCAGGTTGGTGCCGGGGCCTCGCGCCGTTTGTGCAACGCGGACGGTGGTATCGCGCGGCGGCAGCTGGATGTCGAAATGTCTCGCGGTATAGGGCTGCCCCGGGCATTGCACTTTCAGCACCACGGACACCGCGGGCGAGGTTATCGGGGCATCGGTGGACAGTTCGATGGCGTCGCCGGCATCGGACATGCCCAGGCGTGCATCGCGCAGCAGGGGATGGTCCGTACCCGGCGCATCGCGTTCATCGCCCAGAGCGAGACAATCGGCGGTGATTTCTTCGCCGGCGGCGGTCTGCACGGAAGCGCTGGCGCGCAGCGGTTCGCCTCGATGCGATTTCACGGAGATCTGCCAGATGTCGACCGCGAAAGAACTGCACGCGACGAAAAAGAACAGGGCCCCGAACGCTGGCACAACCAGGCGGCGATTGGGAGTCGATCCGAGTCCGGGCACCTTTTCTACTAGATCTGGTGTTCCCTTGGGAGAAGGTTTACCACAAGTTGTGGTCGAGTGTAGTCCCTCGACAGGGCAATAGCAACCCCGCCGAGGCGATCCCGGATCCGGATGCTTGCTACAGGACTTCCGCCGCGTGGTCCGCGAGGCGGGAGCGCTCTCCGCGCATCAGGGTGACATGGCCGGAATGGGGCCATCCCTTGAAGCGGTCGACGACATAGGTGAGACCGGAACTGCCTTCGGTGAGATAGGGCGTGTCGATCTGCGCGATGTTGCCGAGGCAGACCACCTTGGTGCCCGGGCCGGCGCGCGTGATCAGCGTCTTCATCTGCTTCGGCGTCAGGTTCTGCGCCTCGTCGATGATCAGGAACTTGTTGATGAACGTGCGGCCGCGCATGAAGTTGAGCGATTTCACCTTGATGCGCGAACGGATCAGGTCGCGCGTGGCGGCGCGGCCCCACTCGCCGGCATCGTCGTCGGTTTTGTTCAGCACGTCCAGGTTGTCTTCCAGTGCGCCCATCCACGGCGTCATCTTCTCTTCCTCGGTGCCCGGGAGGAAGCCGATGTCCTCGCCCACCGGAACGGTGACGCGGGTCATGATGATTTCGGAATAGGTCTTTTCCTCCAGAGTCTGGGTCAAGCCTGCCGCCAGCGTGAGCAGCGTCTTGCCGGTACCGGCCTGCCCCAGCAAGGTGATGAAATCGATATCGGGATTCATCAGCAGGTTCAGCGCGAAGTTCTGTTCACGGTTGCGCGCGACGATTCCCCAGATGCTCTTGCGCTGATGCGTGAAGTCCTTGACGGTCTGCAGGATCGCGGTCTTTCCCGATACTTCCTTCACCAGCGCATGGAACGGCTTGTCGGCTTCCTGGAAGACGAATTCGTTTACCAGCAGGCTGTTGCACACCGGGCCGTGGATCCGGTAGAAAGTCTGTCCCGCCTGCTGCCAGGATTCCATCTCCCTGGCGTGCTTTTCCCAGAAATCGGCCGGCAGCTCACGCACGCCGGTGTACAGCAAGTCGGTGTCTTCCAGCACCTTGTCGCTGTAGTAATCCTCGGTCGCCAGGCCCAGCGCACGCGCCTTGATGCGCATGTTGATGTCCTTGCTGACGAGGATGACTTCGCGCTTGTCGAGGCTGTCCTGCAGGTGCTTGACCACCGCGATGATCTGGTTGTCGGACTTGCCCGCGGCGAGCCGCGCCGGCAATTCGCCGTTGATCGCCTCGGTCTGCAGGAACAGGCGGCCGGTGGCATCTTTCGGGCCGGCGCTCGACAGCGGGATGCCGGTTTCGATGGAATCCGGGGCGCTGCTCACGATGGCGTCGAGGAAGCGGCTCGCCTGGCGTGCGTTGCGGGACACCTCGGACATGCCCTTCTTGTTCGAGTCGAGTTCCTCCAGCGTCGCCATCGGGATGTAGATGTCGTGTTCCTGGAAGCGGAACAGGCTGGTCGGATCGTGCATCAACACGTTGGTGTCGAGCACGAACAGCTTGGTGCGGGGGGAAAGCCTGG